>CACLGU010000013.1 GCA_902606505.1 uncultured Prochlorococcus sp.
TAAAAAAGAGGAATTTTCTATTGATTTAGAAGGGGGATTATTAAAAGGTAATGGTTCTTTAAAAATAAAAAAACTACCATTAAGTGCTTCAAATATTTTTTTAAATAAACCAAGAGATTTTCTCGGTGGTCTTGATATCTATTTATTTTATAACCTTGATGATAAATCTTTCTTAAGTCAAATTTCTTCTAACAACTCATCAATAAAAAATAACAATTTATTATTTGAAAAAGGCATTATTGAATTTAATAACTCTGTTTTCGATATTGACTTCTCTTTGCTTATAAATGATTCTAAAATTCCAATAAGTTTTAAAGGCTCAATACCTATAAATAAATCAGATAATTTAGATCTAAGATTGATTGGAAATGGAAATTTCATTGAGTTATTAGATATTTTTGCTGCTGAATACTTTACTTTTAAAGAGGGTGATGTGAATCTTAGAATGATTTTAAAAGGAACCTTGAATAAACCTATATTAAATGGATTTTTCGTAATTAAAGATTCTGAAATTGGTTTTTTTGATAATAGTCTAAACGATATAAATAGCTTAATAATTTTTGATTTTGATTCTTTAGAGATAAACAATTTTCAAGCACAGTCTGAAGATTCTGGAGAAATTTTTATAAAAGGTTCTTTGCCTTTTTATAGTAATAATAATTCCAAGAAGGCAGAAATTAATATGATAACGAATGGATTTAATTTAAAGAAAGATAATTTTAATTTTTTAATAGATTCAGATTTAGATTTAAGTGGATCATTTGAAAGTCCTATTTTGGGTGGATCTCTATCTTTTAATAATGGATTTATTAATTTAAATAGTACCAATCAAAATGATAAAAAAGGAAAAAATCTTATTCGAAAAAAGGATGAAAAAGATTGGCCAGAACTCTATTGGAATAATGAAAAGAATATTGAAATAATTTCAAATGAAACAATTTTGAATTCTGTTCTTTTAGGTGAAAATTTACCAAATTATTTGGATAATTTAAGTTTTAATAATCTTAAATTAAAACTTGGACCAGATTTTAAACTTCAATATTCAGAAATAGTTCAAGCTTATTTAGATACCAAATTAGACCTTACTTTAAATGGCGAGGTTGGAAAAGATTTAAATGCTAGGGGTCTTATTTATCTTAGGAAAGGTAGAGCAAATCTATATACTACTCCTTTTAAACTTGATAAAAATAAAGATAATTACATTTTATTTGCATCGAGAAGTGGTGTAGTTCCATTTATTAATTTTTCTCTAGTCAGTAAAGTCCCAGATTCTATAATTCCTATAAGTGAAAACAATCAGGATTTAAATATCTCGGGTGATGTTGCTGTTGATGCTACTTCAAGTGCTAATGGTGCATTTGGGATTGGCAATTCAAGGCTTATCAAAATTGAAGCATCTTATGAAGGATTTTTAGATCAATTATCTTTTGCTGATGAAAATAAAAGAATCCAATTAAGAAGTACTCCAAGTTATAACAGATCACAAATAATTGGTTTGATTGGAGGTAACTCTGCAAATTTAATAAATAGAGCATTTATTTCTCAACTTAATAATGCTGATGCATTTAGCGAAAGATTTCAGTTATCTCTATATCCAGCATTAGTAGAAAATAATGATTCATTAAATAATATTTTTTCTAATGAGAATCTAGATATTGAGAATGATGGTCAATCATCTTCTAATGAAGAATTTTCTTCTCAAGCTTGGGTAGCCGAAATAGGGCTTGATATTACTGATAAAATAAATTTTGCCTTTCAAACCGTTCCAGGTAGAGATGATATTTCACCTTTAGGAATTTTGACTTTTCAGGCAAATCCAAACTTAGAATTATTAGGTTCTTATGATTCGAATGGAGATTGGAAAAGTCAAGTTCAATTATTTTTTAGATATTAATTCAGAAAAAAATTTACTTTAAAGAATCGTTAATTTGAATTATTATTAGATTAACTAAAAAATATTATGTCTAATATCTTTGAAGTTCCCCAACCAGGTAATGATCTTTTAGAAAAAGCTGAGAAAGTTCGTTTGGGGTCAATAAAAATAAGTCAGACTGAAAATCAAAATCGAATTAAAGCCTTAAATTTTATGGCTGATTATCTAGAAAAAAATTCTAAAGAAATATTAGAGGCTAATAATGAGGATTATTCAAATGCAGAAAAAAAAGGTATTTCTAGGGCTTTACTTTCTAGATTAAAGTTATCAAAATCAAAACTAAATTCAGGAATTGAAGGAGTAAGAAAAGTTGGCGATTTGGCTGACCCTGTAAATCAAGTTCAAATAAAAAGATTGCTTGCAAAGGGATTGATCTTAGAAAGAAAAACTGTGCCAATTGGAGTCTTAGGGGTTATTTTTGAATCAAGGCCAGATGCCGTAATGCAGATTAGTTCTTTAGCAATAAGATCGGGTAATGGAGTAATGCTAAAGGGAGGTAGTGAAGCTAATTTAACAAATACTTCAATAGTGAAAGCATTACAAGAAGGTTTAAATGAATCAGGTCTTGATGAAAATGCAATATGTTTACTAACAAGCAGGAAAGATAGCATGGCGATGTTAAATCTTGAGAAATATATTAATTTAATAATTCCAAGAGGAAGTAATGAATTAGTTAAATTTATTCAGGAGAATACAAAAATTCCTGTGCTAGGCCATGCTGATGGAATTTGTCACTTGTTCATAGATATTGAGGCAAATTTAGAGATGGCTTTATCAGTTGCTTTGGACAGCAAAATTCAATATCCGGCAGCATGTAATGCTATCGAAACTTTATTAGTCCATAAAGATATCGCACCAGCTTTTTTAGAAAAGGCCATTCCTCTTTTTAATTATAATGATGTTAAATTAATCGGAGATAAGAGATCAGTTAAATTAGGGTTAAAGTATGAGGCTAGCCTAGAAGATTGGGGAACAGAATATTTGGATTTAATTCTATCGATAAAAATTGTTGATGATCTTGAGGAGGCAATCACTCATATTCAAAAATATAGTTCAAAACATACAGATGGAATAATTACTGAAAATTCAAATACTGCCAATAAATTTATGAATGTAGTTGATAGTGCAGGTGTTTTTCATAATTGCTCTACTAGGTTTGCAGATGGGTTTAGATATGGATTTGGCGCTGAAGTTGGCATATCTACTCAAACTCTTCCACCAAGGGGACCTGTAGGTCTAGAAGGTTTGGTAACTTATAAATATTTCCTAAAAGGTGATGGGAATATAGTTGATGATTTTTCATCAGGAAAGGCTATCTTTACGCATAAAGATCTTTAAAACTTTTAAAGATGGAAACTTTTTTAAAAATTGAGAATATTAAACTTTGGGCTAGGGTTGGTGTTCTTGATGAAGAAAGGGAATTGGGACAACTATTTATTTTAGATATATTTTTATGGACTGATTTTGAAAAATGTACAATAAATGATGATATAGAAAAAACAATTGACTATTCAAAATTAGTTCAAATTTTAAAAGACCAATCAAAGAAAATATATTGTTTCACAATCGAAAAATATTCAAACGAAATTTTAGAAATCATTAATCAGGAATTTATGCTTTATAAAGTTAAAATTATTTTAACAAAATGTAATCCTCCAATCACAGGTTTCGATGGGAAGGTGTCAATAGTAAGAATTCTTGAAAATAATTAAAGTATTGGAAAAAAGAAATCCTATTATATTGATTCATGGTCTTTGGAATACTTCAAGTATTTTTTCTTCTATTACCTCAAAACTTGATGATATTGGCATAGAATATTTTGCCCCAACTCTTAAGCATTCATATGGAATGACTTCAATTCTGGATTTGACTAATAAGTTAAACAAATTAATTTTAGAGAAATATGGTTTAGAAAAAGAAATAGATATTTTGGGATTTTCTATGGGAGGAATAATTGGTAGATACTGGCTGCAAAAATTTAATGGGCATAAAAGAACAAGAAGATTAATATCTATTGGTTCCCCTCATAAAGGAACTTTGATGGCTCAATTAATACCTAAATATCCCTTTAGAGGAATATCAGAAATGAAAATAAATAGTAAGTTTTTAAGAGAACTCGCAAATAATGATTTTTTTCTTGATAAAATTGAGTGTATAAATTTCTTTACTTATTGGGATATGATGGTTTTCCCTGGCTGGTGGACAAATTTAAATTTTGGAAAAAAAATATCAGTAAAAGTATATAAACATAGAAACCTTGTAAGAAATAAATCTGTGGTTGACAAAATAATCAATGAAATTATTAAGTAGCTCCAGATAGACCTAAGTGCCTTATTAAGGAATCAGTTTGTGGCTCTCTTCCCCTGAATAGTTTAAATATGTCTAATGGAGGTAGGCTTCCTCCTAAGCTAAGTATTGTATCTTTGAATTTCTTTCCTATTAACTCTAAATCTTCAGAGTTTTCTAGATCAGCTTCTTCAAACATTGAAAATGCATCAGCACTTAGAACTTCAGCCCATTTATATGAGTAATATCCTGCAGAATATCCGCCTGCAAATATATGACTAAAACAACAAAGAAAGTGATCTTCTTGAATTGGTTCAATAACAGTAGTTTGTTTTGCAATTTCTCTTCTAATTTCATCTGCTGTTTTACCTTCGTTTTTATCAATACTACTGTGCAATCTGAGGTCTGTTATTGCAAAATGTAGCTGTCTAAGAGTAGTCATACCACAATTAAAAGTTCTATTCTTTAGGAGCTTCTCAAAATTCTCATCGGATAATTTTTCTCCTGTTTTGTAGTGCTTAGCAATATTCATAAGTGTATTTTTATGAAAACACCAGTTTTCCATAAATTGACTTGGAAGTTCGACTGCATCCCACTCAACGTTGTTGATGCCAGCTGCTTGAGGAAGATTTACAGTAGTAAGCATGTGTTGAAGACCATGACCAAATTCATGGAAAAGTGTCTGAACTTCTTCAAAACTCATCAAACTAGGTTTATCTTTTGATGGTGGAGTCTGATTACAAACGAGATAAGCTACCGGGAGGATCTTTTTGCCAACATTATTTTTATTCAAACATTCATCCATCCAAGCCCCTCCCCTCTTTGATTCAGGTCTCGAATATGGATCAAGGTAAAATGATGCTATTTTGTCATTTTCTTTATTGAGGATATTAAAAAATAAAACGTCATCATTCCACAGAGGTGCCTCATCAGTTGCCTCGACTACTTTAATTTCAAAAAGCTTTTCACTTAATTTAAATAAACCTTTTAAAACATCATTTAGTGGGAACCAAGGTCTCAAAGACTCTTGATCCAAATTGAGCTTTTCCTTTCTAAGAAGTTCGGACCAATAACTAATATCCCATGGCTCGATATTCTGTGATTTTGGAAATCCATTAGCTTTAGAAAACTTATTGAGGGTTTCTAATTCAATTTTTGCGGTTTTGAATGCTGGTTCTCTCAATTCTTCTAAAAGGTTTTCAACATTTTTAATTTCTTTCGCCATTTTCGTTGACAAACTTAGTTCTGCCCAACTTTTATAACCGAGAAGATTAGCCTGTTTAGTTCTAAGAGATAATATCTCTTCAATGATTTGAGAATTATTTTTTTCTCCTTGAGATGCCCTACCAACGAATGCCTTATATAATTTCTCTCTTAGGTTACGGTCGGTGGCATATGTCATAAATGAAGTATAAGTTGGAATATCTAGACTTAATTTCCAAGGCCCATTTTTGATATCGACTTCTTCATCTTTTTTTAAGTGGTTGTGTGCAGAAATTGCCATCAATTCAAGTACTCGTACTGGAAGACCATCGATGTCAGATTTTTTATTTAATATTAGAAACCATTTATTAGTAGCATCAAGAACATTATTGCTGAAGTCTGTTGATAGCTTTCCAAGCTTTTCTGAAATGTTATTGAATTCTTCTTGATCATTCTTTTGTAGTGAAATTCCTCTATGTTGCATCTCAAGAATTTCTTTATCCAAAATTCTGTTTTTGATTTGATCAAAGTTATTTATCTCTTTAAGCTTCACTAAAGAATTGTAAATTATTTTACTTTGTCCGAATTTATTACTCAAACTAATAATCTCTGGAAGAAATTTTGAATAAATTTCTCTTATACTTTCAGAATTATTTACTGCATTTAGGTGACTTATTACTCCCCAACTCCATCTAAGAATTTCATTGACTTCATTTAAGGGATTTATTACATTATCCCAATTTAAATCATTGTGAATCAAATAGTTAGATAAATTTTTCTCAATGTTTTTAAAATCTTCAGCTATCTTTTCTAATACTAATGGGAATTGTTTGCTTATTCTTTCAGGAGTAAATTTTTTAAATTCTGGTAATTCTCCATATTTAAAAATTGAGGTATCCATTTATTAAAGTGATCTAATTAACTAAAGTTGGTATTAACCCGACTAATTTAGCTAAAGTCAGCTGCTGACTGAGAGCATTCGTTGAAGATTCGTATAAATTTATCGCAATTTTTGGCCAAAAACCTATCACTAAAGTAGGCAACAATAAGCTGAACCCAATCGTCAATTCTCGACCATTCATCTCTTTAACTTTAGCTAGTGCAGGAATTCTAGGGCCAAAGAATACTCTTCTACACATTGATAGTAGATATATTGGTGTTAGTACTAAACCTATAGCTGCAATAAGAATAGTGATCGATCTAAAGATAGAGCTGAACCCTTCTTGACTAGTAATCCCTAAAAATACAGTTATTTCACTTATAAATCCGCTCATCCCAGGTAATGCAAGAGAGGCCAAAGAACTTGCCAAGAAAAAAGCAAAAGTTATTGGCAGGACTTTTGCTAAACCACCCATGTTGGGTATCGAAAGTGTATTTGTTCTTTCATAGAATGAGCCCGTAACAAAAAACATAGCTGCAGCGATTAGTCCGTGACTTATCATTTGGAGCATTGCCCCACTTATACCCAATGCATCTACTGCTCCAATCCCTAAAAGAACAAAACCCATATGACTCACAGAGCTACATGCAATTCTCCTTTTAACATTATCTTGAGCAAATGCATTAAGAGCTCCATAAATTATATTAATTATTCCAAGAATAATTAGAGCAGGTGCAATTTGAAGATGTACTTCAGGTAATATTTGAACATTAAATCTTAAGAGGGCATAACCTCCCATTTTCAAGAGTATTCCAGCGAGTAACATTGAAACCGGAGCGTTAGCCTCTCCATGTGCATCGGGTAACCAAGTATGTAATGGAAAGATAGGAAGTTTTACTCCAAAACCAATTAAAAATCCTAAATAAGATAATAAAGCTAAGCTGCCGGTTACATGTTTATTGGTTAAATCGGTAATATTTAAAGTAAAGGTATCACCACTCAAGGCAAGCGCTAATCCACTTATGAGTATTAATAATGAAGCTAAAGCTGTATAGAGAATAAATTTAGTTGCAGCATATAATTTCTTTTTCCCTCCCCAAATCGCGATTAGAAGATATACCGGAACTAATTCAAGTTCCCAGGCCAAGAAAAATAATAGGAAATCTTGAGATAGGAAAACTAGTGCCTGTGCTGATGCTTGGACTAATAAAAGAGCAAAATATAGATTAGATTTTTTCTTAATTTTCCAACTAGCCGCAGCTGATAAAAATGTAATTAACCCGCTTAATGCTACTAAAGGAGCAGATAACCCATCTACTCCAAGAGACCACTCTAAGCCAATAGATGGTACCCATGAAGCTCTTTCTACCAGTTGTAAAGAGCTATCTGAGGTATTGAATTTTTGGAAAAGGACGCAAATTATTAGTAAAAAATCTATAAATAAAAAACTTAATGAGATATTTCTAGGGAATGTATTATCTTCTCCTTCTTTTGAACTCAAGAAAGGCATAATTAATGCCCCAATTAAAGGAAGTAAAACTATAAATGATAGCCAAGGAAAAGATTCTAAATTCATTTATGTAATGAATAATTTATTTATTCTAGTTGAAGTTGTACTAGCTTGAGACTATAACATTAAAAATGCCTAAGTAAAACTACTTACCAGAAACAGTGCAAAATTCGCTGCCGGTTGTTTGAACGTTTAAGAAAGGCGCTCTGCTAGGCACACCTGACTTCTCCCATGCTTTAACCATAGCTTGACTGACGTTTTTACCATTTTCTTTTTTACACAAAGCTAAGACACTTGGCCCAGCCCCGCTAATTGCACATCCTAGAGCACCTGCATTTAGTGCTGCATCTTTAACTTCTAATCCACCCTTAATAAGTTTCCATCTATAGGGTTCATGTAGCTTATCAAACATTCCCTCTTTTATGAGTTCCGCATTTCCTGCTTTTAAGCCGTTTAGTAACAAAGTAAGTGCCCCCATATTTGTCACTGCATCAGCTATAGGTACATTCTTGGGCATAACCTTTCTTGCTTCACTTGTGCTTAGACGAATTGCAGGTATTGCTACAACAGCTTTAATTGAATCGTGCCAATCACATCTAATGATTCTCCATCTCTGAGAAGAAGACCTGGCTGTTAAACAAAGCCCACCCAGAAGAGAGGGAACTACATTATCAGGATGACCTTCTATAGCAATGGCAAGTTCAAGGAGTTTTTCTTTGGACAATGGAGAGTCCATTATTGCATTTGCTCCGATTAGTCCAGCAACTATTGCTGTAGCACTACTTCCCAACCCGCGTGCAGGCGGCACTGCCAACTTAACTCTTGCTTCAAGTGCAAAAGGGTCCATATTTGCGCTCTCCCATACTTTCTGAGCTGCTCTAAAAACTAAGTTTTCAGGTCCTCCTCTTAAGTGATTACCATCTGTACTTTCCATTATTAAATCAAATCTATCTCCACCACCTTCAATTCTCGTAAAAATAAATTCATTATATAAATCTAATGCTGCTCCTAGACAATCGAATCCAGGCCCTAAATTGGCTGTTGTGGAAGGCACTGTTACCCTTATTTTTTTACCTACTTCAGGAATAGACATTTTTTGTTTTTAATTTTTTAAAAGCATTTTTGCTCTGCAGGCGGCACTAAAAAGTCCAAACTCTTCATCTAGAATTACTTTCATAGGTATTATTTTAAGAATATCTTTTAATCTTCCCTTGTCGAAAAATTGTTTTAAAAATAAATCTGATTTAAAGTTTTTGAAATGTTTTGATGCGGTGCCTCCCGAAATCCATAACCCGCCATAGCACAATTCTTGAAGAGCAACATCTCCCAATAGAGAGGCATAAGCGCCTAACCATATCCTCTCAACTTCAATCATTATTTGATCCCCTTCTTTAGAAAGATTACAAATTTTTTCAGGTAGTTCTTTTCTAGCAGTATCAAAAATTTTAATTTTTTTCAAATATTGTTGTAGAGGATGGTTTTGGGCATCGGGTTTGCTTAGTCTCCATTCGGCAATTCTTGATAAACCAGTGCCGCTAATAATTCTTTCACAGGATATCCTTTCAACTTGAAGGTAATTCTTAAGCCATATTTTTAATTCCCATTCTAATTTTGACTTTGGGGAGTACTCAACATGACCACCTTCACTAGCAAGAACTTTTACCTTTCCCCCTGATATTATTCCTCTTGCAATGCCCAAACCAGTCCCCGCTCCAACAATGGCATGCAAATCATTATTAGCACCTTCAGAATGGGATCCATTCTGGATAGTAGAATATTGATTTTTTTTTAAAAAAGGTATTCCATAAATTTGTACAGCGAAATCATTTATTAGCTCGCAGCTTTTAAAATTAAATTTTTTCTGTAAATCATTTCCAGAAATATTCCATGACAAGTTAATGATTTTTGCGTTGTTGTTAGATAAAGGACCAGCTACAGCGAAACATGCAGAAGAAGGATGAGTAATATTTTTGCATTCATTTTTGAGAAAATCTTCTAGGATCAGTTCAAAAGAATCCCAATCAGAAGATATATATTTCTTCTTGAATAACAATTTAGGCGAATCATCATTTATTACTCTTTCAAATATCCCCAATAGAACCTTGGTACCTCCTAAATCACATGCCAGAAAATTCATCTATTAGAAATTATTTTGTTTCCCCTTTTTTTCTATTAACTCATCCATGAATTTGTATAGATTAGGTAGGTCGAAAATTCCTAAATTTGTTCCATCCAAAGCTCTTAAAGCGACTGAATCAATTTCCTCTTCTTTATCGCCAATAACTGCAATTAATGGAACTCTTCCTAGAGTTGCCTCTCTTATTTTATATCCTATTTTTTCATTCCTAATATCAACTTTTGATCGGTAACCATTATTATGTATTAATTCATTAAACTTTAAACACTTATCAATATTTCTATCAGTAATGCTTAATAAAATTATTTGATAAGGCGCTAGCCAAATTGGGAATTTTGCCTCATATTGTTCAATTAAGATTCCGATAAATCTCTCAAAGGACCCCAAAATTGCTCTATGAAGCATAACTGGATTTCTTTTCTCATTATCAATATCTACATAAGTTGCATCCAATCTAATAGGCATTGAGAAATCAACCTGAATAGTACCGCATTGCCAAACTCTATTAAGACAATCTTTTAATGAGAATTCTATTTTGGGACCATAAAAAGCCCCCTCTCCTGGTTGGAGTTGCCATTTTAGGTTTTTATTATCGAGAGCTTTGGTAAGAGCCTCCTCTGATTTATCCCAAATCTCTTCACTTCCTACTCTTTTTTCAGGACGGGTTGATAATTTGATAATGATTTCATCAAAACCAAAAGTTTTATAAACTTCGAAAACAAGATCTATAAAAGTTGATACCTCTTCTTGAATTTGCTCTTCTGTACAGAATATGTGTGCATCATCTTGAGTAAAGTTTCTTACTCTCATTAAGCCGTGTAGTGCACCAGAGGGCTCATTTCTGTGACAAGAACCAAATTCAGCAAGACGAATAGGTAAATCCTTATAACTCTTTAAACCTTGATTAAATACTTGAATATGGCATGGACAATTCATTGGTTTAATTGCATAAGTTCTATTTTCTGATGCAGTAGTGAACATATCGTCTCTAAATTTTTCCCAATGACCGGATTTTTCCCAAAGAGATTTATCAACAGCTTGGGGAGTTTTAATTTCTAAATAATCATTTTTTTTGAGTATTTCTCTTATGTATTTTTCCAGTACTTGGTAGATTGTCCATCCATTTGGATGCCAAAAAATCATTCCTGGTGATTCTTCTTGTATATGAAATAGTAAATGTTTTTTACCAAGTTTTCTATGATCCCTTTTTTCCGCTTCTTCAATTCTTGTTAAGTAGTCATTGAGTTCTTTTTCTTTTGCCCATGCAGTTCCATATATTCTCTGCAATGATTCATTCTCACTATTCCCTCTCCAGTATGAACCTGATAATTTAAGTAATTTAAAGTGTCTCAAATGTCTAGTATTGGGCACGTGAGGCCCTCTGCACATATCAATATATTCTTCGTGTTTGTATAAATTAATGAGACCTTTTTCAGGAATTTCTTCAATTATTCGTAATTTAAAAGTCTCATCTCTTTCTTTAAAAGTTTTAATTGCCTCTTCTTTAGAAACTTGCAAAATTTCAACATCGTAGTTTGTTTGTATTAATTTATTAATTCTATTTTCAATTTTTATTAAATCTTCAGGAGTAAATCTATATTCAGAAAAAACATCGTAATAAAAACCATCTTCAATTACTGGCCCAATTGCCATTTTAATATTGGGGTAAATTTGTTTAACTGCATGACCAATAAGGTGAGCAAAGGAATGTCTAATTATTTCAATTCCTTCTTTATCTTTTGATGTAATTATTACAACTTCGGAATCTTCATATATAGGAATAGTTGCATCAAGAAGAACATCATTCACTTTCCCGGCAATTGTTGCTTTCGCTAATCCAGCGCCTATGCTCTGAGCAATTTCTATAATAGTTACAGATTTTTCGAAAACCTTTTTTGAACCATCAGGTAAGGTAATTGTTGGCATAATTTATTTCTCCATTTCAAAGAATCCCAATTTTGATTTAACTCTTTTTAAAGTCTGATTTGCTAGATCTTCAGCTTTTCCCTTCCCTTCATCAAGAATTTTATTTAATTGATAGGGATCATTAATTAATAATTTATATTTTTTCTGAATAGGTTCTAGTGCTTCAATAAGTTGTTCTGTAATTAATTTTTTAAATGTCCCCCATCCAGTCTCCGAAAAATCATTTTCACATTGAGAAATTTCTTTGCCAGATAATATTGAATAAATCATCAAAAGATTTTTAGATTCTGGTCTCTCAGGGTTGTTAAATTCAATTCCAATAGAACTATCACTTTTTGCTCTTTTTATTTTTTTCGTAATTATTTCAGGAGCATCCAATAAGTTAATACGACTGCCCTCATTAGGATCACTTTTGCTCATCTTTTTTGAACCATCAATTAAACTCATTATCTTTGATCCATTCTTCATGATGATTGGTTGAGGGATTTTTAAAATATTTTTATCCTTACTAAATCTGGCATTAATTCTCTGTTGTGCAATATCTCTGGCAAGTTCAAGATGTTGTTTTTGATCCTCACCTACTGGTACAAAGTCAGCGTCATAAAGAAGAATGTCTGCAGCCATTAGTATCGGATAGTCAAATAATCCAATGGATACATTATTTCCCTGTTGTATGGATTTTTCTTTGAATTGAATCATTCTTTCCATCCAATTTATTGGAGTCATGCAATTTAATATCCAACAAAGTTCTGAATGTGCAGAAATCTGACTTTGGACAAAAATTGAGCATATATTTGGATCTATTCCACAAGCTAAGTACAAAGCTGCAGTAGAGATAGTGTTCTGAGATAATTCTTTGGGATTATATGAAGCTGTGATTGCGTGCAAATCAACCACACATAAAAAAGTTTCATATTGCTCTTGAAGTGCCACCCAATTATTAATCGCCCCAAGCCAATTCCCAATATGCAAATCACCAGTTGGTTGAACTCCTGAAAGAATTCTTTTTTTATTTGACATCCTTTTCTACTTCGTTTGATTGGATTTCTTCAGTTGATGTACTTTTTACTGGTCTTGCAAAGGGGTTAGGAGCTGTTTTTGTCTTTTCTTCATAAGGATTTTGTGATTGTCTATTCGGAGAGGAGTTTTTATTGTTTTCTGCATATTCTTTGATTGATTCAATCAATTTCTCGTCTTTGATCATTTCGCTAAGTGTTCTAACAGAGAAACCTAAAACCGCTACGGTAGACCTTAATTGAAAGGCCTCCTGTATTGATTTAACAGCTTTCATTTCGTTATCACTTAATCTTATGCGGAATCCGCCTCCATCTCTCCTGCCCCCTGATCTATCTCTGAAATTAGATCTTTCATTGTTTGAACGAGCTCTGTAATTTTCTTGTCTAGGATTATTGCTGAAATTTGAATTAGACATCTTGATGTTTCTTAGGTTATTTAAATAGTTTATTAACTTAGCATCTTGTTATGCAATAAGTCTTTTTAAATGCCTTAAATTTTTATCTATTGATTAACGACTTATGTAATTTCTCTTTTCTCATTCACAACTTGCATTAAAATAAAATTAGAGAAATAAAGCATTGTGTTTGATATTAGTAAAGACAACCTTTTAAAGGATTTCATAAAGTTTCCAAAAAAGAATCTTTTTATTATTTTATTGTTCTTAGGTTTTGGTGAATGGTTTGTCAGTGACTTAATTCATTTTGCAGGCGGCTCAGTAGGATTTTTTGCGTTGTGTTTGGGGGGATATTTTTATTTGAAGAATGATAAGCCTAAATTTAATGAGCCAAATAATTTAGATGGTTGGATAAATCTATGTAATGAAGATTTAGATTTTTTTGAAGAACTTGAAGTAACAAATGAATTAGAGAAACAGAATTCAAAAAGACAAAAAATACTTGAATCGATTCTTAATAGATGTGAAAAAGAAAAAATAAGTTGTATTGGACCAAAATATTATCAAAGTTGTCAGTTTGTTTTAAAAAGTTATTTTAAGGCAGATAAGTTTGACTTTGATTTATTCGAAAAACTGCCTAAATACAATTCTTCTGAAATTATTCCAGAAGAAGCTTTGAATAGTGATGGAATCTTGTATTTGATAAACTTGCCTTTGTCAGCAAATGATTTTTTGTGGCTGGAAAAGTTTCCAAAAAATATGCCAATCTGGTTGGTGGCTTTAACTTCCAATGAAATAGAAGCTAAAAATCAGCTAGAAGAACTAAAGTCACAAATTTCAGGTGATTTTATAAATAAAATTATTACTTTTGATTTGAATAAGAATGAAATATCAAATATACCTTTTTCTTTAAGGAGGTTTTTCATAAGTTCATCCAAAAATATTGAAAATACAAAAAAAAGACTTTTGAAAGAACTTCATGTTACCTGGCAATCTGAAATTGAAGGTATAAGAAGAATGCAGTTAAAAGGAATACAAAGAAAAAATCAAATTCTTGTGGCATCAACTGTTTTCTTATCTCCTATCCCCTCGATTGATGTTATGGCAATGACAGTACTAAATTCTTTAATGATTAAGGAAATTAAGTCTATATGGGGATGTAATTGGTCTCCTGAAATTTTAGATAAGGTATCTAAAGAGATTTTAAAGACTGCAATAGCTCAGGGAGTTATTGAATGGAGTGGACAGACTTTAATAGGTATAACAAAATTACATGGCCCAAATTGGCTTGTCTCTGGAGCCTTTCAGGCTGTCAGTGCTGCTTACTTAACAAGAGTATTATCAAGTTCTTTGGCTGATTTTATGGCAATAACAAAAGGAGTAGAAGAACCTGATT
This sequence comes from uncultured Prochlorococcus sp., assembly GCA_902606505.1. GTDB lineage: Bacteria > Cyanobacteriota > Cyanobacteriia > PCC-6307 > Cyanobiaceae > Prochlorococcus_A. The sequence goes on from CACLGU010000013.1 coordinate 14,683, forward strand.
TGGATTTCATAAAGAAAAATTCTGAGAAAATTGTTGAAAAGGCTTTTGAAAAAGAAAAAATAAATTGGAAAGGATTTATCTCTGATATTAGAAAACCACTTATGAAACTATCTTTTGGTTCTTAGTCTAAAGAATATTAAAGTATGAGAAAAAATATTATTTTTTTGAGTTTGTTACTTCTGATTTCTCTTGCTTCAGGCTCATGTAAGAGAATAGCAAATAAAAATGAAAGTAAAGAAGTAATACTGGCAAGTTTCACTGTTTTGGCTGACATAATTAGCAATGTTGCTAAAGATGAGTTTATTGTTAGATCAATAACTAAACCTGGAGTTGAAGTTCATGGCTACCAACCCACTCCAAGCGATTTGGTAAATGCCTCTAATGCTTTTGTTTTTATTGATAATGGATTTGGATTTGAATTATGGGCTGAGAAATTTGTTTCTAATTTAAAAGTTAATAGAATCACTGTCGCTGAAGATTTAGATCCTATTTTTATCAGTGAAGATTTTTATAAAGGGAAACCCAATCCTCATGCCTGGATTTCTCCAAAAAGAGGGATCCTATACGTGGATATTCTGGTGGATTCTTTATCAGAATTGAGGCCATCCAAGAGGACATTATTTGAGGAAAATGGAAAAATTTATAAAGATAAACTCTCTAAAATAGATAAAGAATTCTCACTTTTTATTAATAACTTAAATAAAGACAAGAGGTATCTAGTAAGTTGTGAAGGTGCTTTTTCATATCTAACAAATGATTATGGATTAGAGGAAGTTTATTTATGGCCAGTTAATGCTGAGAGTCAAATTACTCCCAAAAGAATGACAAGAACAATCTCACTAATTAAAGAAAAAAATGTCCCATCTGTATTTTGCGAAAGTACTGTAAGTAACGAATCTCAAATGGTTGTTGCAAACGAAACTGGGGCTAATTTTGGAGGAAATCTTTTTGTTGATTCATTATCCGATGATAGAGGGCCTGCCAGTTCCTACATAAAAATGCTTGAGCATAATTTGGATTTAATTAAAAAAGGTCTTTTTTGAATTATGGAATCAATCAATTATCAAAACTTTAGGATTGATGCAGAGAATATTTGCGTAGATTACAACGGTAAGGTGGCTTTGTATGATGCAAATTTAAGATTGAAACCTGGCCAGATTTGTGGTTTAGTAGGGATGAACGGGGCTGGTAAAACGACTTTTTTTAATGCTTTAACAGGCTTTGTAAATATTTCAAAGGGAAAAATAAGAATAAATGGAGAGTCTCTAAGATCTGCTCAAAAAGATCAGACAATTGCTTATGTTCCTCAAAATGAAGGAATTGATAGTCAATTTCCAATAAGTGTTTGGGATGTAGTGATGATGGGAAGATATGGTTCGATGAATATTTTTAGGTGTGCTAGAGAGTCTGATGTTCAGGCGGTTAAAGATGCTATTGAGAGAGTTGATCTTATTGATCAATTATCTACACCCATTGGAAACTTATCTGGAGGTCAGAGAAAACGAACTTTTTTAGCTAGAGCAATTGCGCAAAGAGCGTCAATATTACTTCTTGATGAGCCTTTTTCAGGTGTTGATATAAGAACTGAGAAACTTATTTCGGAATTATTTATTCAATTTAAAAATGAGGGGAAAACTATATTATTATCAACGCACGATATGATTCATGTCCGTGAATTTTGTGATTTGGTTCTTTTAATAAATAAAACTGTTGTAGCCTATGGCGAGACCTCTGAAGTATTTACTCCTGAAAATATTACAACCACTTTTGGAGGGATTTCTCCTGATTTCTTGTTTGGACCAGAATCCTAAATTTAAAATTATATGGAGCTCTGTTCTTTTTTAACTTTAGATTCATTCATAAGAGATCCTTTAACTCATGACTTTATGAGAAAAGCACTTCTTATGAGTTCATTAGTTGCTGCTGTTTGTGGTCTCCTATCAAGTTATTTGACTCTTAAAGGATGGGCTTTAATGGGAGATGCAGTGTCACATTCAGTAATGCCTGGTGTTGTGGTTGCTTATGCATTAGGTCTTCCTTTCTCATTAGGGGCATTTATTTTCGGAGTTGGATCTGTAGCATTGATAGGGTTTATAAAGCAGAAATCTAGAGTTAAGGAAGATACTGTTATTGGGTTGGTATTTACTGGATTTTTCGCTCTTGGAATAGTATTGGTTTCTAAGATTAAAAGTAATATTGATTTGCACTCTATTCTTTTTGGTAGTCCATTAGGAATATCACTTTCAGATGTAAAACAAACCATATTCATTTCTTTATTGGTAGTTATCCTTTTATCAATTTTTAGAAAAGATTTAATGCTTTATTGTTTTGATCCTAGACATGCAAAAACAGTTGGGATTAACGTATTTTTTCTTCATTATTTACTCCTCACATGCTTATCTTTGGCAGCTGTTGTGGGCTTGCAGTCTGTTGGAATTATTTTGGTGGTTGCAATGTTGATTACACCAGGGGCTACAGCATATTTACTTACGGATAAATTTGATAATATGACAATAATTTCAGTATTAAGTGCAATTATCTCAAGCCTAATTGGAATCTACGTTAGTTTTTGGTTTGATCTTGAAACAGGTGGATCAATTGTCTTGGCTCAAACTTTTATATTTTTATTTGCTTTTTTATTCGCTCCAAGATATGGAATATTTAAGTTAAAGAAATTATTTGCTGATTATAAATGATAGTGGTGGAAGAAAATTTAAAAAAGTGGAATTGGTGGCCATTATTCCCCTTATATCCTTATGGAAAAAAGAAAACAATTTTAAGAGAATTAATTCCTGATCAAATATGGTCCTTGGAACAAATACAGGGACTTTATTACGTAGCTGTGCCAATAAGAATGACGGTAATAAAGGTTGATAATGGATTGATGCTAATAAATCCTCTGCCTCCGACAAAAGAATTAATAAATGAGTTAGAAAAATTAATTGCGATTCACGGCAACGTAAAAACAATAATTCTACCAAGTGCCTCTGGACTAGAACATAAAATCGGACTGCCAGCTCTTTCAAGAATTTTTAATGATGCAGAAATTTGGCTTTGTCCTGGACAATGGAGTTTCCCCATCAATCTCCCACTGGATTTTTTAGGAATTTCATCAAAAAGATCAAGAATACTGTTTGAGGAAGGTACTCCACATAAAAACTCCTTTAAGTGGTCTTCATTAGGCCCACTGAATTTAGGACTTGGAAGATATCAGGAGATAAGCTGTTTCCATTATCCTACTAAAACTCTTCATGTAACAGACGCAATAGTCGGAATAGACTCCACACCACCTGAGATATTTAATTTTGATCCAACTCCACTTCTTTTTCATTCCAGAGAGAGAGGAGATGAACCTTTGATTGACTCCATCGAACAAAGAAAAAAAGGATGGAAAAGGTTAGTGTTATTTTCTTCTTTTTTGAAACCAGGTAAATTAAATATTCCACCTTTAAAAGAAATATTTAATTATTCATTCAAAAAAGATCTTAGAAATTGGAGATCTCATTTCGGTATTTATCCCTTTTTATGGGACGAAGATTGGGAATCTTCTCTTGTTGAAATAATGGGTAAAGATACTCCTAAGATTCAAATTGCACCAGTTTTACAAAAATTAATTTTTCCGCGTTCAAAAGAAGTTCTACTTAAATGGCTAGAAAATATAAAGTCTTTTGAAGATATGGAATATTTAATTCCAGCTCACTTTACGGCACCAATAAAATTTACAATAAAAGATTGTCAAAAATTAATTGATGAAATTAATTCCCAAAAGTGGGACAAACTTCCGGAGGATAATAAATTTTTGATGAGTTTATATAAAAAATTGTTTGAACTAGGAATAATTCCCGAAGAAGTAAATCTTTAAAAACTATTATTCTTCAATTGACATGTTTTCATCATTTCTAAAAGTTTGTTCCAGCTCTTTTCTTTGCTCCATTTGTCTTAAGAAATATCCTGTCATCATTGCAGAGGATAATAAATTTGCAATGTTGTCTTTTGAAGATGTTATTTTTACATCGAATTGATCTGAAGGAAGCATTCCAAGAAGTCCTTGAACATTATGTCTAATAATTTCTTGAATATCTTCACTAGCTGATTTTGCTACTCTTTGCAAAACTTCAGGAGATTGTTTTTGTAAATATTGGATTAAATCATTCTCATCGTTTGGATCATTATTTTCAGTAGCAAGAAATTCTGGATTAAACATTTCTACAACTTCAAGATATAAAAACCTTACAACATTACGTACCCATTAATCTAAAGTATTAAGGGCAGGGAACCGAATAGGTCCAATTTTATTAAAGGGCCAATATCTAAAAATAGCTTTGCCAATAACCTTTTCATAGGGTAAAAATCCCCAAATATGTGAATCCATACTGTTATTTCTATTATCACCCATAACCCATAATGACTCTTCTGGGACAATAAAAGGACCTATAGAGTAATTAATATTATTGTCAAAAAAGTAATTATTTTGAATGATATCATTTAAGTAAAGGTTACCGTCTCTTACTTCTACCTTATCTCCAGGTGTTCCAATTACTCTTTTTATTAGTGCAGTATCTGCTTCATAACCAGCATTAATTAATTGTTCCGGGACGTTAAAAACAACTATTTTATTTTTTAATTTTGAAAGATTTGATCTGGAGGTGATTTTGGGAGTTACTTTCTCAACAAGAATTTTATCTTGTATTTGAAGAGTTGGAAGCATTGAACCGGATGGGATCCATCTTGGCTCTATAACCTGCCATCGTATAATTAAAGCAATAGATATCCAGATTAAAAGATTTCTTAAATCCTTTAGTATTGAATTTCTTTTTTCTTGAGTTGCAGACATGTTTTATTTAATTCAGTTCTAAGGAAAATCTCAAAGCATTTATATAAATTATGACATCATCTATTGAATGCAAAAATTTTCTTAGAAGTTTACAACTTTTGAATCTTCTTATAAAAATAGGCGTTCAAAATTTAATACTATGTCCTGGCAGTAGATCAGCACCTTTAGCAATTGCTGCTGGAGAATTAAATAAATTAGGACTGCTAAATGTTTTTAATTCAATAGACGAGAGATCTGCGGGATTCCACTCTCTTGGGATTTCTGCTGCATCAGGTAATATTTCTTTAGTTATTACAACTTCTGGAACTGCCGTAAGTAACTTATTGCCAGCAGCAGTTGAGGCAGACCGTTCTTGTAAAGGTATTATATTTCTCACTGCTGATAGACCATTAAGATTAAAAGATTGTGGCGCTAATCAAACAGTAAATCAAGAAGATTTTTTGAGTTCAGTCTGCAGAAGAGTTTTAAGTACAAATCTAAATGGACTTCATGAAACAAAAGAAAATGAAATCTTAAATTTAGTTCAAATTACTGAGAAGCAAATATCAACCTTCCCTGGTCCAATTCATTTAAATATTCCTATTGATAAGCCTTTAGGTATTTCATTTTTTAATAAAAAAAATGTTTTGGAGGTTTTTGAGAGGATTTATTTAAAGAAAAAATATATATTTCAGGAAGTTGAAAAAAAATCTGATAAAAACAAATTCTTAGAAATTTCAAAAAGTTTAAATTTAGATAAATCCGGCATTATTTTAGTAGGTCCCTTTCAAGGTTCCATAAATGATTTAACTTCTTTCAATCAATCTTTAGAGCAATTACAAGAAATTACTGGTTGGCCAGTATTTGCTGATCCTGTTTCAGGTGTTTATTCTGGTTTGAGAGGATTAGTTGTTAATTGGGAATTAGTCTTAAGAAAAAATAAAAATTCAATAAATTGTCATCAACTTTTGAGGCTTGGTCCTATGTCATCCTCAAATGATTTGGAGAAGTTTTTAACAACCTTCGAAGGGATACAAATTCTTATAAAAGAAAAAAACTGTAGAAAATTGGACCCCATAAAAAAATCACTTGAATATGATTTTGGGCTATCAAATTTTACTACTCTATTGTTAGAGGAATTATCAACTAACGAAAAACACAAAAAGTCTCTTACTCCGATGGCTCTAGATCTAATAGAGGAAGGCGAGCAGGTTAAAAAAATTATAAAAGAGAAAATTACTCAAGATAACCAAATTACTGAGTATATGCTTGCAAATCTTGTTCCCAAACTTTGGCCAGCCGAAAACCCTATAATGCTCTCCGCTAGTAGCCCGATTAGAGATTGGCTTACATTTTCTGAGAATTATACTTTAACAAGAAATTGTTTCAGCTTTAGAGGAGCTTCCGGCATAGACGGTACTTTATCTCTTGCATTAGGTATTTCTAGAATTAAAAATCCTCTACTTCTTGTGACTGGAGATTTGGCTTTTATTCATGATATAAACGGTTGGCTGATTGAAAATTCAATCGATATGAATTTAACAATTCTTCTGATAAATAATAATGGTGGAAATATATTTAATCGTATTTATAAAGAAAATTTAAAAGAAGATGAATTAAAAAAACTTTTTCTTATGCCAAAAGAAATAAACTGGCCAAAACTTGCAGAGAGCTATCAAGTAAAGTTTAAAAGTGTGGCAAATTTTAAAAAATTACGAGAGGCATTTGATTGGAGCATTTCTATCCAGAAATCTGTAATAATTAAAGTAGATATTGATTCAGAAAATGAAATTTGTGAAAAAAATGCCCTGCTAGAAAAAATAATTGGCATTTAAATTAATCATTTTCTATCTTTGCATAATTAGGTTTCATGAAAGTATTACCTGGGAAAACAACTTTAAATTGGTCAGAATGCAAATCTTATGAGGATATATTGTTTCACAAATCAGATGAGGGAATTGCGAGAATCGCAATTAATCGTCCTGAAAAAAGAAATGCATTTAGACCACAAACTGTAGATGAACTTATTAACGCATTTAATATAGTAAGAAATGATGAAACTATTGGCGTAGTTCTCTTTACAGGTGCGGGACCTGACAAAAAAGGTATTTATTCTTTTTGTTCTGGAGGAGATCAGACTGTAAGAGGTGAAAATGGATATAAAAATGATGAAGGGAAGCAGAGATTAAATGTACTTGAACTTCAAAGATTAATAAGAAGTTTGCCTAAAGTGGTTATTGCCTTAGTTCCTGGTTTTGCAATTGGAGGAGGACAGGTACTTCATTTGATTTGTGACCTAAGTATCGCCTCTGAAAATGCAATATTTGGTCAAACAGGTCCAAGAGTTGGTAGTTTTGATGCGGGTTTTGGATCTAGTTATTTGGCAAGACTTGTTGGTCAAAGAAAAGCAAAAGAAATTTGGTTTTTATGTAGAAAATATAATTCCAAGGAAGCTCTTAAGATGGGCTTGATAAATGCAATTACAAAGATTGAAGAATTAGAAGCTGAGGGTGTAATCTGGGCAAGAGAGATTTTACGAAATAGTCCAACTGCTATTCGTATTCTTAAAGCTTCATTTAATGCAGAGAATGATGGGATTGCGGGTATTCAAGAATTATCTGGATACGCAACTCAATTATTTTATTCAACTGAAGAAGCTCAAGAAGGTAGAGATGCCTTTCTTGAAAAGCGTCCACCAGACTTTTCTGACTATAAGTGGACATCCTAGTTTATTTTCAAAAGAACTTTTTAAATAATTATCAATGAGAATTCTTCTTGCCGCTGCTGAATGTGCTCCAATGATCAAAGTTGGAGGTATGGGAGATGTGGTTGGCTCGTTACCTCCATCATTGATAAAACTTGGTCACGATGTTCGGGTAATAATTCCAGGATATGGAAAATTGTGGAGTCTTTTAGAGGTATCGAATGAACCAGTTTTCAGAGCAAATACAATGGGCACTGATTTTGCCGTATATGAAGCAAAACATCCCATACATAATTATGTGATTTACCTGGTTGGTCATCCAACATTTGACTCTGATCAAATATACGGAGGCGAAAATGAGGACTGGCGCTTTACATTTTTTGCTAGTGCCACTGCAGAATTTGCCTGGAATTGTTGGAAACCTCAAGTTCTCCATTGCCATGATTGGCACACTGGAATGATTCCTGTGTGGATGCATCAGGACCCTGAAATAAGTACAGTCTTTACAATTCATAATTTAAAATACCAAGGCCCTTGGAGATGGAAACTTGAAAAAATGACTTGGTGTCCTTGGTATATGCATGGAGACCATACAATGGCTGCGGCAATGTTGTATGCAGATAGGGTCAATGCTGTTTCTCCAACTTATGCAGATGAGATTAAAACTCATGAATACGGGGAAAGCCTTGAAGGATTACTTAATTACATTTCAGGTAAATTAAGGGGAATTCTTAATGGCATAGATCTTGATGAATGGAATCCAGCCAAAGATCCAGTTTTACCTGCAAAATTTAGTATTAAGAATTTAGAAAATAGGCTAGAAAATAAAAAAATTCTGCAGAGAGAAATGGGTCTCGAAGTTAATCCTAAAAAATATCTTTTAGGTATGGTCAGTAGGTTAGTTGATCAGAAAGGAGTTGACTTACTTTTACAAGTTTCAAGAAGACTTTTAGCGTATACAGATTCGCAAATAGTTGTTTTAGGGACTGGAGATAGATATTTAGAGTCAGGATTATGGCAACTTGCATTAGATTACCCAAGAAGATTTTCAGTATTTCTTACCTATGATGATTCTTTATCAAGACTTATCTATGGTGGCTCTGATGCATTTTTAATGCCAAGCAGATTCGAACCTTGTGGCATTAGTCAACTACTTGCTATGAGATATGGTTCTATTCCAATAGTAAGGCGAGTAGGAGGTTTAGTTGACACAGTTTTACCTCATGATCCAGAAAATAATAGTGGTACTGGTTTTTGCTTCGATCGCTTTGAACCCATAGATTTCTATACCTCTTTAGTAAGGTCTTGGGAGGCCTTTAGGCATAAAGATAGTTGGGAATTGTTGCAAAAAAGAGCAATGAGCCAAGAGTTTAGCTGGCAAAGATCCGCACTCGAATACGAAATTATGTACAAAGATGTTTGTGGAATAAAAGAACCATCTCCAGATTTTGCTGAAGTTGAAAAATTCTCTTATGGACAATCGGCTGATCCATCTTTAAAAAAAGTATGACTTAATTTTTTAATGGAATTCTCTTTATCAGAATTAAACAATGTTTTGGGGGATATTAAAAATCTGAGCGAGGGAAAAAGAGATTCTCTAAATTTTAAAAATATAAGTATCGATAGTAGAACTTTGTTTAAAAATGATCTTTTTATAGCTATAAAGGGTAAAAATTTTGATGGGCATAGTTTTCTTCCAGATGTTTTAGATAAAGGAGTTAAATCAGTAGTAATTAAAAAAGGGATGCAGAAATTACTTCCTAGTAATTTTCCTTATTGGGTTGTAAATGACACATTAGAAGCATTTCAAAAATTAGCATTGCTAAAAAGAAAAAAATTAAATATCCCTATTATCGCCGTAACTGGTTCAGTGGGTAAAACAACCACAAAAGAAATGATTGGTAGAGTTTTAAATAAACTTGGAAGAATTAAATTATCCCATTCAAATTTCAATAATGAGTTTGGAGTTGGTCTTACTATTCTTGCTACAGATATAAAAGATAAAGCTTTAGTTCTTGAGATGGGGATGAGAGGTCTTGGACAGATCGAGAATTTATCTAAATATAGTGAACCCGATATCGCAGTTATTACTAACATTGGCACAGCTCACATTGGATTGTTAGGTTCAAAAAAAAATATTACTTATGCAAAGTGTGAAATTAGTAAGTTCTTAAATCCCGAAGGAGTTGTAATAATTCCAGCAAATGATCCATTCCTAGAAAAAACTTTAAAAGAATATTGGAAAGGTAGAGTTTTTAAAGTAAAACTATTAAATATAGAAAATCAAAAGGATAGTTTCAAGAAAGATGATAGTTTGCGAGGATTTTATAATCCTACGAATAAAACAATATTAATTGAAGAAAATATCTTTGAAATTTCATCAGAGGGGTTTCACAATGCTTCGAATTTCTTATTTGCTTATGCAGTCGCCAAAGAGCTAGGCATTGATTTTGCAAGTTTTAATAAATTTGATTTTGCAATTTTAGGTGGAAGGAATAAAATTCTTAAGTCGGTAAAAACAACAATATATGATGAATCATATAATGCTTCGCCAGAGTCAGTAAAAGCATGTATTAAAAACCTTCTTGAAAAACCGAGAAATAAATTTTTCATTTTTGGAAGTATGCAAGAATTGGGAGATGAATCTGAAAAATATCATAAAGTAATATTCAACTTAATAAATAATTCGGAAATAGAAAAGTGTTTATTTATTTGCGATAAAAATGAGAAAATTTACACCAATTATCTCAAAGATAAGAAAAAATTTATAGTTTTAAATAATATTAAAGATGTACCTAAAGAGATAAACAAATATACAAAAAAAGGAGATTCTATTCTTATTAAAGGGAGCAGATATTGGCAACTTGAAAAAATTATTGAATTAATCAATTAGATCAGGATTTCTTTCTTTCCCAATTTTCTATATTCACTTGCTTAGTTCTTGAGATTGCTAATGAATTATCTTTAGAGTCTTTTGTGATCACTGAACCAGCTCCCGTTGTAACTGATTCCCCGAGATTTATTGGCGCTACAAAAACTGTATTTGCACCAATGCTGGAATTTTTACCAATTTTTGTTTGATGTTTTTTCTGGCCATCAAAATTTGCAGTAATAGTACCTGCTCCAATATTTGTAGATCTTCCAATAATAGAATCGCCAATGTAACTTAAATGGTTTACTTGAGATTCTTCCTCTAATTGACTATTTTTGATTTCAACAAAATTACCTATTTTGCTAAAGGAAGATATTTTGGAATTAGGTCTTATATGACTATAAGGGCCAATTTTTATATAGTCCATTATCTGAGAAGCATAAACAGTAGAGTTTGAAATTTCACAATTTCTTCCCACATAAGAATTCTCAATAAAAGTATTTGGTCCGATAATGCAATGACTTTTTATTTTGGTATTTCCTCTTATATGTGTATTAGCCTCTATAATCACATCCTTACCAATTTCAGCTTCTTCACTAATTGAACAACTTGCTTTATTAATAAAAGTTACCCCATTAAGCATATGCTTTTCTTTAATTGAATTCTGAATATTTTCCTCGCACTCTGACAGTTGAATTCTGTTATTAATTCCTTGAAGCTCTCCATTATCCTTTACCTCGAGGCTTAAGGAATTTTTTAGCATAGATATTGTATCTGTTAAATAAATCTCTTTTTGATTATTATTGCTTTGCAAGGCATTAATTATTTCTGACAAGTTACCCCAGTTAAAACAGTAAACACCTGCATTTATTAATGGGTTTTCTCTTTCTAGATCATTGCAATCTTTTTCTTCAACAATTCTTTCTATAAAATCTCCCTTCAAAAAAACTCTGCCATATCCGTGAGGATTTGTTTTCTTTGTAGTAATTAAAGAAACATCAGCATTTTTTGAATCGTGAAAATATAAAAGCCTTTTTAGAGTATTAGGCCTAATTAGTGGCACATCGCCGTTAAGGACCAAAAGTTTTCCTTCATGTTTTTTTACTTCTCTACAAAGTATCTGTATAGCATGACCTGTTCCTGATTGAGGTTCTTGAATAATAATATGAATTTTTTTTTCGTTTGGGATTGACTTTTGTACCTCTTTTGATTTGTGTCCAGTAATTACGAAAATTTGATCAGGTTTTAATTCGACACATGAATCAATTACTCTTTGTAAAAGACTTTTGCCAGAAATTTTATGTAAAACTTTTGGCAATGAGCTTTCCATCCTAGTGCCCTTTCCTGCCGCTAATATCGCAACACTTAACATGTTTATTTGAAATCATTATTTAAATCTTACTCTTAAGGGATAACTTCGTCATTCCCCACTTCTCTCTCCATTTATTTGTAGATAATAGATTTGAAAAAAATTGCTCTTCTAATCTTCTCTTGATTATATCGTCTTTGCTTGAGTTTAAATCTTGATCTCTATATGGAATACTGGCTTTAGTGAAGAGATGTTCCTCTTCCATTAAAGATAAATTTTCAAAATTGAAATTAGGTTTCAATTTATTCTTATCAAATTTTGGTATTGCAACAGTTCCCTGACTCCAAAAAATTCTGTTCTTAATACTTGGCTTAATAGTAAAAATTTCTAATCCAAGATTTCTTAATGCTTTTCTTACAGCCGCTGATGAAGAATAGGTTATTAAATAACCCTGAGAATTAAGATTCTCTGTGACTTTAGATAAAAATTCAATTGTCCATAATTGTGGGCATTTTTGAGGAGAAAAACCATCTAAATAAATCAGATCGAATTTAATAGATGAAGGAATAATTTTGATTTTCTCTCTAGCATCACCCCACAAAACACTGCATTTAAAAAATTGATCCTCAAAGTAATCTTTTCGATACATTGATTCAAATATTGTTTTGATTTTTGGAGCCCATAATTTAAGGAAAGATTCATTTTTAAGCGAATATTCAAGTGGCTTTTTATCAATCTCCAACGCATACAAATTTAAATATGATTTTTGTTTAATTAATTCATCTAATAAAGAAGCGGAATTGTATCCTAAACCAAAACATATATCCAAAACATTAAGAGATTTACCCTTAAATCTTTGCAAATTAGAAGTAGATGTAAATTTCAACTTTGTCTCCTCCAATGCGCCCAATAAACTATGGAAGTTTTCTTGAAAAAACAGACTTCTTAAAGAGTAACTACCATCTTTAGTTAAAACTTCTATTAATTCAGACAAAAACTTTTTAGGCTAGTTAGTTAGTTTGGCAAGCTCTTCCCAAAAAGTGGGATACGAGACGCTAGCTGCATCTGCTCTCATGATTTTTGAGGTACCTTTGGAAAGAAGTGAAGCAATAGCAAGACTCATTGCTACTCGATGATCTGTCTCACTGTCTACCTCTGCAGAATGAAATTTTGATTGCCCATTAATAATTAACCCATCCTCTTTTTCTGTTATTTCAGCACCGAATTTTTGTAACTGTCGTGCCATGACTTTTAATCGATCTGTCTCCTTAACTCTTAATTCTTGTGCATCCTTAATTTCAGAAACTCCATTACAAAAACAAGCAGCCACAGTAAGGATAGGAATTTCATCTATGAGTTTTGGGAGAATATCTCCTTCAATAGTGAATGATCTTAAATTATTTGAAGTCTTTACTTTTATAGATCCAATAGGTTCACCTGCAATAGTCGATTTATCTAAAATCTCATAATTGCACCCCATTGAATCCATTACATTTAAAATCCCTGTTCTAGTGGGATTTAATCCGACATTCTGAATTAAAACCTCTGAATTTGGAACAATAGATGCAGCAATCATCCAAAAAGAAGCAGAGCTTATGTCTCCAGGAATCAATATTTTCTGGCCAATTAAGTTGCCCCCTGACTTGATAACTACATTTCTTCCAAATTCACCTCTGATACTGATGTCTGCTCCAAATGCTTTTAACATTCTTTCAGTATGATCTCTTGAAGATGCTGGTTCAATAACAGAAGTGGTTCCAGAAGCTTTGAGGCCTGCCAGTAAGATTGCAGATTTTACTTGAGCACTCGCTACAGGGGTTCCTATAACGCATCCTTTTAGTTTATTCCCATCAATTGAGATTGGGGCTTTGTTTCCTTTTTCTCTACCAAAGATTTTGCCACCCATCAACGATAATGGTTTGCCCACTCTCCGCATTGGTCTTTCATTAAGAGAATTGTCACCTGTTAAGATAAAATTCTTGCCTTCTTGACCGGCAAGTAACCCCATTAATAATCTCATGGTGGTTCCCGAATTCCCACAATTGAGAATCTCTTTGGGCTCTTTTAATCCATCAAGACCTAATCCTGAAATCGTAAAAGGCTTATCTTTTTTTATTTCTGGTATGTTTACACCTAATTTCCTAAGACAATCAGCAGTTGAAAGGGGATCTTCAGAATGTAAAAACCCCTCAATAGTCGTGTCACCCACAGCAATACTTCCAATTATTAAAGCCCTATGAGAGATGGATTTATCTCCGGGTACTTTTATTTTTCCTTTTAAATTAACTCCACCTTTTATCGTGCGGATATTATTCATTTTCAAATTGAATACTTGATAAGATTTCTGTAAAAACAAATTAGTTCTATCTTATCAATAAGTTTGTTTTAAAAAAAAAATAATCAAATTAAGTAACTGTTTTCTATAATAAATTTAGAAAAAAGGAACTGATCATTAATCTCACTTATTATCACGTTGCAAAGGATGTTCCAGAATTCAATCCCGATATTGCAGTTGTAATTGATGTTTTAAGAGCTACAACCACAATTTCTTGGGCTTTAAATAATGGAGCTGACTCAATACAAGTCTTTGCAGATTTGGATCTATTGAAAGAGTCTGCAATCAAGTGGCAAGCAGATGAGAGACTAATGCTCGGAGAAAGAGGTGGCAAGAAGATTGAGGGCTTTGATTTAGGAAATTCTCCTTTATCAGTTACGAAAAAAGTTGTTAATGGCAAAAGACTTTTTATGAGTACGACTAATGGGACTAAATCATTGCAAAAAGTTCAAAATGCAAACCATTTGTTTGCTATGGGACTCCCAAATAGGAAAGCAGTTGCCGAAAAAATCATTGCATTAAAAAGAGAAAATGTTTTAATACTTGGGAGTGGTTGGGAAGGTTCATATTCACTTGAGGATTCTTTAGCTGCAGGTGCTTTGGCCTCATACTTTAAACAGAACTGTGATTTTGAAATTAATATTATGAACGACGAATTGCAGGCTGCTTTGGCACTTTGGGATTTTTGGAAAAATGACATTTTGAAATGTTTAAAAACAGCAACTCATGGCAAAAGATTGACAAGTCTTGGAGATTATGAGGATGATTTAAAATGTTGCTCTGAACTTGATTGCTTAGATATTGTTCCAGCTCAAGTTGAAAGAGGTGTGATTCGTGCCTCATGATTTACGAATTGGTTTACTAGGAGTAAAGTCTTGACTGATTTTTTGGTAGCTGCATTGCAAATTACAAGTACTTCAAATGTTGAAGCGAATTTCATTGAAGCAGAGGAACAGATTGAATTAGCTGCTAGAAGAGGTGCTGAGTTAATAGGTTTGCCTGAGAATTTTGCTTTTTTAGGAGGAGATGATGAAAAACTTAGATTAGCTTCTGAATTGTCAGAGAAGTGTGCAAATTTTCTAAAAACTATGTCACAAAGATATCAAGTATTTCTTTTGGGCGGCGGGTACCCTGTCCCTGCTGGTGATGATAGTCATACTTTTAATAGATCAGCCTTATTTGGGAAAGATGGACAGGTTTTGGCAAAATATGACAAGATTCATTTGTTTGATGTTGATTTGCCAGATGGAAATTTATATAAGGAATCATCCACTATTTTATCTGGAAAAGAGTATCCACCTGTAGTAGATGTTCCAGGCTTATGCAAAATAGGATTATCGATTTGTTATGACGTTAGATTTCCTGAACTCTATAGATATCTGTCTTCGAATGGTGCAGAGCTAATTATGATTCCTGCAGCTTTTACAGCATTTACTGGAAAAGATCATTGGCAAATTCTATTACAAGCAAGAGCTATTGAGAATACAGCATATGTAGTGGCTCCAGCTCAAACTGGGATTCATTATGGGAGAAGGCAAAGTCATGGCCATGCAATGGTAATTGACCCTTGGGGTACAGTTTTATCTGATGCCGGAAAAACTCAGGGAGCTGCAATAGCTCCTGCTGATAAAGAAAGAGTAAAGAAAATTAGGGAGCAGATGCCAAGCCTTAAACATAGGAAAAATAAATTGTTTTCAAAATAATGATAAAGTTTTTAGATAATAAACTTTTTCGTTATTTATCCGTCTTTTTATTTTTAAATTCTTCAATCCTTCAAGTTAAATCTTCAAGTGCTCTTGCGGCGTGGGCCTTAAACACTAATGGGGTTTTAGAATTAAGAACTAAATCAAATACAAATCTAAAAGCATATTTTAAGAAGGCCAACCAAATATCTGGCGATAGATTCTGGGTAGATTTTCCAGGAGAATTAAAAAATCCCAGAACCATAAAAGGTAATGGCCCAATAAAAGAAATTAGATTAGGTAAACCAAAAAAGGGTAAAACAAGATTAGTAATTGAATTTAAAGAAGAAACTTATTTGAAACCTTTGACTTGGCAAATGGTTGGCTTAGATCAAAAAAGATGGAGAATCAAACTATTTAACCCAAAATATTCATTTAAAAAGATTGGTGAAGGTTTAGTTGAAAAGAAAAGAGAAAATATCAAAGCAAAGCAAAATTTAATTCATAAAAGGAAAAATAATCATAGTTACTTGAAGTTACCAGAGATAAAACGAAACAAGTTTGAGGTTGTAATCGATCCAGGGCATGGAGGACCTGATCCAGGAGCAATAGGTATTGGTGGTCTTAGAGAAACAGATGTTGTTCTAGAGGTTTCAAAAATAGTTAAAAATTTACTTTCTGAGAAAGGTGTCAAAGTAAAGTTGACTAGAACAAATGAAGTTGATTTGGATTTACCTCCAAGAGTTTCCATTGCCAATAATAGGGATGCAGATATCTTTGTAAGTATTCATGCAAATGCCTCAAGAGGTAAAAGAAGGGACATAAATGGATTGGAAACCTTTTATTACAGAGGTTGGAGAGGAAGGCTACTCGCGAAAAGAATTCAAAAACAAATTTTAAGAGTTTCCCCTGGGAGTCCTGATCGAGGAGTTAAACAAGGTCGATTTTATGTAATTAAAAATACAAGGATGCCTGCAGTCCTTGTAGAAATTGGATTTTTAACCGGAAGATTAGATGCAAGAAGGTTAGAAAAAATAACCCATCGAAAAAGATTAGCCTATGCAATTGCAAAAGGCATCCTCGAATATCTAGATAAAGTAGGGTGAAACTTAAAATAGGTATATTTGATAGCGGAATAGGTGGTTTTACTATCCTTAATTCTTTACTAAAAACACGTAATGATGTAGATGTTTTTTATTTGGCGGATACAAAAAGAATACCTTTTGGGAACAAAAATTCTAATGAGATAAGATTAATTGCAAAAGAAATTTGTACTTTTTTTGTTGATAAGAATTTAGATGCACTTTTAGTTGCTTGTAACACTACAAATGCGTGTGCCCTTGATATTCTAGAAGATAAATTAAAGGTCCCTTGTTTTGATCTTATAAACTCAGTATCGGAAATAGTTGATAAACAAATAATTGGCGTCCTGGCAACAGAAACGACTGTTAAATCATCGTATTACAAGAAAGCTATAAACGCTAAAAAAGAAAATACGATAATATTTCAGCAAGCATGTCCAGAATTTGTATCAGAAATTGAAAAAGAAAAATTAAATCTTGATAAGTTAAATAGTCTTTCATATTTATATTTAAGACCACTAATAAACAAAAATATTGAAGAATTAATACTTGGATGTAGTCACTATCCTTTAATTTATGACTTTTTAAGAAAAAAATTAGATTCAAATATTAAAATTATTGATCCATCGATAGTATTAATAAAAAAATTTAATGAATCTTTTGCTATTCCAAAAACTGACCGCTATGAGAGTATTTCTTTCGAAAATGTAAAATTTTTTGTTACTTCACAAAGAGATGAGTTTTCCAATAAAGTAAAATTTTGGCTTGGAATTAATAAAGAAATTAGGTTGGTTAACCTCCGAAGTAATGTTTGATTCCTTAATATATAGAAGAGGTCAATCATGAATACAGTAACAGAGCTATTACAACCAGTTGAAAATGATCTTGATGATCTTATTTTAGAACTGAAAAATCTAATTGGAGCAGGTCACCCAATTCTTCAAGCCGCAGCTGAACACCTTTTTAGTGCTGGGGGAAAAAGGTTGAGACCTGGTATAGTTTTATTGATTTCGAAAGCTATATCTCCTGAATTTTGCTTGACAACCAAGCATAAAAGGCTTGCTGAAATAACTGAGATGATTCATACAGCCTCATTAGTCCATGATGATGTTGTTGATGAGGCGTCTACAAGAAGAGGAGTTGACACAGTTCATAGCAGATTTAATACCAGAGTAGCTGTTTTGGCGGGTGATTTTTTATTTGCTCAAGCAAGTTGGCACCTAGCAAATCTTGACAATGTAAATGTAGTTAAATTACTTAGTAGAGTAATTATGGATTTAGCAGAGGGTGAAATCAAACAAAATTTAAATAGATTTGATTCGGCTCAATCTTTTTCCAAATACATCAACAAAAGTTATTGTAAAACAGCCTCATTAATAGCCAATAGTTGTAAAGCAGCTGGAGTTTTGAGTGGGATTAATGACGAAAACTTAACCTCTTTATACGATTTTGGCAAAAATATTGGTTTAGCATTCCAAGTTGTAGATGATATTCTTGACTTTACTGGAAATGATAAACAACTTGGAAAACCTGCTGTAAGTGATCTTGCTAGTGGTTATCTTACCGCCCCAGTTTTATATGCCTTAGAAGAAAATAAACAATTGTCAGTTCTTATAAATAGAGAACTTGCTGAAAAAGATGATTTAGATGATGCTCTTAATATCATCATGAACTCTAAAGCTATTGAAAGTTCTAGGAAACTAGCTGAGGATTTTGCAATACTTTCTAAAGAAGCTATAGTCTGGCTTCCTGATTCAGAATATAAAAGAGCTTTAATGGCTCTTCCAGAATTTGTTCTAAGCCGTATTTATTAGATCTATTAGAAATAAATATTTGAGCTAAATTAATATTAAAATTTTTGAAAACCTTTATTTTTTCGACTAAATTTATTAAGCATAGATTTGTTTAATGTCATTAGATAAAAAAAATTCAATCAATAACATACTTGAAGAAAAGAGAATTTTCCCTCCATCAAAAAAATTTGCTGAAAACTCAAATATTAGTACTCTGGAAGAATTACAAAGTCTTAAAAAACAAGCATCAGATAACCCTTATCAATTTTGGAAATCCTTTGCAAAATCTGAATTAGATTGGTTTGAACCATTTCAAACCGTATTAGATAACGAAAATGCGCCCTTTTTTCAATGGTTCAAAGAAGGGAAACTAAATATTACATATAACTGCCTAGATAGACACATTAAGAGAGGGCTTGGAGGGAAGACTGCACTTATATGGGAAGGCGAACCCGGAGATAGCAAAAAATATACTTACGAAGAACTTCTAAAAGAGGTATGTAAAGCAGCTAATACATTAAAAGCAATTGGTGTAAAAAAAGGAGATTTGGTATGTATTTATATGCCGATGATTCCTGAAGCGATGTTTGCGATGTTAGCTTGTGCAAGAATTGGAGCACCTCATTCAGTTGTTTTCGGAGGATTTTCTTCAGAAGCTTTAAAAGATAGGTTAATTGATGGAAACGCCAGATTTGTTATTACTGCTGATGGTGGCTTTAGAAAAGATAAGGTTATTGAACTTAAGAAAGCAGTTGATGCGGCCATTGAAAATGGGGCAGATAAAGTTGTGGAAAAAGTAGTTGTTGTTAAACGAACCCAAAAAAACATTTCGATGATTGATGATAGAGATTTTTGGTGGCACGAATTATTAAAAGATCAAAAAGATTATTGTGAACCAGAAATAATGAATAGCGAAGATAGACTTTTTATTCTTTATACCTCAGGCTCTACTGGAAAGCCCAAAGGTGTAGTTCACACTACAGGTGGTTACAATCTTTGGTCCCATTTGACATTTAAATGGATTTTTGACTTAAAAGATGACGACATTTACTGGTGTACTGCTGATGTTGGTTGGATTACAGGTCATAGTTACATAGTTTACGGGCCTTTATCTAATGGTGCTACAACCTTAATGTATGAGGGAGTGCCAAGACCCTCAAATTTAGGTGCTTTTTGGGAAATTGTTCAAAAATATAAGGTTTCTATTTTTTATACTGCACCAACTGCAATAAGAGCATTTATGAAGTCTGGACGTGAAATACCTGATAAATATAATTTGGAGAGTCTTAGACTTTTGGGCACAGTTGGAGAACCAATTAATCCTGAAGCATGGATGTGGTATAAGAATGTTATTGGTAAAGATAAATGCCCTATTGTTGATACTTGGTGGCAAACTGAGACTGGTGGTGTGATGATAAGCCCCTTGCCTGGAGTCGTTGCTACAAAGCCAGGTTCGGCTACTTTCCCTCTGCCAGGAATAGAAGTTGAAATTGTTGATAAGAATGGAGATAAGGTTAAGGAGAACGAGGGTGGCTATTTAATTATTAAGAAACCTTGGCCAGGAATGATGAGAACCATTCACGGAAACCCAGAGAGATATTTGGAGAGTTATTGGGAATATATTTTCTTTAAAGGAGAAAAAAATGTTTATTTTGCTGGAGATGGAGCACGCATTGATGAAGAAGGATATATATGGATTATGGGAAGAGTTGATGATGTGATAAGTGTTTCAGGACATCGGTTAGGAACAATGGAAATAGAATCTGCTTTGGTAAGTCATAAATCAGTTGCAGAGTCTGCAGTTGTTGGCAAAAAGGATGATTTAAAAGGTGAAGTTATAGTTGCTTTTGTTTCTCTAGAGAAAGACGTGAACTGTTCTTCAGAATTAGTAGAGAATCTAAAGAAACATGTAGTTAATGAAATTGGAATTATCGCAAAGCCTGAAAAAATTATAATTTCTGACTCTCTCCCGAAAACACGTAGTGGAAAAATTATGAGGAGAATTTTAAGATCTTTAGCTGCTGGAGAAAAAATTAGCGGTGATATAAGCACTCTTGAAGATAGTTCTGTTTTGGAAAAGCTAAAAGAATTATCTTAATCAGATGCATCAATTAAATTGGAAATTTTTTTTATAGTATTTCTTTTGAATTCATCATCGGCCCAGTCTCCCAAAAAATTTTCTCTTAGTCCTGCGCTTGCAATTATAGTGTGTGTACCTTTTAACATTACCCCCTTAGAATTATCTTCTTTTCTTGCTTTCAGACAAGAAAATAATTTATCTGTTTGATCTAATTCGTCTGAGTTGAATTTTATTAGGAAGTTATTTTTTTGATTATATGTTTTTTCAATTAATCGCAAAGTTCTTTCAGGACTTGGGCTAAATTCACTATTGAATTCTAATTTTTGAGAAATTTGTTTCAATAATGGAATAGATTTGTTAGCACTGAAATTATTAAAACTTATTGATATGAATTTTTCGCAATTTCTTCCACCATCAGGGGAAATTAGATGAAGTTTGCAGCCTAGGCTATGACCAATTCTTATTGAAGGAATTGATGCTCCTATTCTCTTGCATAAAGATATTCGGCAATTCTTGAAATTCCTCCATGCGTTAATAGCAAGTTGTTGGTGATCGAATTGTGGAGTGTATTTATATGCATGTACTGCATAGTTTTTGTTAATTAAACTCTCTATGAATCTTCTATAAGTTAAATCTGGTTTAGAAGCTAGATAACTTCCACCAATAAATTCCACAATTTTTTTAGGATTTGAAGGCCAATAACAAAAATTATTAAATTGATATTTTGTAAAAGTCATTTTTCATAAAATAAAAATGTTTCAAAAATTATTTTCAAATCATGTTTCTTAATTTATATTAATTTAAGAGAAATTTTTATTAAATGCGTCAAGATAAATGAGAGTGTTTTCAGCTACTTGGACCTATCTAACAAAAAAGAATTAAATCAATTGGATATTCTTCAGGATCAAATTATTAGTTATCCCTCTGAAGAGAGTGTTGCTAATCAAAATAAAAAAATTGAAAAGATTTTAATTCTTGATACTGAAACAACAGGTTTAGACGAAAATAATGATGAAGTAATAGAGATAGGTTGTATTTTGTTTGATGTATCTTTTAAGTGCGTGCTTTCACAAGTTTCATTTTTATTTCCAGTTAATAATAATGAAGCCGAACATATTAATGGTATATCTGCTGAAGTAACTAATATCTCTCAACCATGGGAAGATGGATTGAATTTCTTTCTGAAACTTGTTGATTGTTCGGATTACATTGTCGCGCATAATGTAGATTTTGATAAGAAATGGTTTGGGAAAGGAAGATTACCTAAACTTAATAAAAAATGGATATGCAGTTTGGAGGATATTAATTGGTCTTTTCAAAAATCACTAAAAGATAGACCATCAGTAACTGATCTAGCTTTATCTTTTTCAATACCAGTTTGGAATTTACATAGAGCTTTATCTGATTGCTTTTACATCTCTGAGGTCTTCAAAAAATGCAATAATTTAGAGGAACTTTTACTTAAAGCTACCGAACCGAGGTTTTTATACAAGGCACTTGTTAGTTACGAAGATAGATCTTTAGCTAAAAATGCTGGGTTCAGATGGAATAGCCCTGTGAAAGGAGCTTGGTCAAGAAAATTAACTACAAATGAGGCAAAAAATCTTAATTTTAAAGTAGAGATTTTGAATTAATATTCAATAAATTTTTGACTAAGAAAATATCTAGTGCATCTTACAGGGCATCCATTTTTTACCCATTTTATGTGCTCCAATACATCCGTATTTTGAGGCAGCCTTTTCAGCTTCTTGTTTAGTTTTAAATAGATCTGACATAATATTTTCTTTGCTTGAATTTGATATTTTTTTGGAATGATTATGATTATTATTTAGAGAATTAGGAGAGTACTCCCATATTCCCATAGTCGTTACCCCAGCCGAGATAATTCCCATCCCAACTACTGATAAATTGACTATTCCCATTGCTACTGCACCAAAAGAGAATACACCCATTGGAACTACTCCAATACTTATTACTCCCATTGGCACTATTCCTACCGAAACTATACCAAGGGGTGCTATTCCAAAAGCAATTTTTTTTGGTTTTGTACCGCAATGCAGAGTCTCTTTATTTTTGTTAATTTCCAATAGTTTTTCTAAATGTTAAATTAAAATTGTCCCACAAAACAATCAATTAAGTATTAATTCTTACTTGAATTAAAAATTTTGAATTATTTTCTAGAACTTTGAATAACTTAAAAAATCTAAGAGGAACTGTTGATTTGCTGCCTGATCAATTAATAAAGTGGCAAAACGTAGAGAAAATTGTATTAGAGCAGCTTGCAAGAACATCTATCAATGAAATAAGAACACCAATACTAGAAATGACCGAATTGTTTATAAGAGGAATTGGTGAAGGAACAGATGTTGTCAGTAAGGAAATGTATACATTTATTGATAGAGGGGAGAGATCCTGCACTCTTAGGCCTGAAGGAACCGCATCCGTTGCAAGAGCATTAATACAAAATGGAATGTTGTCTAATCATCCTCTACAAAAACTTTGGTACATGGGGCCTATGTTTCGATATGAAAGACCTCAAGCAGGTAGGCAAAGACAGTTTCATCAGTTAGGTGTTGAGTTTATAGGATACGATTCAGTTAGAAGTGATGTTGAAATTATTGCCTTAGCTTGGGATATCTTAGGTAAATTAGGAATAAAAGAACTTAATCTTGAAATAAATACTTTGGGCGATCATAATGATAGATTAAATTTTCAAAAATCTTTTTTAAAATGGCTAGAAATAAATAAAAACTATCTAGATTTAGATTCTCAGAACAGAATTACTAAAAATCCCCTGAGGATTTTGGACTCTAAGAATATTCAAACACAAAAAGCTTTAAAAAATGCCCCAAGATTATTTAATTTTTTATCTGAAAAAAGTCATAAAAGATATTCAAACTTAAAGAAAAATTTAGAGGTTTTAAAAATACCTTATGTGGAAAATTTTAATCTTGTAAGAGGTTTAGATTACTACACCCATACAGCTTTTGAAATTACTAGTGGGGCTCTAGGCTCCCAAGCTACAGTTTGTGGAGGAGGAAGATACGACGATCTAATAAAACAAATGGGTGGGCCAAATACCCCTGCAATTGGTTTTGCTATTGGTTTAGAAAGATTAATTTTACTCGCAGGAAAAGAACTTGAAATTCCAAGAAATACTGATATTTATATCATTAATCAAGGCTTAATTGCTGAATCATTAGCAATCGATTTATCTAGAAAATTAAGAAATTATGATTTGTTAGTTGAGTTAGATTTAAGCGGAGCCTCATTCTCCAAACAATTTAAAAAGGCAAATAAACTAAAATCTAAAAGTATTATTGTTATTGGTGATGATGAGGCAGTTAAAGGTGAATTTATTATAAGGCTCTTTGATCAATCAGATA
>CACLGU010000014.1 GCA_902606505.1 uncultured Prochlorococcus sp.
GCAGGGCCATCTTCAATGTATGATCCGGGTAATTTTTTTGTTAAGGCCTCAAAAACTAAGTTAGCTTTTTCTCTATCTTGTTTATTCATTGTAAGACTAATATCCTTAGTTTTTAAAGAGGAAATTCTTTCAGACTGAACGATAGTATCGATAAGTAAATTATTTTCAGCTAATGCTAAACATATCGATGCTGCTACACCTGGACGATCAGGCAGTTTTCGAAAACTTACTTGAACTTGGTTTTTATCTAATGCAATTCCTCTTACTTCAGGTTGATCTTGTTTTTTATTGATTGGATTAACAAATATTTGTGTATCAGATAACTTAAATTTCTCAGAAACAAATCTTATAGCTTTTGGTATATTATTGATTTCAATTACACAGCTGACTTTAATTTCACTAGTAGCTATTAACCTGACATTTATATTCGCTTGAGATAAAGTATCAAATAAATCAGCTGAAACACTAGGTCTGCCCATAATGCCTGCTCCTTGAATACTTAATTTAGTCATGTTTGTTTTTAAGTTATATTCTCCTCCTAATTGACTAGTTATAAGTTCACATTGTTCTGCAGTTTTTTTAACTTCTAATTCACTAACAGTAAATGTAATATCGTTTTTGTTTCCATCATTTGTCGCTTGTATTATTAAATCTACACTAATACTTGCTTCTGAAAGTTTTTCAAATATTTGTGCAGCAATCCCAGGCCTATCAGGAATATTTGAGAGACTGAATACTGCTTGGTTTTCTAATACCTCAAGACTATTGACTGTTTTTGTTAATTCTAAGCTTCCTCTTTTTAGCGGGAGAGGTTGGATTTGACTTTCTAGGAGAGTCCCACTTGAGTCACTTTGGCTTGATTTGACACACAATTTAATTCCATAATTGCGAGCAATTTCTACTGCTCTTGGATGCAGAACTGACGCACCGACACTTGCAAGTTCAAGCATTTCCTCGCAGCTAATTTCATCTAAGAGTTTTGCATTAGGAACTATTCTTGGATCAGTAGTAAGAACCCCAGGAACGTCTGTATAAATTTCGCACGTCTCAGCTCCTAAAGCTGTTGATAAAGCTACTGCCGAAGTATCTGAACCACCTCTACCCAATGTTGTAATTTCCATTGAACCCGTATGGCTTAATGTTGTTCCTTGAAATCCAGCCACTACAACTACAAAACCCTGATTTATATAGTTTTGGATTCTTTCTGTTTTAATATCCAGAATTCTCGCTTTCCCATGAATTGATTCAGTAATAATTCCAACCTGGCTACCGGTCATTGAAATTGCAGGTATTCCGTATTCGTTTAATGCCATTGAGAGAAGAGCTATGGTTACTTGCTCTCCAGTTGAGAGAAGCATATCCAATTCTCTTCGATTAGGATTTTTACTAATTGATTCCGCTAAACAATTTAAATCATCTGTAGTTTGCCCCATTGCAGAGACAACTACGACAATTTCATTTCCTGCTTCTTTACTTTGACAGATGCTACTTGCAATATTTTTAATTTTTTTAATATCACCTACAGAAGTACCGCCAAATTTTTTTACTAGTAAAGCCATATTTAAATCATAATGTAAATTCTTAAACTTATAATTTGGTTAACTTAAATTAATTAATTTCTCTGTAAAAACATTTATGGGATTATTACCTTGTTTTAGTAATGATTCAATATCTAGTAAGTTACTCATTAAATTAATTAAATATTCTTGAGATACATTTTTGACTTTTCTTCGAATAAAAAAAATTCGTTTTGGATTAGAAATGCCTGCAAGATTACAAATTCTTTCTGCATTATCGTTACCTGAATTAACTGCTAATTTTATAATGGTATGAATTCTTATTTGACTAATTAAACCTGCATTTAGTCTTAAAGCAGGTTCTCCTTTCTGTAAAGAATAATTTATTTCTATGAGGCTTTCATTAATATTTTTTTGTAAGAGAAGATCAATGATTTTGAAAATATTGGATTGATGATCACTAAATATTTTTTTTACATCAATACTTTTAAGAAAAAGTTGTGAATTCGAATCACTTGATACTGCAGAAAGGTATGTTTTTGCTTTGGCTAATTCATTTATTAGTTTAAAGCTATCATTACCAACTGAATCAATTATTAATTCAGCTGCATTTTTATCAATTTTGATATTCATTTCATTTGCTGCATCTTCTAAAAATCTTTTTTGTCCTTCATAGTCCCAGATTTCTGGTAAAGAAAATGACTTTTCTTTAGCTAAATTATTTTTGATAAGTTTTTGTAAAAATTTAGTACTCTTTAGTCTTGAGTCTGGTTTTTTTGTATTTTGTAAAATGAAATATGTATTTTGAGGTATATTGTCATGAATTTTTTCAAATTTAGTTCTTAGATCCTCATTTTTGGCAGTAAAAATTGGATTATTTTTCAATGTAACTATTCTGTATCCCTCTCCAAAAGGAGGTGTAAGAACTTCATCAAAAGCTTTATTGACTTGCTCATCATCATCTCCATTTAAATTTGTTACGTTTATTTCTTTCCATTCTTTGGATACTTCCTTATCAATTAATTTTTGAATAAATGTATTTTGAGCATTTAAATCATTACCCCATAATATTTGTATTGGCATAATAGCTCAATAAAAACCATATATTAACTATGATTACTTCTAACACAAATTAAATTTAATGGTAATAGATCATCCAATTTTTTTGGAAAGCATCAGATTCATAAGATCTCATTTATTAGCAAATGATCTAAATTATTTGGAAAAAAAAGTGTTAGAGAGATTAGTCCATACTTCAGGAGATTTTTCAGTTCAAAATCTTGTAAATTTTAGTGAAGGTGCTTGCGAAAAAGGGCTTCAGGCACTTAAAAATGGTGCTCCGATTTTAACTGATACTGATATGGCAGCAGCAGCAATAAAAACCATGGCAGAAAATACCACTAAGAATAAAGTGTTCACCGCTAGAATGTGGTTTGGAAAAAATAATCATACAAACTTAACTAAAACTGCATATGGCTTAAGTAAAGGTTGGAAGGAGTTATCCGTTACGAATTCTGGAAGCAAATCACCTATTGTAGTTATTGGCAGTTCGCCTACAGCGTTAACTTATTTAATTGATATTTTAGACAATGCAAAGGATTTACCTAGTTTAATTATCGGAATGCCTGTTGGATTTATTGGAGTAGAGAAAAGCAAAAACAAACTAATTTCTACCGATCTTCCTAGAATTGTTTTGAATTCAACTAGAGGAGGTGCTGCCATGGCAGCTGCTGCGGTTAACGCCTTATTGAGGGAAACTATTTAAAAAGTATTTATAAAAATGTCAAAAATCTACTTAATATCATAATTTAATTTGTTATTTTCTTCTAAAGAATTTAAAACTGATTTTGCTTTATCTATAACTTCTTTTGGAACTCCTGCTAATTTAGCTGCTTCTATGCCATAGCTTTTGTTTGAGCCCCCTTTAACAATCTTGTGGCTAAAAATTAGTTGATCATTATTTTGTTCTACTAAAACTTGAAAATTTTGTATATTCTTATTTGAATTTTTTAAATAATTAAGCTCATGATAGTGCGTAGCAAAAATAGTATTACATTGAATTTTTTTTGCAAGATATTCACTTACTGACCAAGCTATTGAAAGTCCATCAAAAGTAGATGTCCCTCTGCCTATCTCATCAAGTAAAACTAGTGAGCTAGAAGTTGCCTGATTTAGAATTGATGCAGTTTCAGACATTTCTACCATAAATGTTGATTGTCCAGATGATTGATCATCAACTGCCCCAATTCTTGTGAAAATCCTATCTGCAATCTTGATTTCAGCATTATTAGCAGGAACAAAGCTACCAATTTGTGTGAGAATTTGTATTAAACCAAGTTGTCTTATAAAGCAACTTTTTCCGCTTGCATTGGGACCGGTTAATATAATTAATTTTTGATTATCCTCAAAAGAGATATCGTTTGCTACAAACTTTTTATCACTTAACAATTGCTCTACAATTGGATTTCTTCCTGCGATAATTTTTGTACTATTTTTTTTCATTGAATCATTTATTGGAATTAATGAAGGTTTTATAAAATTGTTTTCTACTGAAGTAATTGATAAACCAAGCAGTGCATCAAGAGATGCTATGGATTTTGCGATTGATCTTATTTGTTTTGTTTTTTCAGCAACTATATTTCTTAATTCGCAGAAAATTTCATATTCTTTTATTGAAGCTCTACTTTTTATTTGGAAAATCTTATTTTCTTTATTTTTAATTTCTGAAGTGATATACCTTTCTTCATTAGTAAGTGTTTGCCTTTTGATCCAATGTTGTGGAGCTAAATTAACTTTTGACTTATTTATAGAAATGTAATAACCAAAATTTTTATGAAATTGAATTTTTAGGTTTGAAATTTTGCTAATTTTTCTTTCCTTTAATTCCTCTTTATTTAGCCACTCAGAGTAATCATCTATTAAATTGCGTAAACCATCTAATATATTGTCAACACCATCGTGGATCATGCCTCCTTCACTAATATTGAGAGGAGGATTTTCTACTAGTTTAAAACTTATAGTATCAGCTAATTCTAAGAGTCCTTCATCAATATTTTTTAATTGATCAGTCCAATCTGGGAGATCATATTTAAATAATTCAACTATGGATTTTAGTCTAGGCAATTTTTTTAAACCTTCAGCTATTGCAATTAAGTCTCTGGGACTTGCATGACCTGCACAAGCTCTACCTGCAAGTCTTTCTAAATCCCCCATCGCTCTAAGTAAATTTTGGGTATCTGTACGTAATTTTTTAGATTCAAAAAAGTTTGTAATTATATTTTGTCTTTTATAAATTTCATTAACGTTTAATAGTGGTGAATCTATCCACCTTCTTAAACACCTTGCACCCATGCAAGTATAAGTTCTATCAATACTCCATAGTAGCGAACCTACATAATTGTTTTCTCGTTGTGTATTTTTGATTTCTAAGTTTTTTTGAGTTTGATAATCAATAATTAATTTGTTGTGCCCATAATGGATTTGTGGAAAGTCTAATGAGATTTTTACAGAAGAATCTTTATCTAAATTTGAAGGATTAATTTTTTCTAAATAATTTAATAAACCTCCAAGTGATCTAGTTGCATTGTTTAAATTTTTAAGTCCTATTCCCTCTAGGTTTGCAATTTGGAAATAATTTTTTATTAGATAATTTGCTTCATTAATTCCAAAATTAGTCTCTTGAGAAACAGTATATGTAATTTGACTATTTCCTTTAATTAATAAATTTCTTACTGCTTTGCTTCCTACAATGATTTCTGAAGAATCTAATTTAATAATTTCATCAAATAGTTTTGACAGAGATTGGCCTTCTAAAGTTATTAATTCTCCTGTGCTTACATCAGCTTTTGATATACCCCATTCATAAGATTCATTTGAGTTTTCTTCTGATAAGTAAATAGCAGTAATCCAATTATTTTTCTTTGCTATCAACATCCCCTCTTCAATTACAGTTCCAGGAGTAATTATTCTTGTTATCCCTCTTTTAATTGGAGTCCCATAATTTCCAGAACTTTTTTCTAATTGATCGCATATAACCACAGAATAATTTTTTTTAATCAAATCAGCACAGTATCTCTCCATTGCATGGTGGGGGACCCCTGCCATAGGGATCTTACCAATTTCTTTGCCAGCATCTTTACTGGTAAGCGTTATTTCTAAAAGGTTAGATATTAATACAGCGTCCTCAAAAAAACATTCAAAAAAATCTCCTAATCTATAAAGTAATAACCTATCTTTATTTTCTTCTTTTAGAGTTACATAATGCTTCATTACAGGAGTTAATTTCAGTTTTGAAACTGTTTTATAGCTATAAGATTTTTCATTGATGCAAACATTTTTGTTATTTGAAATTAAATCAGTCTTGAATTTATTTATTAAATTAGTTGAATTTTTTCTTTGTCTGGGTCTTTTTTGCGATTCTTTTTTTAAATCTTCCAAAGATAAATCTTCTGGAATTTTTGTTATTTCTTTTTGCTCATTATTATCATTACCAATCGCAAATAAATTCTTTTGAATTATCGTATCTTCTTGCATACTTTTTTAATTCCTAAATAGATATTAGGTAGAAATTTTTTTTTTGCATTTAAAGTGGCTAAAGTATGTAAATTTTCTCTAAAAATTATCATTTTCATGAGATTATAGTATTTATAATGTTTGAAACCTAAGACTGAATTATGCAGGCTGTTAACTTTTTCTTCGTAAATGCTCTATTATTTGCTTCTTTAATTGCGGTAGTTGGAGTACCCGTTTTATATGTGACTCAACCCTCTACAGAGGAAGGACAGCGAGAAAGTAGGAGAAAAATTTATTCTATTGCTGCTGTTTGGGTTGTTTTGGTTTTTGTTACAGGGATAGTTTCTTCATTAGTTTGAACTTAATACCTTTTCGTGAGAGTCTATTAATATACCTAAGTAAAATTTAATGGCTATTTTTGAGGGTTCTTTTACTAATGCCTCTACTTTAAAAGTTGGGATTGTAATAGCAAGATTTAATGATTTAATTACAAATAAAATTCTATCTGGTTGTCTTGATTGTTTAAAAAGACATGGTTTAGATACTTCTGAATTAAGCAATCAAGTAGATATAGTTTGGGTTCCTGGTTCATTCGAATTGCCAATCGCAGCTAAAACCCTCATGAAAAAAAAGAGTTATGACGTTGTAATTGCTCTTGGGGCTGTGATCCGTGGTGAAACTTCCCACTATGATGTAGTTATATCTGAGGCGAGCAAAGGTATTTCACAAGTTTCAAATGAAAATAATGTTCCAATTATTTTTGGAGTTTTAACTACTGATACTATGCAGCAGGCTTTAGAAAGAGCAGGGATTAAAAATAATCTTGGTTGGAATTATGCTTTACAAGCAATTGAGATGGGATCTTTAATTAAAAATTTAAATTAATTGAAAAAATTTAATTATTTTTATCATTGATCCCTTCTTTGAGATAAAATAAAAAAGTTATGCGGATGTAGCTCAGTGGTAGAGCATCTCCTTGCCAAGGAGAATGTCGAGAGTTCGAATCTCTTCATCCGCTTTTAATGTTTGTATCCCTTAAAGTATTTGTAATAAACATCTCGTAATGACAAGAGTAATTTCTATTGAGGATTTAAAGGGATTATTTACTAAATCTTATGGTACGGATGCGCCAACAAAACAAAAATGGGCTGAATTCTATAATGAGAATGTTATTTTTATAGACCCAACTCAGGAAACAGAGGGCTTAGATTCTTATGTTAAAGCTCAAGAAAAGCTAGTTAAAAGATGTGATGATGTTTTTTTAGAAACTCATGCAATTTCCATAACTGGGGATTGTGGATTTGTTGAATGGACAATGGGTTTAAAAATTATGGGTAAAGAATTTATTTATCCTGGAACTACTCGTTTATTATTTGGTGAAAATGGATTAATCAAAGAGCACAGAGATTACTTTGATTTTTGCGGACCAACTTTTGGACCAGTTCCTATTTTAGGACCTTTTATAAGATGGCTTTATAGTAAATTTGTATCTTAATTTTGTTTCTCTAGAAACAAAGTGCTTTAGATTTCACGAATCAATAAATTTTGAGAAGTAACTTCTTTAAAATTAAATTGAGAATAAAATAATTTTTTATTTGTCGTCATTAAATATAATTTTTTTGTATTTTTAATTTTTTTAGAAGATAAAAGATTGTTGACAATTAATGTGCCAAAACCTTTGCCTTGATGATTTTGATCTATAACAATATCCCAAAGTACTCCGCGGTAAATCCCATCGGTTAAAGCTCTACCAAAACCAACTATTTCCTTGCCAACCCAAAGACTTATTACGACATCACTGTTAGCGAGACATTTTTTTAGATCATTAATTGTTCTATTTTTTGCCCAGAAAGCATTGGTATCTAGTAATTTTTGTAGCTTAATTAATCCATTTGTTGGTTTAAGATTAGGACCTAATCCAAAAACCCTTAATCCTAAAGCTCCTTTGCCATGTTTGATTAGAGATATTTCTTTCATTTATTAAAAAGATTTTTGAAAAGTGATGTCAGCTAGGTTATTTTTGTGACTTCAATCTAAATACCTTAATCGATCGTTTCTATAAAATAAAGAGATAATAGCTTTCTTCATTCTGTTGTAACGCACTAATTTATAATGTTTGTAATAAGATAAATTTTTTAAGGACTTTGACTTATGCTAAAACTTTTGTTGGGAGATCCGAATACACGAAAGTTAAAGCGCTATCAACCAATAGTGGAAGAGATAAATTTTTTAGAAGAAGAAATTTCTCAATTGAATGATGATGAGCTGAGAAAAGAAACTCAAAATCTTAAATCAAATATTTCAGCAGAATTAGATTTTAAAAAACAAAAAGAACTCCTAGAAGAATTTCTTCCTAAAGCCTTTGCAATCGTAAGAGAAGCAAGTAAACGTGTTCTTGATATGAGACATTTTGATGTTCAGTTAATAGGCGGGATGGTTTTACATGAGTGTCAAATTGCTGAGATGAAGACTGGAGAGGGAAAAACTCTTGTCGCAACTTTACCTTGTTATCTAAATGCTCTTACTGGAAAAGGTGTTCATGTTGTTACTGTAAATGATTATTTAGCCAGAAGAGATGCAGAGTGGATGGGACAAGTTCATCGTTTTTTAGGTTTATCCGTTGGTTTGATTCAGCAAGATATGAATCCAGTTGAGAGGAAGAGAAATTATGATTGTGATATAACTTATGCGACAAATTCAGAATTGGGATTTGATTATTTAAGAGATAATATGGCTACCGATATTAATGAGGTAGTTCAAAGAAAATTTAATTATTGCGTAATTGATGAGGTGGATTCAATATTAATTGATGAAGCAAGAACGCCTCTAATAATTTCTGGCCAAGTTGAAAGACCACAAGAAAAATATCAAAAAGCTGCAGAATTATCTCAGGCATTGGTCAAAGCAAAAGAATTAAGTAAAGATGGTATTGATCCAGAAGGGGATTATGAAGTTGATGAAAAACAGAGAAGTTGCATATTAACTGATCAGGGTTTTGCAAAATGTGAAGAGTACTTAGGAGTTAATGATTTATATAATCCTCAAGATCCTTGGGCGCATTATATAACTAATGCTTTAAAAGCTAAAGAATTATTTATTAAAGATGTAAATTATATTATTAAGAACGATGAGGCCGTCATAGTGGATGAATTTACTGGTAGGGTAATGCCAGGAAGACGTTGGAGTGATGGACAACATCAGGCAATAGAAGCAAAAGAGAGTCTTAAAATTCAACCTGAGACTCAAACATTAGCATCCATAACTTATCAGAATTTTTTCCTTCTATATCCTGGTTTAGCAGGAATGACGGGAACTGCAAAAACTGAGGAGGTTGAATTTGAAAAAACTTATAAATTAGAATCAACAGTTATACCTACAAATCAAATAAGAAAGAGGCAAGATTGGTCTGATCAAGTATTTAAGACAGAGATTGCTAAATGGAAAGCCGTTGCTAAAGAAACTACGCAAATTCATAGAGAAGGTAGACCTGTTCTAGTTGGTACGACAAGTGTTGAAAAAAGTGAATTATTAAGTTCACTTTTATCTGAAGAAAAAATCCCACATAATTTGTTAAATGCTAAGCCAGAGAACGTTGAACGTGAGGCCGAAATTGTTGCTCAGGCAGGAAGAGCAGGTGCTGTTACTATTGCGACTAATATGGCTGGAAGGGGAACAGATATAATTCTTGGAGGTAATAGTGACTATATGGCAAGGCTTAAAGTAAAAGAAATTTTAATACCTTTGTTAGTCAAGCCTGATAATGAGCATAAGCCACCAATACCTAAACAAAGAAGTTCAAAATCTAAAGGTGGTTTTTCTAAAAAAGCTGTTACAAATTTGACAAAGAACATTTCAAATTCTTCAACTAGTCTTTTCCCTTGTAAGCTCGATGAAGCATTTGAAAAGAAACTCTCTCTTTTATCTGATGAACTTGTAAAAAATTGGGGAGAAAGACAACTTTCCGTCTTGGAGCTTGATGACAGATTAGCTACAGCTGCAGAAAAAGCACCAACTGATGATAACTCGATAAAGCTTTTAAGAGAATCTTTGTCTGATGTAAAAAAAGAATATGAAAAAGTTTTGATTCATGAAGAAGAAAAAGTAAGAGAAGCTGGTGGCTTACATGTCATTGGTACTGAGAGACATGAATCAAGAAGAGTGGATAATCAACTAAGAGGAAGAGCAGGAAGACAGGGTGATCTTGGAAGTACAAGATTCTTTTTATCTTTAGATGATAATTTATTAAGGATTTTTGGAGGTGATCGAGTAGCAAATCTAATGAATGCTTTTAGGGTTGATGAAGATATGCCTATTGAGTCAGGAATGCTTACTAGGTCTCTAGAAAGTGCTCAAAAGAAAGTTGAAACCTACTATTACGATATTAGAAAACAAGTATTTGAATACGATGAGGTAATGAATAATCAAAGAAAAGCAGTTTATGGCGAAAGACTAAGAGTATTGAAAGGAATTGATTTAAAGAAACAAGTAATAGGATATGGAGAAAGGACAATGATTGAAATTGTAGATGCTTATATTAATCCTGATCTTCCTCCTGAGGAATGGAATATTGATCAATTAATTTCTAAAGTCAAAGAATTTATATATTTATTAGATGATCTTAAATCTGATGATATTAATTTACTGTCAATAGAAGAATTAAAAAACTATCTTCAAGAGCAATTACGAATAGCTTATGATTTAAAGGAATCACAAATAGAAAAGATTCGTCCAGGATTGATGAGAGAAGCTGAAAGATTTTTCATTTTGCAGCAAATCGATAATTTATGGAGAGAACATCTCCAATCCATGGATTCCTTGAGGGAATCAGTTGGATTGAGAGGTTATGGTCAAAAAGATCCATTAATCGAATATAAAAACGAAGGATATGACATGTTTCTTGAAATGATGACTAATATGAGACGAAATGTTATTTATTCAATGTTTATGTTTCAACCTAAAACTGACGCTAATGAACAAAGTTAAATCAATATTTAATCATCTCCAAGAAATTCAAAAATTTCTTTGTCTTTAAGATTTTGAGAATCACCAAGTTTAGAAATATCAATAGATTCTGAGTTCGCTAAACATTGTAGGGTTTTTTGTAATTTAAGAATTTCATTTTCAAGAGAGTCTATCCTATCCATTAAATTTTTTATCACATTAGCTTCTGCATCTGGTAAGGCAGAGTGAGCTAACGGATTTACTTTGACACCACTTTGATGCACTACCCTGCCAGGGACTCCAACAACAGTACTGTTCCCTTCTACATTTCGAACAACTACTGAACCCGCGCCGATACGTGTATTAGATCCTACTCTGATGGATCCAAGGATTTTTGCTCCTGCCCCAACTACAACATTTTCCATTAAGGTTGGGTGTCTTTTGCCATGGCTTTTCCCAGTACCTCCTAATGTAACTCCCTGATATAGAAGACAATTATTTCCTATCTCAGCTGTTTCTCCAATTACAACTCCCATTCCATGATCTATGAAAACGCGTTTACCAATTTTTGCCCCAGGATGGATTTCAATACCTGTTACTAATCGATTAAAATGACTCATTAAGCGGGGTATCAAAGGAATCTTTAATTGCCATAATTTATGCGTAAACCTATGAATAACTATTGATTGAAAGCCGGGGTAGCAAAGAAATATTTCTATTATTCCTCTAGCGGCAGGATCTCTCTCTCTAATAATTTCTATATCTGATTTAAAAGTTTTTAGCATCTTTTTCTAATTAATAACTCCTATTTCTTTTTTTAATTGATTTATTGTTTCGATACTTAAATAATTTCTAGCACATATTATTTGAGGTAATCTCATTAGCTGAGAACGATTTTTTAATAATGCGTTTTCTACAACTGATAAACTAGGTCCATCACAAACTATATGGTTAGAAGCTTTTAAAAGTGATAATAATCTACTGTTATTGTCTGAGATTGCGGTCATAAGAATTAATTCACTACCTCTCATACTGTGTATTATGATTTCTGCTGCCCTCAATAAACCGGGACTTATACTAACAATACCTACGCAACTCCCAGCATTTAATTCCTTTAGAATTTTCAATTCCTTTTGGAAATCGCTCAAGTCAACTGCAATAGCTCGAACCCCATGTTGTTTAGCAACTTTTTCTAGAGGCTGTAAAAAATATCTGCTTGTGACAATAGTACCACTATTTGAATTACTCAAAACTTTTTCTAATTCTTCCATAGGAACAACTTCTACTGGTACATTAACTGTTTTAGAAAGGTCTTCTGCTATTAACATAGAAGCGCCGATATCCTCTCTAGGAGTACTGACTATGATTCTTGATCCACACTTAATACGCCAATCAATTTCATTGGTCAATATATCTCTCGTTTCTTGTAAACTGCATCCTAGATTTATCAAATTGTCAATAACTTTTTTTGCTTCTTGATCAGGTGGTTTACTTATTTTATCTTTTGAATAAAAAGTTTTTTTAAATTCTCTTTTAGTAAGATTATCTCTTACATAGATACCTGATCCAGCTATTGCTTCAACAACCCCATCTATTTCCAGTTGTCTGTATACTTTGCTTATGGTATTTCGATGAAGTCCAGTCTGCATTGCAAGTTGCCTTGTACTAGGAAGTCTGTGCCCTGGAGGATAATGTCTTGCAGCAATTGCAAAACAAATTTGGTTGTATAGTTGTGTCGATGCCGGGATATCACTTTCTTGTTGAATATGGAATCTCACTTTAGAAAAATCCTGTCTAATTTATTCTTGCATATAGTGACACTCTAACATTCGTCATATTTTTTGAAAAAAATTTATCACCCATCATCTTTTTTAATAAGCGGAGTTTTACGAGGGCTTAAAAACATAATCATGTTTCTTCCCTCTCTTTTGGGTTTTTGTTGAACTTCTGATTGCTCTTCTAAATCATTAGCCATTTTCAAAAGAAGTGTTTCAGCTAAATTTGAGTGTTGAATTTCTCTACCCCTAAAAAATACAGTACATTTTACTTTGTCTCCTGATTTTAAAAATTTAGTAGCTTGACCTATGCGGACATCATAATCATGCTTGTCAATTTTGTACCTCATTTTTACTTCTTTAACTTCTGTTTGATGGGATTTTTTCTTTGCTTCCTTAGCTTTCTTTTCTTGTTCAAATTTATATTTTCCGTAGTTCATTATTCTACAAACAGGTGGATTTGCTTTTTCACTCACCAAAACTAAATCAAGTTCTCTTTGAGATGCTATTTCTAATGCTTTTAATCTATCTATGACACCTAATTGTTTTCCATCTGAATCAACAACTCTCAATTGAGGGTATTTTATTCTTTCATTAATATTTGGTAGCTCTCTAACGGGAGCTCGGCGGTCAAAGCGTGGGCGTGGGGGCATTCAGTTAATTTAATAAATTGATTGGATGAAGAACAAAATCTATTTTTATAGAGTTAGCTTAAAAAAGTCTCTATCTTGATTATTGCATCTTTTAGCAGGTTTTTGTTATTAAGCCAAAGAGGATTATTTTTATTACGAAACCAAGTCTTTTGTCTTTTTGCAAATTGCATCGTTTTTGTTGTAGTTAACTCAATCGCTTTGTCAATTGTTGAATGGTTATTTAAAACATCCCTAGCTTCTCGATAACCTATGGTTTCTAATATTGGTAAATCAAATCCGTATTTAGAGATTAGATGGTTCGTCTCCTCAATAATTCCAGATAAAAACATATTTTTTGTTCTTTGTAAAATTCTTTCTTTTAAATTATCTCTATCTAATCCAAGCTCTAGTATCCTCCATTCAGGTGGCTTTTGAACTTTCAGAGTTGATAATGGTTTACCTGTAACATAAAAGACTTCTAAAGCTCTTATCGTTCTAATGTGGTCAGCAAAATTGATTTTTTCTGTTGATAATGGATCACAATTTTTTAACAAGTCCCAACATTTTTCCTGGCCAAGTTCTTCTAATTGTATTCTCAAATTCTTTTGAGGAGGGACATCTGGTACGAAAAACCCTTTTGTGATTGAGTTCATATACAATCCACTCCCTCCAACAAGAAAAGGTAGAGAATCTTTTTTAATTTCTCTTTTTATTGATTTTTGAGCAATTTTTTGAAATTGTTTTACATTAATTGGATTGATTGGTTCCTCAATATCTATTAAAAAATGTTTTATTTTTTTTTGTTGGTTTTTAGATGGTTTGGCTGTTCCAATATCCATAGACTTATAAATTTGTCTTGAATCGATATTGTGTATATGAGTTTTAAAATATTCTGCAATTTCAATAGCTAATTCTGTTTTGCCACTTGCAGTAGGCCCAATTAAAATTATTACATGAGGTGGATATGAGGACATATGAATTTCTGAAGAAAAAAATATTAGCTATATAATTAAAGTGGTTAAATTTTTCATTGACTTAGAGCCTTTATCTTATTGCAGTGGTAAGTTTAACGAAAGACCTTTTAAAAATAACATTTTAAAAGTTTAATATTTTTTTTTATATTAAATGAGTGAGGACAAAAGATCTAATAAAATCTCAAATGATTATGGCGCGGAACAGATTCAGGTTTTAGAAGGGTTAGAACCAGTTCGTAAACGTCCTGGTATGTATATAGGTTCTACAGGACCTAGAGGATTACATCATTTAGTATATGAGGTAGTTGATAACTCCGTTGATGAAGCACTTGCAGGACATTGTGATCATATAGAAATAGTCCTTCGAACAGATGGTTCCGCTTTAATTTCTGACAATGGACGAGGTATTCCAACAGATATTCATCCAAGAACAGGGAAAAGTGCCTTAGAAACTGTACTAACTGTTCTTCATGCAGGAGGAAAATTTGGAAGTGGTGGTTATAAAGTTTCAGGGGGTTTGCATGGAGTAGGAATATCAGTAGTTAATGCTTTAAGCGAATGGGTTAATGTGACTGTTTATAGGGATGGCAGCGAATTTAATCAAAGATTTGAAAAAGGGGTGTCAAAGGGTGAATTGCAAAGTAAAAAGCAGACTGACAAACCATATAAGAAAGGAACAACTATTTGCTTTAAACCCGATAATACGATTTTTTCTGGAGGAATTGAATTTGAATATGCTCTTCTTTCATCAAGGTTAAGAGAACTAGCTTACCTTAACGGCGGAGTAAAAATTGTTTTTAGAGATGAAAGAAATAAATTATCAGATGGTTCTTTTAAAGAAGAAATTTACTTATATCAAGGAGGTATTAAAGAATATGTTGAATACATGAATGCTGAAAAAGAGTCTATTCATCCTGAAATAATTTATGTTGACTCACAGAAAGAAAATGTATATGTAGAAGCAGCTTTGCAATGGTGTTCAGATGTATATTCAGATAATATTTTAGGATTTGCAAATAATATTAGAACTATTGATGGTGGAACTCATATAGAAGGGCTAAAAACAGTTCTGACGAGAACTTTCAATAATCTTGCAAAAAAGAGAGGCAAAAGAAAAGATCTTGAAAAAAATTTAGCTGGCGAAAATATTAGAGAGGGCTTGACTGTTGTTTTATCGGTAAAAGTTCCAGATCCCGAATTTGAAGGGCAAACAAAAACAAAATTAGGAAATACCGAAGTAAGAGGAATTGTGGATTCTCTCATTGGTGAGGCTCTCACAAAATATATGGAGTTCAATCCTGGAATTTTGGACTTGATTCTTGAAAAAGCAATTCAATCATTTAATGCAGCAGAAGCTGTTAGAAGGGCTAGAGAGTTGGTAAGAAGAAAAAGTGTTCTTGAAAGTTCCACCTTACCGGGCAAATTAGCAGATTGTAGTTCTAGAGATCCCTCAGAATCAGAAATTTATATAGTTGAAGGAGATTCAGCTGGTGGCTCTGCAAAACAAGGTCGAGATAGAAAATTTCAGGCTATTTTGCCTCTGAGGGGTAAAATTCTTAACATTGAAAAAACTGATGATACTAAAATATATAAAAACACAGAAATACAGTCATTAATAACAGCGCTAGGATTAGGAATAAAAGGAGAGGAGTTCGATGAAAGCTCTTTGAGGTATCATAGAGTTGTAATTATGACGGATGCTGATGTTGACGGTGCTCATATTAGAACTCTATTGCTGACATTTTTTTACAGATACCAAAGAGAACTCGTTGAGAAAGGATTTATATATATTGCTTGTCCCCCTCTTTATAAAGTTGAAAGAGGAAAGAATCATAATTACTGTTATAACGAGAATCAATTAAAGGATACAATTCAAGGTTTTGGAGAAAATGCAAATTATAATATCCAAAGATTTAAGGGATTAGGTGAGATGATGCCAAAACAATTATGGGATACAACTATGAATCCTCAAACGAGGATGATGAAAAGGGTTGAAATCGAAGATGCACTTGAAGCTGACAGAATATTCAATATATTAATGGGAGATAAAGTTGCACCAAGAAGAGAATTTATTGAAACTCATAGTAGTAACTTAGATATGGCAACTTTAGATATATGATTAATCATGTTCTCAAGAATTGTTGTTTAATTACTTTTGCATTAATTGCTCCAATTACATTACCTGCTGGTGGGATTCAAAAAAGTTTAAATCAAAATAAGTTTCCCAAAAACACAA
Organism: uncultured Prochlorococcus sp.; assembly: GCA_902606505.1. Classification (GTDB taxonomy): domain Bacteria; phylum Cyanobacteriota; class Cyanobacteriia; order PCC-6307; family Cyanobiaceae; genus Prochlorococcus_A. The sequence goes on from CACLGU010000014.1 coordinate 16,588, forward strand.
ATGAAATTATTTTGAGTTCCAAAACTTCTCTTTATTCTTGTCCAAAAATTTATGATAAGGAACTATTAGTTCTTGATATAGGTACAAATTTATCAATATTACGTAATTGGAAAGTCAGCAAAAGTGAAACTTGGGTTAGGGTTGAATTGGCTTCTAATAAATTTTTAGATGATCCTAATAGGATTTTAAAAGGCTGGATAAAAATGTAAATTTTGGCTTTTAGTTCAATAAGTATAATTTTAATCGGCAGTACTTTTGGCTTAATACTGAGAATATTTATACAAAATAATTTTAAAAAAAGTATTGGTTTTGATATTCAGAATACTTCAATAGTAAATTTTTTATCATCTTTTTTTTTAGGAATTTTAGTAGCTTTAAATTTTATGAATAACGAAATTTTAGTTTTATTTTACAGCGGTTTTTTAGGATGTTTTAGTACATTTTCTTCCTTCATATATCAACTATTTATCTTATTTAAAATGAGAAAATTCCTAAGATTATTTTTTCACTATATTGAAGTGATAATTTTTTCATTCCTCTTCTTTTATTTGGGTTATTTTTTTATTCAGTTTTTTTGAAGTGAAAATAAATAATTTTATTTATATATTTTTAGCCGCTTACTTGGCTACTTTTTTAAGATTAACTATAAATAATAATTTTTTTATTTCAATAATTGGATCATTTTTAGTGGGTTTTTTTGTCAGTAAAAGATTAAATTATTCAACTGAAAAAATTTTATTAAGTGGTTTTTTTTCTTGCTTTACATCCTTTAGCGGATTTATATATTTTTTGTACAAAATTTTAAATCAAGGGGATTGGATAAAATTTATAATTTTTTTTAATTTAATCATTATCGTAAATTTATTCACAATGCTTTTTGGGTTTTGGATAAGTAGAAAAATTACTTAGATTTCATATAATGATGTTGTTACTTTGATAAGGGATTATATTTATGAAAGAAAATAATCTTGAAACAGTTACATCTTTATCTTCAGATTTAAGTATTAGAGAAAATATTACTACTCAACTTGAAGAATTGCTCATCGCTGGAAATTATGATGAGGCAAAGTTACTTTTGGAGCCTTCCCAACCTGTTGATATTGCAGATGCTATTGGAAGCCTTCCTCAAATATTGCAGGCATTAGCATTTCGATTATTAAAGAAAAATGAGGCAATTGAGGTTTATGAATATTTAGATCCAGTAGTTCAGCAAACTTTATTAGAAAGATTGCGCTCAGGAGAGGTTTTAGAAATCGTTGAAAAAATGTCTCCTGATGATAGAGTTCAACTCTTTGATGAATTACCTGCAAAAGTTGTACGAAAATTTTTGTCTGCTCTAAGTCCTGGAGAAAGGAAAGTAACAGCTGAATTACTTGGATATGAGCCTGAAACTGCCGGAAGATTAATGACAACTGAATTTATAGATCTGAAAGAGATGCAAACAGCAGCTGAGGCTCTTTCTCTAGTTAGAAAAAGAGCCCCATTTACTGAAACTATCTATAGCTTATATGTTACGGATAAAGAAAGACATTTAACTGGTATCCTCTCTTTAAGAGACCTTGTAACTGCTGATCCTTCTAAGCCAATTGGTGACGTTATGACAAGAGATGTAGTTAATATCTCTACTAATACGAATCAAGAAGAGGTTGCGAGAGCAATACAAAGATATGATTTTTTGGCTCTGCCAGTCGTTGATAAAGAAAAAAGACTGGTTGGGATAGTAACTGTTGATGATTTAATTGATGTCATAGAACAAGAAGCAACAAGAGACATTTATGCAGCGGGGGCAGTACAACCTGGAGATGAAGATGATTATTTCCAAAGTAGTTTGTTTACGATTGCCCGAAGAAGAATTTTATGGTTACTAATTTTGGTTTTAGCAAATGGTTTAACGACAAAAGTTATAGCCATGAATGATCAAATATTAAAAGAAATAGTTTTATTAGCTGCATTTATTCCACTACTTATAGGTACTGGGGGAAATGTTGGTGCTCAAAGTTCAACTGTTGTCATTAGAGGTTTAAGTACTCAAAAATTGAAGTCTCTTGGTGCTATTAAGGCAGTAGTTAAGGAGGCAATAACAGGCGCTCTTTTAGGTGTTCTCATGATGCTTGTAGTATTTCCCTTTGCTTGGTGGCAAGGAGAAGGGCCTTTAATTGCCTCTGCAGTGGGAATAAGTTTGATATCCATAACAACTTTAGCTGCTACAACTGGAGCGATTCTACCTTTGTTGTTTGACAAAATGAAATTGGATCCAGCCTTAATGTCCTCCCCTTTCATTACAACCGTAACTGATATTGCAGGTGTATTTATTTATCTCAGTACGGCAAAATGGCTATTAAACGCATCATTGACCTAAATTGACTAGGTATTTATTCTCATTTTTGTAAAAATGTGGATTTTTATGTTTAACTTTACATTTCTTAATGGTATTGTTTACAAAACATCATTTAATCTTCATGTCTTCTGAAACAATAAGTGAAAATAAACTAACCTCAATCGCAAGTTTAAAAGCAAGTAATGATGTAGATCTTGTTCGATCATACTTGAGGGATATAGGAAGAGTTCCATTACTTTCTCATGAGCAAGAAATTACTCTAGGTCGACAAGTTCAAGAGTACATGCAAGTTGAAAGAGCAGAATTAGAGATTCATGAATTAACAGGAGATAAACCCAGTATTGATGAATTATCGACCAAATTAAATTTGTCTACTTCCGTAATAAAAAAAAGATTGAGAGCTGGACAGAGAGCTAAAGAAAGAATGGTTGCAGCAAATTTAAGATTAGTAGTAAGCGTTGCAAAAAAATATACAAAAAGAAATATGGAACTTTTAGATTTAATTCAAGAGGGAACTATAGGACTTGTTAGAGGAGTTGAAAAATTTGATCCAGCCAGGGGCTACAAATTTTCAACATATGCATATTGGTGGATCAGACAAGGTATTACAAGAGCAATAGCTGAAAAGAGTCGGGCGATTAGGTTGCCTATCCACATTACCGAAATGTTGAATAAGTTAAAAAAGGGTCAAAGAGAGCTTAGTCAAGAAATGTCTAGAACTCCAACTGTAAGTGAACTTGCGAAATACGTAGAGCTTCCAGAAGATGACGTTAAAGATTTAATGTGTAAAGCTGGTCAGCCAGTTAGTCTTGAAACCAAAGTAGGTGATGGTGAAGATACTGTTTTACTAGATTTACTGGCAGGGGGCGAGGATTTGCCAGACGAACAAATAGAGATGGATTGTATGAGAGGTGATCTGCATTCTCTTTTACATCAATTGCCTGATCTGCAATGTAGAGTTTTAAGGATGAGATACGGAATGGATGGTGATGAACCAATGTCTCTTACAGGTATAGGGAGGGTCTTAGGAATAAGTAGAGATCGAGTAAGAAACCTAGAACGTGATGGTTTAAGAGGATTGAGAAGACTTAGTGATAATGTAGAAGCTTACTTTGTTTCTTGAATAAATTCATTTATTAACTTATTGGTTTTTTCAGGTTCTTCATCATGAGGACAATGACCAGCACCATGAATTATATCTAATCTTTTAATATTCCTGAATTTTGCCTTCCACTCTCTTGCTTCATTTAACGATTCCCAAGGATCTTTTTCTCCCCAAATCAATTGGATAGGAGCATAAACCTTATCGAAAAGGTCAGTAGCAAGATAGTCATCAAATAAGTTAATAAAACCACGAAATGCTTCTTTAGAGTTTTTTCTTTGAGAGGGTTTATAAAGTATTTCAATTAATTCTTCATCGATATTTTTTCCTGAAGGGTAAGCTTGTTCAAGTATTTTCTTAATAACTTTTGGATTAGCAGCCCTTGTAAAAAGTGTATTACTAATTACTCTTTGTCTGACTATCGTTTTAAGGACGGGTCTAAGTAGATTCATTAAGATATTGCTTTGTTTTAATCGTTTATCATCCATAGTTCTTTGTGCGCAATCAATCAAAATGACACCTTTGCAATTATCTTTGAGGATTTCAGCAGCTTTCAATGCAATAACACCACCAATTGAATTTCCTACCAAGTAAACAGGAGATTTTATTACCTCTGCACAAAATGTTGATATTTGATTACCCCACAAGTCAAATGTATATTTAATTGAGTTTTTTTTATTAGGTTCGTAATTTAATAAAGCACTAGGTTGACTGCTATTCCCAAATCCTAATAAATCAATTGCGTAGCAGTTAGAAAATTTACTAAGAAAATCTTGATTATGTCTCCAATGTTTTTTTGAAGCCCCGAATCCATGAACTAATAAAATTTGAATATTTTTTTCAGAAGTACTATTTTTTGATAAAGACCAAGAAATTTCCCAGTCTTTCCATTTCCAAGTTTCAGATTTATTCAAAGACACTATCAATATGCTGTTGATTAAACTTTAATTCAAAAAAAAATTATTCGTTTTTAATAAATTATTCTTAGTTAAGAATAAACGTTTATTGATGAAAAAGAAAAAGGTTATATGTATTGGAGAGGCTTTAATTGACAGAATCAGAAATAAGTCAAATCAAGGATTTACAGATTTTTTGGGTGGTGCGCCGGCTAATGTTGCTTGTGCATTGAGAAAATTAAAAATAGATTCAATATTTATAGGAAGTTTGGGTAGTGATAATTATGGAAAAAAATTTATTACGCAATTTAATGAATTGGACGTTGATATAGATTTCTTGCAATTGGATAATAATTCATCTACTCGCGTGGTTAACGTAGATAGGGATCAATTTGGAGAACGTTTTTTTTCAGGCTTTGAGGAAAGTTCTTATTCATGCTTTGCAGACGAAGTTCTTAGCAAGCAATTAATCGAAAAACAAATTCTAAATTTGAAGAAATCTTTTCTAGAAACAAAATATTTGGTTACAGGAACGATCTTATTATCATCTCCAATATCATCAGAGACTATTTTTTTTCTTCTGGAAGGGGCTAAAGAATTTGATGTCAAAATAGTTATTGATTTGAATTGGAGAGAGGTCTTTTGGGATCATTCAAGTTTTTCATCAGAAATTAGTCAAGCGGCAAGAGTTAATTTAATCAAGAAATTTTTAAATCATGCAAATGTTTTAAAACTTACTAAAGAGGAAGCAACTTTGTTTTTTGAGGATGAAAATCCCTTACTAATATCTCAACAATTGTCTAGTAGGCCAGATGTAATAATAACTGATGGGAAAAATCCTGTTGCATGGTACATAAATGGTTTGCAGGGAATTACCGAAACCCCTACTTCGCAAAAAATTGTTGATACAACTGGTGCAGGTGATGCTTTTTTAGCTGGCTTAATTTCAAAATTAATTTCTTCTGGTTATCCTTCAAAAGAACTAGAGATAGAAGATTGCATTAAGTTTGCAGGTGCTTGTGGATTATTAACTTGTCTTGGTGAAGGCGCCATCGAGCAACAGCCATATTATGAGAATGTTAATAAATTTTTAGGATCTCTTATTTCGTAGTTTCTTCCGTAATTTTTTGCATAACTAATTTCTATTTTCCAAAAATTTTTGATAACTGGTTCTATTAATTCAGGCCATTCAATAACTAAAATAGCTTGTCTTTGTATTGCCTCTTCTTCTTCTGAGAAAAAAACTTCTTTTGCTAAAGAAACATTTTCTAACCTGTATAAATCAATGTGAATTAGGGGAATTTTTCCGGAGTTATAGTGATGCGATAAAGCAAATGTAGGGCTTGTAATATCCTCAGAGATTGATAAACCTTTAGCAATCCCTTTCACAAATGAAGTTTTCCCGGCGCCAATTGGTCCCTGTAATAAAACAATCGATTGGGGATTTAAATTGTGTGAGAGTTTTATTCCTAAATTTAACGTCTCTTTTAAATTCTCAACAAACACAAAATTACACAAAAATCACCTATAGTTTAATAGGTATAGTTTCCGATAGAAATGGTTATTGCAAATTCAGTTAAAACATCAACACCGAAATTTGTCATTTCTGATATTTCACTATCAGATTTTGGTCGTAAAGAAATTAAAATTGCCGAAACGGAAATGCCAGGATTAATGGCACTTAGAGATAAATATCAATCTGAAAAGCCACTAAAAGGTGCAAAAATAGCTGGAAGTCTTCATATGACTATTCAGACAGCAGTCTTAATAGAAACTCTTGTTGATCTTGGTGCAGAAGTGAAATGGGCTTCATGCAATATTTTTTCAACTCAAGATCATGCAGCTGCAGCTATCGCAGATCAAGGAATTGCTGTATATGCAAAAAAAGGTGAGACTCTTGATGAATATTGGCAATATACCCACTATATCCTTGATTGGGGTGCAGACTCACCAAATATGATTCTTGATGATGGGGGAGATGCAACTGGTTTGTTGATACTCGGTAGTAAAGCAGAAAAAGATTTATCTGTTTTAGATAATCCCGGTAACGAAGAAGAAATTGCTCTATTCAATTCTATAAAGTCTAAGTTGGAAAATGATAGTTCATTCTATTCTAGAATTAAGAGTAATATCATTGGTGTCACTGAAGAAACTACAACGGGAGTTGCAAGACTTTATCAACTTCAAAAGCAAAATGCTTTACCTTTTCCTGCTATTAATGTTAATGATTCAGTAACAAAAAGCAAATTTGATAATTTATATGGCTGCAGAGAATCTTTAGTTGATAGTATCAAGCGTGCCACAGATGTAATGATTGCTGGCAAAGTTGCATTAGTAATGGGTTTTGGAGATGTAGGTAAAGGTTCAGCACAGTCATTAAGAGGACTTGGTGCTATTGTAAAAGTTGCAGAAGTTGATCCAATTTGTGCGCTTCAAGCAGCTATGGAAGGTTATAGCGTCGTTAGGTTAGAAGATGTTGTTGAAGATATAGATATATTTGTTACGGCCACTGGTAACTATCAGGTAATAACACATGAAAATCTAGTCAAAATGAAGGATGAGGCTATAGTTTGCAATATTGGCCATTTTGATAATGAGATTGATGTTGCCTCTTTAAAAAATTATCAATGGGAAAATATTAAGCCGCAGGTTGATCACATAACTTTACCGAGTGGTAACAAAATTATTCTTTTAGCAGAAGGTAGATTAGTTAACTTAGGCTGTGCAACTGGACATCCAAGTTTTGTTATGAGTAATTCGTTTACTAACCAAGTATTAGCTCAAATTGAACTTTTCAATAAGTCAGAGCAATATGATAAAGAAGTTTATGTGCTACCAAAACATCTTGATGAAATGGTGGCTAGATTACATCTAGATAAAATAGGAGCAAAATTAACAACATTAACTAAAGAGCAGGCTGATTATATTAATGTTTCGGTTGAGGGACCATATAAACCAGAACTTTATAGATACTAAATTTGAGTTTAATTTTTGCAAATTTTCTTACTTCGATTCCTGATTATATAAGTTTCGCGGTAGAGAAGAATTCAGCTGTTGCATACCTTACGATATGTTTGGCTATGTTTTTAGAGAATATAATTCCTCCAATCCCATCAGAAATAATAATGCCCTTGGGTGGCTTTTTCGTTTATCAACAAAAATTAAACTTTTATATTTTAATTTTCTGGGGTTTATTGGGAACAATATTAGGATCATTGCCTTGGTATTACTTAGGCAGATTAGTAAATGAAAAAAGGCTTTCAAATTTTCTTGATAATAAAGGGAAATATTTGGGAATTTCTTCTAAAGATTTAATTAAAAGTAAGATGTGGTTTGAGAAATATGGAGTTCCTTTGGTGTTTTGGGGACGATTAGTACCAGGTATAAGAACGTTAATTTCAGTTCCAGCTGGCATAGAACTTATGCCAGTAAGAAAATTTTTGATTTGGACTACTTTTGGTAGTTTTATATGGGTAGTACTTCTCACTTATGCAGGCTTTTTATTCGGTGAAAATTATCCAATTATTAAAACTTACTTAGATCAAATCAAGTTTTTTGTAAAGCCAATTTTAATTTTACTTTTCTTATATTTTTTGATCAAACTAGTTAATAGATTAATAAAGAAAAATAGGGCTTAGAAGGGGATTTCACTTGAACTACTATTACTATTGTTAGAATATTGATTACTATCAGATTCTTTTCTTGAGCCAAGTAAGTTTAATCTATCTACTCTCACAACAGGTTTATATCTATCTTCACCAGTATTTTTATCTTTCCAACTATCAATTTTAAAGCTTCCTGTAATTCCAATTAGAGACCCTTTTTTAACGTAATCTGCGGCAATTTGCGCTTGCTTACCCCATATTTCTAAATTAAACCAGTCTGGTTCTTCATCTCTGCTTCTTCTGTTAACTGCAAGGGTGAAATTAGCTACGATACTACCAGATTCAAAATATCTGACATCTGGTTCTCTTCCTGCTCTGCCAACTAGATTAATAGTGTTAATTTCCATAATTTTTTTTTTTTATACTACTCATATTTCCAGATTTTGCTCAAAGTTTTGCGTGCTATTCATAACTAAACTCCAGATTTATGAGAGCTTACAAAAAAATAGATATATTATTTATAAAAGAATTCTTATTGTGATTTTTAACAGATTTAAATTTTCTAGAGATATTGGCATAGATTTGGGAACTGCCAATACTCTAATACATGTATCAGGAAAGGGCGTCGTTTTGCAAGAGCCTTCTGTAGTAGCTATGGATTTAGAGGAAGGGATTCCATTAGCTGTTGGTAAAGAAGCAAAGTTAATGCTTGGAAGAACCCCCGGCAATATAAGAGCCGTAAGACCACTGCGGGATGGGGTTATCGCAGATTTTGATGCTGCAGAACAAATGATAAAAACATTTATTCAAAAATGTAACGAAGGTAAGGGGATTGTAGCCCCAAGAATAGTGATTGGTATTCCAAGCGGAGTTACTAGTGTAGAGCGAAGAGCAGTAAGAGAAGCTGGATTAGCCGGAGCTAGAGAGGTTCACTTAATTGATGAACCTGTCGCAGCAGCAATAGGAGCATCACTACCAGTAACTGAGCCAATTGGAACTATGATTGTCGATATTGGTGGAGGTACTACTGAGGTTGCAGTATTAAGTTTAGGTGGAACTGTATTAAGTGAATCTGTTCGAATAGCTGGAGATGAAATAAATGAGTCAATTGCGCTATATCTTAAAAAAGTTCATAATTTAGTTGTTGGAGAGAGAACTGCAGAAGATATCAAAATTAAAATTGGATCTGCATTCCCAGATGATGATTTTGATAAAACTACCTTAGAAGTTAGAGGTTTACATCTTTTATCTGGTCTACCTAGATCAGTCACTTTGACATCAGGAGAAATCAGAGAAGCTATGGCTGAAACACTGAGCAAGATAGTTGAAGCTGTAAAAAGAACTTTAGAGAGAACTCCACCTGAACTTGCCGCAGATATTGTTGATAGGGGTATTATGCTTGCAGGAGGCGGAGCTTTAGTTAGAGGCATTAATGATTTATTGAGCGATGAAACGGGAATTTTTACTCACATAGCAGAAAATCCTCTGCTTTGTGTAGTTAATGGATGTGGGGAGGTTCTGGATGATTTTAAAAAACTTAAAAGAGTTGTTGATACTCCAGACTTTATAAGGAACGCGATAAGAGATTAATAATATGTTAGATATCCGACGAATTTCTTCTAGTCGTTGGTGGCATAAAAAGAAAAGTTGGATATTTTTTGGAATTTTTTTATTTTTAGTCTTTGTAAGGATTTCAAAAGGCTCTTTATATAAAGATTTTTTTTACTTTATTTCAAAGCCATTTTGGCCTGGTCAATTTCAAAAAGAAGTTATTCTTAAAAGCATAGACCAAGAATCTTTAATAAAATTAAATCTCCTTAAAAAGGATAATATAAGATTGCGTAAAATTTTATCTCTTCAAGAATCATCTAATAATCAATATATTTCAGCAGCAGTTATTTCGAGAAAAACAGGAGGTTGGTGGAGACAAATAATTTTAAACAAAGGTTCAAAAGATGGAGTGGAAATTGGTAATATTGTTACTGGCCCAGGTGGATTATTAGGAAGAGTAAACAATACCTCTATATTTACTTCTTCAGTAACATTATTAACTTCTCCAGAGAGTAAATTAGGAGTATGGGTTGATAGAAGCCAAACTAATGGAGTACTGGTTGGTTTAGGCCATGATCATCCAAGCCTAATACTATATTCAAAAGATGCTGATATAAAAGTCGGAGATTTTGTATCATCCTCTCCTGCTAGTTCTTTATTACCTCCAAATATCCCCATTGGGATTGTCCAATCTATAGACAATACATTGCAATCAAAAAAAACGGCAAAAATTTCGCTTTTAGCAAAACCTAACGTAATTGATTGGGTGCAAATTTTGAGAGAAAATATTTAATGAATAAATTTTTTACAAACAAATTATCTATCATAAGCTTCATTTTTATTCCAATTCTTTTTTTGTGGAATCCTAATTGGCTTGGATTTTTAGGAGTTCAGCCATATTGGCCGTTATTTTGGTTATTGCCCTGGTCTATGATTAATGGATCAGTTAATGGATCAGTATTTGGTTTGTTTTTAGGTCTAATTTTGGATTCTTTAACTTTAGATAATAATTTTACTCAAATACCAGGCTTAATGTTCTGTGGATTTTTGTTTGGGAGAATTAAATTAAATACTGATATTTTGGTAGGCCACTTTAGGCATGGTTTGATTTGTTCTTTTGGAAGTTTTTTATGCGGGACACTTCATCTTTCACAAATTTTGTTTAAAAATTTTTCAGATAGTAACTCTTTAATGTTTATTTCAGGCATTAAAAATATCTTAGCCGAAGTTTTTTTGACAGGTTTGTTTGCTCCCTTAATTTGCTCTCAACTTTTAAGAATGTTTAAATTTTCAAGAATAAAATTACATTAATAAATTTTTTCAAAAATCAAAAAGTGCCTTGAACAATTTTATCTTCAAATTTTTTTAAACCTCCGGAATATCTCTATGAGGGTTCGTAATGTTATATTTTTAATTGTTAGAATAAAAATTCAATGCAATAGTTTTTTGCTTTGAAATATCGAGAAATCTTTTTTAACTATGTCAAAAGCAAGAATTTTAGTTGTTGATGATGAACCAGCAGTTTTGAAGGTATTAGTTACGAGGCTTCAATTAGCTGGATATCAAGTTTATTCAGCCACTAATGGCGAAGAAGCTCTTGAATCTTTCCACAGGGATTCCCCAGATTTAATAGTTCTTGATGTTATGCTTCCAAAAATGGATGGATTTGCTGTTTGTAGAAGAATTAGAGCTGAATCAGTAGTACCAATAATATTCTTAACCGCTCTAGAGGCTATTTCGGAGAGAGTCGCAGGCTTGGATTTAGGGGCTGATGATTACTTATCTAAACCATTTAGCCCAAAAGAGTTAGAAGCTAGAATAGCTACTATTTTGAGAAGAATGGGCCCAAGTATATCGGTTACTGAAACCAAAGAAGTTCCTTCAGGAAAAGGAGTAATGAAATTTGGAACTTTAGTGGTTGATACTAATCGCAGACAAGTTTCTAGAGCTGGAGATAGAATTAGTCTAACTTATACTGAATTTAGTCTCCTAGAATTATTATTTGACGAACCTGGTAAGGTTGTTCCTCGAGCAGAAATATTAGAGCAGCTGTGGGGCTATCCTCCTCGTAGAGCGGCAGATTTAAGAGTTGTAGATGTATATGTAGCAAGACTAAGAGGTAAATTGGAACCAGATCCAAGAAACCCAGAATTAATATTAACTGTTAGAGGGATTGGTTACGCATCTCAGAGAGTTGGCGAAACAGCAACATCTTTGGCAAGTTGAGCAATAGTCTGATAATTTTATTAAATAAAACAAATATATTTAAATAAATTTTGTCTGAAATAAAAGAAGCGCGCTTACAAAAAGCTAGTTCACTCGTGAATAAGGGATTTGCTTCTTACGCACAGAGCTTTAAGGTATCACATACTACCAGTTTTCTTATTCAAAAATTTGATTATCTAGAAAATGGTCAAGAGGAAGACTTCAGTGTTTCTATTGCTGGTAGAGTTCTGGCAAAAAGGGTAATGGGCAAAATTGCCTTTTTCACAATAAGCGATCAAGAAGGTCAGATTCAGCTTTATCTAGATAAAAGGATTATTAATTTCAATTTAGAAAAACAAAAATTACTATCTTTTGAGGATCTCAAGGAAATAGTAGATATTGGTGATTGGATAGGCGTCTATGGAACTATTAAAAAAACTAATAAAGGTGAGCTTTCAATTAAAGTAGAAAAATGGGAAATGTTATCCAAATCATTACAACCTCTCCCAGATAAATGGCATGGATTAACTGATATCGAAAAAAGATATAGACAACGTTATTTAGATTTAATAGTAAATCCTCACTCTAAAAATGTATTTAAAACCAGAGCGAAATGTATAAGTTTTATAAGAAAATGGCTAGATAATAGAAATTTTTTAGAGATAGAGACTCCAATTCTGCAATCTGAAGCGGGTGGTGCTGAAGCAAGACCATTTATAACTCATCACAATACATTGGATATTCCTTTGTATTTAAGAATAGCTACAGAATTACATCTAAAGAGAATGGTTGTTGGAGGTTTTGAGAAAGTATATGAATTGGGAAGAATCTTCCGTAATGAGGGGATAAGTACAAGACATAATCCAGAATTCACCTCAGTTGAAATTTATGAAGCTTATTCTGATTATGTAGATATGATGAATTTAACTGAAGAATTGATTAAAGATATCGTAGCTGATGCATGTGGGTCTTTAATTATAAATTATCAAAATAAAGAAATTGATTTTTCTAAGCCTTGGTCAAGAATATCCATGAAAGCTATTGTCAAAAAATATACAGGGATTGATTTTGATTCTTTCAGTGGAGACTTTCTAGCAGCAAAACAAGCCGTTAAAAATATCAATGTTGATTGTTCTAATAAAGTAAATACTATGGGAAGACTTTTAAATGAGGTCTTCGAGCAAAAAGTAGAATCAAAACTTATAGAACCCACTTTTGTTATTGATTATCCTGTTGAAATTTCTCCTTTAGCTAGGCCTCATCATGATAATAAAGAAATAGTTCAGAGATTTGAATTATTCATTGTTGGTCGAGAACTGGCAAATGCGTTTAGTGAGTTGATAGATCCAGTAGATCAAAGAGAAAGAATGCAATTACAGCAATCTCTTAGAGATGAAGGAGATCTTGAGGCTCACTGTATAGATGAAGATTTTTTAAATGCTTTAGAAATTGGCATGCCGCCTACGGGAGGATTAGGTATAGGCATTGATAGGCTAATTATGTTAATTACTAATAGCGCATCGATTAGAGATGTAATCCCTTTCCCATTGTTAAAACCAGAAATAACTTCCAAAAAAAGTTAAAAATTACCCTCGAATGAAGTAAAATAGTTAAATTAATCCAATACGAAATTTTTTAAATGAGTGGTGAACGTGTTGGTTTCCGTTTCAAACACGCGGATGCAGTAGTAAAAAGAAATCCTCAAGGCCGATCAAGAAGAGGATGGGTTATTGAACCAGTAGAGCAAACTACAAGTAGAGGTACAAAAATGCCTGCATACAAAATTCGCTGGAGAGATAGTGAGAGGCCAGAAACTGTATTGCAGCATATGCTAATTGCAGATCCAGATCCTTCCCCACCTCCAACTTCAGTAAGTTTAGATTGATACTTTCAACAATTCTGCCTAATCTTTTATCTTTTTAGTGCAGAGTTGATTTCTTTTTTTATGCTTTTTTGTTTTTCATCTTGTCGTTTGTCATGTAATTTTTTCCCTTTACCAACTCCAATAGTTAGTTTTATCCATGAGCCTTTTAAATAAAGAGATAATGGAACAATAGTCATTCCTTTTTTTTCAGTATTAGATTTCATTTTTATTATTTCTTTTTTATGTAGTAGCAACTTTCTATTTCTTAGTGGATCATGATTAAAGAAAGACCCCACATTTTTATGTGGTGAAATGTGAACATTTAATAATAAGATCTCACCATCTCTGAATGAACAGTATCCGTCTCTTAAATTTGCTTTTCCGTTTCTAATGGACTTTACTTCAGTCCCTAAAAGCTCAATTCCAGCTTCGATTGTTTCAGATATTGCATATTGAAATTTTGCATATCTATTATCAGCTAGAAGTTTAAAATTATTTGCTTTATTAGTATTTTTTTTAACTTTGTTTGAATTTTTTGCCATTTTAGTTGTAAAAAATCTTTCTACTCAGAACAATTGCAATTAACCTTTCATTATGGCAATAATTTCTTCCAATATAGGCGATAATGACTTTCCTTTTCGTAAAAAAGAACTTAGGCTAGTTGATTCAAAAAACATACCAGAAGAAAAGAGAAATAATAATTTGAACTTAGCCCGGCCTCTTAATTTAAAAGAATTTATTGGCCAAGAACAACTTAAATCTTCTTTAAGAATAGCTATAGATGCTTCAATTATTAGAAAAGAACCTTTGGAGCATACTCTTTTATATGGACAGCCTGGTCTAGGTAAGACTACTCTTGCTTTTTTGATAGCCAACGAATTGAATACAAAATGTAGGATTGCGACTGCACCAGCAATTGAAAGACCAAGAGATATTGTAGGTTTACTTCTTGGATTAAAAGAAGGTGATGTTTTATTTATCGATGAGATACATCGCTTAAATAGGTTAACTGAAGAGTTGTTATATTCTGCAATGGAGGATTTTAGACTTGATTTAACTATGGGAGCTAATAGAGGAGCCCGTTGCAGAACAATTAATCTTCCTAGGTTTACTCTGATTGGCGCGACAACTAAATTAGCCTCAATAAGTGCACCTCTAAGAGATAGATTTGGGATATCTCAGAAAATTGAATTCTATACATGTGATGAATTAAAACAAATTATTGTTAACTTCTCCCGATTAATAAACCTCAATTTAGAAGATGAAGCATCTTATGATTTGGCAAAGATATCTCGAGGGACTCCAAGAATTGCTTTAAGATTATTAAGACGAGTTAGAGATTATGCTCAAGTTGTTATGAAAACTAATACTATTTCAGTGAATTTAATAAAAAAAGCTTTAAATTCTTACCAAATAGACGAAAAAGGATTGGATTCTTTAGATAGACACTATTTATCTTTTCTTAACCAAAACAATAATATTCCAACTGGCCTTGATTCAATTGCATCTGGGTTGGGCGATGATTCTTCAATGTTAGAATTTGTAGTTGAGCCATATCTTATAAAAATTGGTTTTCTCACGAGAACTCCTCGAGGAAGATTGCTTACTGCTTTAGGAAAAAAGTACATTGATTCAAAAGATGATAACTTTTAAAAAAGTTAAGGTTTGTTTTTTATTAATTTTTATATTTTTCAATATTTTTTATATTGCACCATGCTATTCATTATCTTTGAGAGAGGATTTGTTTAAAAATGCGTTAGATCTTAGTTCAGGCGGAAAATTTAATCTCGCTTTAAAAGAATGGAATCAATATCTCGATTCTTATCCTGATGATGCTGCAGGTTTTAGCAATAGAGGAAATGTAAGACTTGTTGTAGGAGATGTTAATGGATCAATAGATGACCAAAATAAGGCAATAAGTTTGAATCCTAGTGAAATAGATCCTTACATAAACAGGGGGATAGCTG
Source organism: uncultured Prochlorococcus sp. (assembly GCA_902606505.1). Classification (GTDB taxonomy): domain Bacteria; phylum Cyanobacteriota; class Cyanobacteriia; order PCC-6307; family Cyanobiaceae; genus Prochlorococcus_A. Next base: position 32,116 of record CACLGU010000014.1, read on the forward strand.
AGGAAGCATTGGGTTTATGGTCGCAAGCGAAAAAGGATTATATGTTCGTTATTTCCCTAGATAGTAAAAATTTCTCTGCATTATATAATTTAGCTAACGTCGAAGGATCTACATCCCATTGGGATAAAGCAAGAGATTTATTCTCAAAGGCTGCTTTATATAATCCAGGTTTTGCCATGGCTAGGTCAAGTTTGGCGTTAGCAGATTTCCAGTTGGGAAATATTGATGAAGCTGAAAAAGAATTAATAAAGTTAATTAGACGTTATCCAACTTTTGCAGATGCTAGGGCAGCTTTAACAGCTTTGAATTGGTCTAATGGTGAAGTTGGTAAAGCAGAGAGTAATTGGATAGCGGTAACTGAATTAGATCCTAGATATAGTGATGAAGAATGGTTAAAAAAAATAAGAAGATGGCCTCCTCAACCAATTAAAGATTTAATGAATTTTATCGATTTAAAATAAGTAATGAATAGAGATCAGTTACATAAAAAAATTGATTCGTTTAATGATGAACTAATTAACTTAAGAAGACATATCCATGAACATCCGGAATTAAGTGGACTTGAAAATCAAACAGCGATCTTGATCAGTGGTTTTTTAAAAGATATTGGTTGGAATGTTAGAGAATCTATAGGCAGGACTGGAGTTATAGCTGATTTTGGCCCCCCAGATAAAGGTATTATAGGCTTAAGAGTGGATATGGATGCTTTGCCAATATTTGAGGAAACTAAATTAAGTTTTTCTTCAAAAGTAGATGGTGTTATGCATGCCTGTGGTCACGATTTGCATATCTCGATTGGATTGGGTGTCGCAAAAATTGTTAAGGATTTAAAACTAAATTTTGGGACTCGGATAATTTTTCAGCCTGCTGAAGAAATTGCGAGTGGAGCTAGATGGATGATTAAGGATGGTGCAACTAATGGTTTAACCCGTATTTTGGGAGTTCATGTCTACCCCGATTTATCCGTAGGGACTATTGGCATTAAAGAGGGAAGTTTAACTGCAGCTGCTGGAGAATTTAATGTTGAGATTAAAGGAAAATCAGGCCATGGTGCTCGACCTCATGAAGGAGTTGATGCTATTTGGGCGGCCTCAAAAGTTATCTCGGGAATTCAAGAATCAATAACACGGAAGTTAGACCCTCTAGATCCAGTAGTAATAACTTTTGGGAAAATAAATGGTGGCAATGCATTCAATGTTCTCGCAGAAAAGGTTAATTTAATTGGTACTGTTAGATGCACTAATCGTAAAGTATTTACGAATATTGGAAATTGGCTCAATGAAAATATCACTTCTTTAGCTAATAGTTGCGGAGCTGAAGCAAAAGTAATATTTAGAGAAATCACTCCGGCAGTTAATAATAATCCTGAAATTAATAGAGTCCTCAGAGATTCGGGAATTAAGGTTTTGGGTCAAGAAAATGTAATCGAATTACAAAAACCATCATTAGGAGCTGAGGATTTCGCTGAATTCTTAAATGAAATTCCTGGAGCTATGTTTAGGCTTGGGGTTTCTAGTTCCAATGGATGTGCTCCTCTTCATAGTGCTAAATTTGATCCTGATGAAAGAGCTATTGCTGTTGGAATTAAAGTAATAACAGAATCCATAGTAAAATTAAACAATGAAAAAATTAATACTATTGGCAAATGAAAATTAATAAAAGATTTATTTTATCTTTTGTAGCTCCTTTCATGATTTTTATTTCTGCCATCGGATTAATATTTAGGGATAATTCCAAGAAGATTTTTTATTTACCTATTGGCTTAATGGGGATTGTAATTATTTTGGAGAGGGGTATGAGCAGACAATTGGATAGAAAAAATATTTTAAAAAAGATAAGGTCTTATCAAAAAATTAAATAAAATTATTTTATTTATTTTCACGCATTATGAGATGACTTATTTTTAGAAAAGAGCTATTAATAAGATAAATACTAGGGGTGCTAAGAAATTTAACTTAGCTGAGATCATACCCTTTGAACCTAAATCATTAATTTCGATGCAGGGAAGTGGAGATTTGATCAAACTTTAGTAATAACACTTTTAAAAATTAAGAAATTATGAGAAGTTCTTGGATTAAGCCTCGCCTCGGGAAAGACAATGTAACTCAGATGAACTTTGCGAGAAATGGATATATCACTGAAGAAATGGATTTTGTTGCTAAAAAAGAGAATCTTCCTTCTTCTTTAATAATGGAAGAAGTGGCAAGAGGAAGATTAATTATTCCAGCTAATATTAATCACTTGAATCTTGAGCCAATGTCTATAGGTATTGCTTCTAGATGCAAAGTTAATGCCAATATTGGTGCTTCCCCTAATGCAAGTGATATCAATGAAGAAGTAGAAAAGCTCAAACTTGCTGTTAAATATGGTGCTGATACGGTTATGGATCTTTCTACGGGAGGAGTAAATTTAGATGAAGTCCGACAAGCAATTATTCAAGAATCTCCTGTTCCCATAGGAACTGTTCCTGTTTATCAAGCTTTAGAAAGTGTTCATGGTTCGATAGATAGATTAACAGAAGACGATTTTCTTCATATTATTGAAAAACATTGTCAGCAGGGCGTAGATTATCAAACTATTCATGCTGGTCTATTAATAGAGCATTTGCCAAAAGTTAAAGGAAGAATTACTGGAATTGTCAGTAGAGGGGGCGGTATTTTAGCCCAATGGATGTTACATCATTTTAAACAAAATCCTCTCTATACAAGGTTTGATGATATCTGTGAGATTTTCAAGAAATATGATTGTACTTTTTCTCTAGGAGATTCACTAAGGCCTGGATGTTTGCATGATGCTTCTGATGATGCTCAGCTAGCTGAATTGAAGACCTTAGGCGAGCTTACTAGAAGAGCATGGGAACATAATGTTCAAGTAATGGTTGAAGGTCCTGGTCATGTACCTATGGATCAAATTGAGTTTAATGTAAGAAAGCAAATGGAAGAATGTTCAGAAGCCCCATTTTATGTGCTTGGTCCATTAGTGACAGATATATCCCCTGGTTATGACCATATATCAAGTGCTATTGGGGCGGCGATGGCAGGATGGTATGGGACTTCTATGTTATGTTATGTAACGCCAAAAGAACATCTAGGTCTACCAAATGCAGAAGATGTGAGAGAAGGCTTAATTGCTTATAAAATAGCTGCTCACGCTGCTGATATAGCAAGACATAGAGCTGGAGCTCGTGATCGAGATGATGAACTTAGTCATGCAAGGTATAACTTTGATTGGAATAAACAATTCGAACTTTCATTAGATCCGGAAAGGGCAAAGCAGTACCATGATGAAACACTGCCTGAAGAAATCTTTAAAAAGGCAGAGTTTTGTTCAATGTGTGGCCCTAAACATTGTCCAATGAATTCAAAGATTTCTGATGAATCTCTTGATCAGTTAAAAGATAAGCTTGAAGAATGCAATACTTCAGTGTAGTTATCAATTAGTAGTTATAGAATTTCTTTAGTCTTATTAACTACGTTTTCGACTGTAAATCCAAAATTTTTCATACATTCTCCACCTGGTGCTGATGCACCAAAACTGTCCATGGTAATACAAATTCCATCAAAACCTGTATATTTATGCCAACCAAATGAATGGGCAGCTTCTACTACAACTCTTTTTTTCACACTACTAGGTAAAACACTTTCTTTGTAAGATTCTTCTTGCTCTTCAAAAAGTTCTACACAAGGCATAGAAACAACTCTAATTTTTTTACCTAAGCTTGAAATTTCCTTACTTGCTTCAATGCAAAGATTCAGTTCGCTTCCAGTACCAATAAATATTAGATCTGGTGTTCCTTCACAATCAGAAACGACATATCCTCCTAGAGCAACTTTGTCGATCGAAGTATTTTCTTGATTTGGCATACCTTGTCTACTTAAACAAAGGGCAGAAGGTCTTTTTCGATTTTGAATAGCAAGCTTATAAGCTCCGCTCGTCTCATTGCCATCTCCAGGTCTGAAAACTAGCATGTTAGGCATGGCTCGTAGAGAAGGGATAGTTTCAATGGGTTGATGTGTTGGACCATCTTCTCCTACACCAATTGAATCGTGAGTTAAGACATAGATTACTCCTAATTCGCTAAGTGCTGAAAGTCTCATTGAGCCCCTCATATAATCGGCGAAAACAAGGAAGGTTCCACCATAAGGGATAAGACCACTATTGTGATAAGCAATAC
>CACLGU010000015.1 GCA_902606505.1 uncultured Prochlorococcus sp.
TAAAACTAATTTAAGCGATTGGATCGTGCCCAAACCTCAAAAAGGGGATGTTATCCCCTTTTTAAATATATTTATTTTTTATTTTTTTATAATTATTTACTACTCAATACTTACTTAAATGTTTCTAATCCTTCTATAGCGCAGAAAAATATTCCTTACTACCTTTGGGGTCCTCTAACATTGTTTTCTCCCCGGGGGTCCAGTTTGCTGGACATACTTCATCGGGGTTTGCCGCAACGTATTGATAACCTTGAAGAATCCTTAGCGTTTCATCAACATTTCTACCTACAGGAGCCTTGTTAACAGTCGTATGCATAACTACTCCTTCGGGATTGATAAGAAATAAACCTCTATCGGCCTCTCCATCATCATTTAGTACATTGTACGCCTGGCAAATTTCTCTTTTTAAGTCAGAAACTAACGGGTAGTTAATATCTCCTATTCCGCCTTCATTTCTTGGGGTTTGTATCCAAGCCAAATGACAGTGTTTGCTATCAACTGATACCCCAAGTATTTCAGTATTAAGAGCTGAGAAATCTTGGTATCTATCACTAAATGCAGTGATTTCAGTTGGACATACAAATGTAAAATCTAGTGGGTAAAAGAATAAAACAACCCATTTACCTCTTAGACCTGAAAGTGTAATCTCCTTAAACTCTTGATCATATACTGCTGTAGCACTAAAGTCTGGTGCTTCTTGGCCAACTCTTAAGCTCATGAAAAAATTTGTCCTTATTTAAATTATTTATGGTCTGAATGACCGTAATAAGTATTATAATTTTATAGATAATGAATTAGCAAGTTTTTTTTTAATTCAATGAAATGGCACTATTCCTTTACTAGGAAATTTACAATTTTGAATCACAATAAACTTTTAAAGAATCTCAAAAAGGAGTTAATTAAATATCCCATTAACAGGCTAGAAAATAAAAATTCGAATTAAAAGAAATTTTATTTTATTTAAGATTCCTTAAAATTCAACTCTCTATAATTAGATATATTCTTTTTAATATTTTTAATTATGGCTAAATATATTGAAAGACTAAAGGAAAAAGTTAAAATAAAAAAATTTGATTCTAATCAGCCCATTGGAGCCTGGATTTTCGTTGTTATTTTAAATATAGTTGGATTTGCCGGTTATTTTTACTTAAAGGTAAATCATATACAACTAGGTAGTTAAACACTTATCTTATCTCCTTCTTAATTGAGCGACAAAAATTCTTTAGTCTTTCATTTCTCGTTAAGTCAGGTAAAGTCCAAATTGATTCTGTCTCAGGTAATGGATCTTTGCTCCATTCTTTGAATTCTTCCATTATCGAAGCATTATTTAATTTTGATGTATATTGTTTTCGTTTTTTTAAATATTTTCTTATCACTGTAAGATTTGCATCAATATATTCCCTCATAATAAATACTTAGTCTTATATTAATTTATCATCTAGCAAGTCCTACTTTAAAGAAATGATTAATTACACATTTTGAACTGCTTGAAAAAGTCCAAACGAATAACCACCTATTAGAATCCAGCCAAGTACGCTTGATATTATTGTAGATCTTCTATTATGTCTCCTTATAGCTGATTCAATCATTTCATTAACTTCATCTCTATTAAGGTATTCTTTCTTGGAGCTTTTTTTCATTTTTTTTTTTTTTTACAATAAACGAATTTATAAAAAAGTGAGCTTAAGATATTTTGTTATAAGTAAGAGTTTTATTTTTGATGATTTTATAAATATTTTTTTTATATAGCTTAAAATATAAAATGAAATTTAAAATTTATAAGATAAAGTATTTGAATTGAAGGATCATAGTTTTTTATACAAATAATGAATATTAATGATAAATCTGTTTTAGAAATGCTTAATAAACTTATTGTTATTAATAGGCTAAATAAAAGTCAAATTCTTGAAATGGTGAATTTAGTTTCAATATCAAATGATATCAATGATTTAAAGGATAACTTGAAATGGGAAAGTTCTAAATCATCACATCAAAATATTTAAAATACATAAACTTATTGTTTGATAATTATTAATTCTTGAAATTTACATAAGCGATGCTTAATAGTTAATTGAATTAATTAAGAGTTTTATAAATAACTTATATAAGCTATTCAAATAAATTTTTGATAGAAATTTTTCTTATAAGAAACTTGCTCTGGATTACTATAATTAAGTGTTGTTTTCTTATCCTTGCTAAATGTTTTAATTAATATTGTAGAAGTGATTATTATTATTATTATTATTAGTAAATCTCCAACAGTAATCCCTCTATCCTTTAGATTCATGATAAAACATATATTTTGTTTAAATATAGCCTTTATTATTTAATAAACTAATATTTTTTACAAACGTGCTAAACACATATGAAGCAAATATAAAAAGAATATAAAAATATTGAGACTATAACCTTTTAATTCATATAAAAAAAATTAGATGAATTCATTATATGGAAGTCAAAAAAAAAATAAGTAGTTATAACACTCCTTATTTTTTCTCTAAAGAGATGATTATCACAAAAAAATCACTTAACGAAAATCAACTCAAATTTACTTATCAAAAACAGTTAATCTCAGATCTCCATAATAAGCACAAGGAATGGTCAAAATCGATTAACAGTAAATATTAAAAGCTTTCGTTGATTATATTTAAAAGTTTATTTCTTTTAATTGTATTTTTTTCTTCCCAATTTAGTGTTATTTCATCATTAATGATAGGTTTTGCTTCATAAGCTAGATACCAAAGAATAAATCCGACAGGAAATAATAAAATATGCATAGCAAAATTAGTTGACTTAAATCAAATATAGTGCAACACTTATAATGTGCAAGTGTGACACTAACTTTTTTTTAATTATGCCCTCTCCGAGGAAAAGAATTGGTTTTTTGCCAAGTGAAGAAGTGCATGAAATTATTGAAAAATTGTGCACAGCTAATGAGTTTAGTCAGTCAAAAGTCACAGGTTTATTGGTTGAGGAAGCATTGAGGTCTCGAGGTGTGTTAAATGAATCTTATGGTCAAAATCAAAATCACAATAAAGATTTTAAAAACTTTTCTTTTCATAACGAAACATTTTCTGAAAATAATAAATCTCCAGTTAATGTAGACGAATATGCAGTTAATAAAAAAGTATTATCTGATGATATAAAAATGATGCATGAATTTATTGAGTTTAAGTATTTTAAGAAAGTTATGAAGCGAAATAACAACATTATTGAATAAATAGTGTCACACTATTAATATTTATATGAGAATGCTATTCAATGGATTTAAGAAATTAAGCAAATACAATAATTTTGAATATTTCTTATCAACTTCTTAAAGAGGGATCCAAAATAAATTGAATCTTTAAAAATTCAGCGGACTAAATTCTCGTGGAGATATGAACCTTAGCCCGCTTTAAAAAAATAGCAATAAAAAAATATAAATACAATAAGTATGTAAATTTACTTTTGAATTAAACTGGAATATAAAAACTCTAAATATAAATAGCAGTAAGTGAATTAAATGAAGATACACAGGATCAAATATGGGGTCTTCTTGAAAATCTTCAGCAAATAGAGAAACATAAAAATAAAGATATACGAATATTGATTGATAAGATAGTTAGAAAATATGGAGGATTAGTAAATAAATGAAACGCCTATTACTCCCACTATTAGTTTTGCTTACTTTTCCAAGTGTTATTCAAAGCACCCACTTAAATAATCAGAGAGAACTTAAAGTCACCTCAAAAAGCACTAGGGAATCAATCGAGTTGGCAAAATACCTTAAAGATAATGGTGTAGTTAAATATTCAGCATATTGGTGTCCTAATTGCCTTAATCAAAGTGAATTATTTGGTAAGCAAGCTTATAGAGAACTTAATGTAGTTGAATGTGCAAGAGATGGCATAAATAGTCAAACTCAATTATGCATTGATAAAAAAATTAAAGGGTTTCCCACATGGGAAATAAATGGAAAACTTATTTTAGGTGTACTTTCACTAAAAGAGTTATCAAAGTTGACTGGATTTAAGAATTAAGGAAATTGTAAGATGATTAATGGTTAGATTTTAAAGGTTATTTCTTGAGTACTTTTCATACATCCTCCAGCTGGATAGTTAATTACTTTTTTTGATATTAATCCAATACTTATAGCAACTATCCCAATACCAAATAAAGCTCTTGATCTTTTGCTTGAGATGAGATACTTCATTGGGTATTTAAAGTTTTAAATAGCAGCGATTATTAAATTATAACGTGGATTTTTAAAAAAAAATAAATAACAAGTAACCCTAAATCTATATTTTTTTAAAATAAATTTTAGATATTAGATATCTTGAAAATCCTTAATCAATAAATGCTTATATTTCTTTTTTTTGTATTTTAGTTTTTATTTGAAAGTCTTTCTATAATTGAAATGAGAATTTTATTTTTTTATGAAAAATAAAGAATTTAATGTGACTCAAGGAATGGCTTTGTTACTTTTGAAGCCATTAAATTTACCCGCTAACTACGTCCTAAATCTCATAATTTATATAACTAATCCTAGTAACAATATTGGATACTAATAGTTTTCCCAAACTGGTTTGGTTCTCTTCCAACCTTGAGCGATTAACTTTCTCCATTCATCTCTAGCTTTATCAACTTTAAGTTCTTCTCTGGTTGTCATAAGAGGTGGTTCTTTACCTAAAACACCTAGAATTCTCCCAGAGTCAATAAACATATATTCAAAAAATTTATCTTTATTTTGATTATTCTTTGAAAACCTTTTAACCCTTGAACAATTCGAATTTATAAGCCAAAAATTTTCCGTCAATCTTACTTATTTTATGTTTTCTCAATTGGAGCCATTGTTAATCCTTTGCTGAATAGTTGCTCATGATATAGCTCTGCCTGTTCAAGATTACCTCTCCATACCTCTGCAGATCCTGTTTTGTCAACCTTGACGGTTAGATCCCATGCCCTTTGTTCACTCATGCTTGGAATTATTGTTAGAAGACAATTTGCGACATGCTGAAAAGTATTAAAATTGTCATCAAGAACAATAACTCTTGCTTCTGGATATTTTGCTTTAGATTTTTTTGGATCTAAGACTGTGCCGAGTGAATTAAACATTATTTTCTTAAATAGTTTAATTAAATTAAAATTTCGCCTATGTTCTTCAATTGAAAAGTATTGAAAATGTCTCGAGCGTGACTTGAACACGCGACCTGCGGGCTATGAATCCGCCGCTCTAACCAGCTGAGCTACCGAGACATGGGAATATTGTAAGACATTGGTTGTACTTAATTACCATTTTGAAAATTTATTTGTTTGTGGGCCTCATATATAGCAATTCCGCATGCTACAGAAAGGTTTAGACTTCTAACACCTTTTTGATCATAGTTTCCAGTCTGTATATTCGGCATAAATATTGATATTAAAAAGTCACTTTTATCAATAATGGAATCGGGTAATCCTGAATCTTCTCTCCCAAATAGCAAAATATCATCTTGTTTAAATGTAAAATCCTTCAAATATAATCCATTTTTTTTACTAAAAGAAATTATTCTTTTTGATGATTTTGATGCTAAAAATTTTTCAAAATTCTTATACTGATTAACAGTAACTAGAGGCCAATAGTCTAATCCTGCTCTTTTTAAATATTTATCTTCTAGCTTAAAACCCAAGGGCTCTATAAGATTTAACGGTATATTAAACGCAGCACATGATCTGGCAATATTCCCAGTATTTTGTGGGATTCTAGGTTCAAAAAGAGCGACTTCCAATTTTAAGTAGGTATTTCAATACTTATTTCATCTATTTTGATTGCTCTGCCGTTTATAGCCAACCAATTATCTTTTGATATTTTGGTTATTCTCTTTTGAAGTTCGCCGATTCTTTCAATATATGTATTACCAATTTTATATTCAGAAACCAGACTCCAACCTACTTGTTCTCCAACAATAATCGTTATGCTTTTTCTTTTCATTAAGAGACTTATAAGTGAATTCATTTTTGTTGACCATTCATTTTGTTTCTTGCCAATACTTTTCATAACGAATCCGCCAATAGAATCTATTAATAATGGACCTTCTTCTTTTCTTAATGTATTTAATAGATCTGTTGTTTCTATTAATTTCCAATCTTTTGGCCTTCTTTTTCGATGCAAATTAATTTTATCTTGCCATTCTTTATCAACCAAATTGTTTTCAGATAAGGCAACATATGATAATTTTTTTACTTCCTTTGCAAGATGCTCCGCGAATTCACTTTTACCACTCTTTGTCCCCCCTGTAATAAAAACTATATAAGATGAATTTTCACTAATACTTAAATCCTTGGCATTCATAAATTCTCTATTATTTAGAGAAATACCACCATGTTGCTAAAGGAATAATTGTGGCAGCAATTAACAACCCTACAACTATATAAGTAGCAGTTGAGCTTTCAGTATCTTTTGATCTCATAGTGTTAAAATTTGGATCCACAACAGGGTTGTCAATAGATGAAGGCTGACTTTTTTCGTAATTTATAACAGTCTTCTGTTGAGTAATACCAAAAAATTTGTTTATACTAGGAAATTCATTTGCGTATGTAATCAAGGGGTTAAGAATAAAAATTAAGCCAGTAAAGAATAAAGGAAGTATATATTTATTGATGTTTAGGTTCATTTTAAAAGGTTTTGATTAATTATATATTAAAAACCATATTATTGAGTAATTTTAAATGTACTAAACAATATAATATTTGCATAATTTAATTAGAAATAACATATTTAAAATATGGGATTCAATGGGAAATCATTAATATTAATAGGTGCCATACTCTTTATTTTTCAGATAGCAAATTTCATTTCAATTGAAACAATTACCCCTGAGCTTGAAAGAGCACAAGTGTTAGCCTCAATAGCTTCATTAATTATTATTTTGATAGGTTTTTTATTTAAACAATTCGAACCATTAGCTGGTGAGAAAGCTGCTTTAAAAGGAGAAAATAAGTTTCTCTTCGATAGAAACATGCCGGACGAAGTTATTGATGAACTTGCATGGGGTTCTGAAGCAATATTAACTTCTACAGCAGCAGCAGCAATATTAATTCACAATGATGGCGTTAATATATTGAGGAGGGGAATCACTTCAAATAATGATTTTAAACCTGGGGAAACTTGTCTGAGAGCTATAAAAGATATGAAATTAATATCATTAGCAAATACTAAATTTTATCCTGGAAGAGATGAATTTTTTAATTTTTGTGCCGAAATTCCATCTATCTTAGTTGTACCTATAAATAATAAGGCCTTTATATTGATTGGAGGCTGGAGTGCTAAGTGTTTTACGAAGTCTGATGAAAAATGGATTAATAACTGGTCCAAAAAAATTAATAATATTTTTTCAAAAAATAAAATTTAAAAATAAATTATTGATTTTACTCTTTTATCTTTTGCTTTAAAACTTACTGATTCAGTTGTTAAATTATAGTAAGCATTTTCTGAATTTATTTCATATTTATTTTTGTTATTTTCGTCTTTTATTATATACTTTACTGGATTGAAAAATTCAATTATGTTATCTGAACCCAATATGGCTTTTCCTGAATTTAAGATGATATTTTGATTTTCAAATCTTATATTACCCTCTAATAGATAGTTAGTATTTTCTATATTCCAAATAAAATTATCAGCATATAAAAAATCCCCATCTTTTTTAAGAGTTTTTAATTTAACATTACCTTTCAATTTCAGGAGTTTATTGTTGTCTGATAATGTAGATTCTTCAGAACTAATAATATATTTAGTTACTTCCCCATTGAGAATATTAATTATAGGTTTTTTTATTTCGAACTTTAATTCGATATTGTCATAACTTGAATTTGGACTGGTAATTGAATATATCTTGTCTCCACTTTTAGAGAAAATAGTCAACTCTAAAGTTTCTATTTTTTGTATTACTTTATCTTCATCAATTACATTTGGGGCGCAACCAAGAATAAATAATGGAAGAATAATTATTAATCTATAAATGTTGCTCATACTCCAGTTTATTTATGATTGGAATGGGTTTAGGAAGACTTGAGTTACTTACTAATAATCCCCAACTTAATTGTTGCTTCCAAGGAATTTCTTCTCTGTATATAGAACCAAGCTGCTCATTAATTTTTGTAGATAATTCGGGCAATAAAGGTATTAATAACAATCCTATTATTCGGGTACTTTCTAAAACGTTATAAATAATTTGTTTAACTAGAGGTAGATTATCTTTATCTTTTATTAACAGCCATGGCTGATTATCGTTCAAATACAAATTTGTATTAATTGCTAAGCTAAGGACTTCATTAGCTGCTAGATCTAATTTGTAGTTATCAAAGTTATAAATATATTTTTCGACTGCAATTTTGGCAGAATTCTCTAATTTATTTTCATTTAAAATTTTTTCATTATTTGGCACTTTATTATCAAACCATTTTCTAGACATAGATGATGTTCTATTTAATAAATTACCAATTGTATTAGCTAAGTCATTATTGATAATGTCAACAAATCTTTTATCTTGAAAATCTCCATCATTTCCTAGTGATATGTCTTTAATGAGGTACCACCTTACAGGATCATTTCCATATTTTGTAAGCAATAAATCAGGGTCGAGTACATTTCCCAAGCTTTTACCCATTTTTTGCCCCTCTCTTGTAAGAAACCCATGCCCAAAAACCTTTTTAGGAACTTTCATATTTGCAGAAATGAGCATTGCGGGCCAATATACAGCATGAAATCTCAGAATATCTTTACCAATAAAATGAACATCAGCTGGCCATCCTCCATTAATTGATTTTTCCAATGAATGTTCTGTCGCATCAGAGCTAATGGCGCTTACATATCCAAGTAAAGCATCAAACCATACATAAAAGGTATGGTTATCGTAACTAGGGACTGGAATTCCCCATGAGACATTCGTTCTTGAAATTGAAAAATCCTTTAAACCTCTAGATACAAAATTTATAATTTCATTCCTTCTTTCTATTGGCTCTATAAAAGAAGGTTCGTTAATTATTTTCTCAATTTCTTTTTGATATTTTGAAAGCCTAAAAAAGAGATTCTCTTCATTTTTCCATTCTAGATTTTTTTGATGTATGGGACACTTGTATGTTGATGAGTTTTCAGGATTATCTTTAAATTCTTCACAACCGACACAATACCAACCTTTTTGAACTCCCATATAGATATCATCTGATGCTTTTACTCTTTCATAAAATTCATTAACAACAAATTCATGATTTTTTGAGCTTGTTCTTATAAATTTATCAAAGGATATATTCCAATTTTTCCAATTATTATTAAAAACTTCTGAGATTTCATCACAGTGTGATTTTGGTTCAATACCCTTTTCATTAGCTGTTCTTTGTATTTTCAAACCATGTTCATCAACACCAGTGATAAAAATAACATCTTCCCCTGCAAGCCTTTTATACCTAGCTATTGAGTCACAAATTATTGTTGTATATACACTTCCTAAATGAGGTTTATCATTAACATAGTATAAGGGTGTAGTAATGACAAAAGTCATAAAGCTTTTTTATTAATACTAACAAATATTTTTTAAACTAATAACAACCTATTATAATTATTTAATTAATAAATAAACTCTAAAAGATTACTGTCATTTATAATATATTTAACTTTATATATTTTATTACTATATAGTTCTATTGATACAAAAAGAGTAATAAGTATTTCTAGTGAATAATCTGGAAAATAAACCAAAGCAATATTTTTTTTATGATTAATCCACTTAACGAATATTATTTTATAAAAGTTTTGTTTTTCATTTTTAAAAAATAATGTTAAATATTTAAATTTATCATTTTTAAATATATTATTATTCTCTGATTGTCTATTCTTTGAATAATCAATAATCTTAGATACTGAATCTTTACATAAAACTTCGTAATTATTAATTTTATTATAGACTTGCCTTTGTATAATTAAATCAAGATATCTCCTTAATGGTGATGTACATTGTACATACATTTTTAGGCCTAATGATTCATGAACCCCTGGCTTAGTAGTTATGTAACTTCTTCCCATATATTGTTTTAATATTATATATTTAACATCACTATCATTGTATCTATTAAGTATTTCAGATGGATTACAGTTTAATTTTTGAATCCTAAATGCAGCCGCTAAATTATATTTATTTATAAATAAACTTGTTACATAACCCATTAATATCATTGATTCTGCAACTATAATTTGTGATATTGTTTTCTCTAATTTAGTTAGTATAATCTTATCCTCATATAATTTAATTATACTATTTGGACTTTCAAAAATAATTGCTCCTTGTTTCTTTCTGAATGTAATACTTTTTTCTAATAAATTTTTAATCTCAATTAATTCTATTTCTTCTTTAGGTTCTATTTCTAATATTTCATTTGCATCTTCATATGTTAATTGATATTTTGGTTTTATTATTGCTTCAGTTATTTCATATTTATTTATTGATCCATCTTCATTGAATTCTATTGCTGCACTAATAGTTTCTGAAACTTTATTTTGAGCTAGATTTGCCTTTTCAAGAATATCTTTAGGTAGCATTGGTACATATTGATCAATTAAATATAAGCTGCTATTTTTCTTTCTTGCATTTAAATCAATATTAGAGTCATGCAAAAAGAGTTTGCATGGATTACTAATATGTATCCATAAATTTTTTTTATTTCCTTCTTTTATTTCTAATGAAATAGCGTCATCAACCTCATGTGGATCATCAGAGTCAATAATATATGTTTTTAAATTAGTTAAATCTTTCAAATATTTGAGATATTAATTATAGTGCCAACTATATTCAATATTAAATTATCCTTCAGGATTTACGAAGGGTAAAAGAGCTACAATTCTGGCTCTTTTTACAGCCAATGTAAGATCTCTTTGTTGCTTAGAGGTTAAACCTGTCATCCTTCTTGGTAGGATTTTACCCCTCTCAGTTATGAATTTTTTTAGAAGTTCTACATCCTTATAGTCAATAGGATCTCCAGGTTTGATAGGGGATAATTGTTTTTTAAAAATTGAATTAGGCATGATTTAATTTAATTTGATTACTTTATTTCTTTGTGAATTGTCATTCTGTTTAAATGAGGATTAAACTTTTTTAGTTCTAATCTTTCAGTTGTATTTCTACGATTCTTTTCAGTAGTATATCTTGAAACACCATTTGATCTCTTAGGATCTGTGCTTGTCCTAGCTTCAGTACATTCCAGGGTCACTACAACTCTTGTCCCTTTTTTAGCCATTTTGATTAATACTTTATTGTATAATTTTCTATTGTACATCTTCAACAAACTTTTTTGAAGATATACTCATTTCTTTTATCATCATTGATTAAAAAATATATATGAAAGTTTCTCAAAATTGGTTAAAAAAATTAGTAGAAATTACTTCTACTCCTGAAGATCTCTCTGAGAAATTGTCTATTGGGGGATTTGAGGTCGAATCATTAGAAGATTGTTCAGAAAATGTAAATGGTGTTGTTTTAGGTAAGGTATTATCTGTTTTAAAACACGAAGGATCTGAAAAACTTTCAATTTGCCAAGTTGATATTGGTACTTCAAAAAATTTACAAATTATCTGTGGTGCGCGCAATATTAAACCAAATATTTATGTTTATGTTGCTACTGTCGGAGCGAAATTAAATGCAGTTGATTTAACTATTAAAAGAAGTGAAATTAGAGGTGTCATTAGTGAAGGAATGATATGCTCTCTACAGGAGCTTGGTTTAGAAGACTCTAGCGAAGGGATAGAGATCATTGATGAAGATTTAGCCTTAAAACATGAATTGGGTACTCCAGGGTCTGACTTGCTTCAATTAAATGATTTTATATATGATTTAGCCATTACAGCTAATAGACCTGACGGAATGTCTGTTATAGGTATAGCCCGTGAAATTTCTGCCCTTTTAGAATCCGCATTAAATTTTCCAGAAGTAAACCATAAATACAATATTCATTTACTTAAGGGAATGAAACTTTGTCCAACAGCAATAGACTCTAATTGTATATATACAATTAGCTGCATAAATGGAGTAAATGGAGATAAATTATCTCCAAAATGGCTTAAAGACCGTATAGAAAAATCAGGTATAAAGTCCATTAATCTTCTAGTTGATTTGACAAACTATATTCTTTTAGAACAAGGGCAACCCTTGCATGCGTTTGATAAAGATAAATTATCTAACTTAATTGGAAAGGAAGTTTCTCCAGAAGATTTCTCTGTAAGAAAAGCCAAGGATAACGAAAGCCTTGTTTGTTTAGATGGCAAAAAATATGAATTAAATGAAAATATTACATTAGTTACATGTTGCGATAAACCTGTTGCTATTGCTGGTGTGATAGGTGGTTTAGAGACTTCTGTAAGCAATACTACGTCTTCTATTTACCTTGAAGGTGCCGTTTTTAATCCAGCTACTATTAGAAAATCCTCAAAGGCAGTTGGCATAAGAACAGAATCTAGCAGTAGGTATGAAAAAGGAATTTCATCAAAAAATACTATAAGTGCAGTAACAAGGGCAATTAATCTTTTAGAAGAATATTATTCTATTAATTTACCAATTATCAATACTTCGAATTTTAAAAAAAATGAGGATATATTCATTAAACTACGGAGAAATCGAATACATAAAATTCTTGGTCCATTAATAATTAACGATCAATTTGAAAAAAGAAATTTATCTGATAATGAAATAGTTGATAAATTAACACTCATAGGTTGTACTTTAAAGAATAAAGAATATGGATGGGATGTAGCAGTAATTCCCAATAGATCACATGATTTAATAAGAGAAATAGATTTAATTGAAGAAATTGCAAGATTAATAGGGTATGACAGATTCGACTTAAACCTTCCTAATCCAATAAAGCCTGGAAAATTGTCATCAGAACAGTTGGCATTGAGAAAAGTAAAAAATAGTTTCACAGAAAATGGTTTTTACGAGGTACTAAGCTACTCCCTTGTTCCAGAAGATAATGAAAAACTTATAAAGATTTCTAATCCTTTGTTATTAGAAACTAGTTGCCTAAGAGATAATATTTGGAATGAACATTTGGAGATAGTAAACCGTAATATTAAAGCTGGACAATCAAGTTGTTATATATTTGAAATTGGAAATGTTTTTCAAAAGAAAAATGAGTTCATTCAAGAAGAAGTTCTGAATGGTGCGATTTATGGAAATAGAAAATTTGGAAAATGGATAAATTCGGATAAGAACAACGATCTTAATTATTATCACGCCAGAGGAAAGTTAAAGGAGGCTTTATTCTCTTTAAATATAAAAATTGTGGATAAACCTACTGATAAAATTGATTTTCTTCATCCAGGAAGAACCGCGAACTTAGTTATTGAAGGGAAAGATGCAGGTTATTTTGGTGAAATACATCCCAGACTAATATTAGAAAAGAAGTCATTAAAAAAAGTTTATTTATTTAGCATAAATGTCTCTTACCTTTTGGCAGCAAGTACAAGAAAAAATAAATGGACTCCATTATTTAAACAATACCCAGTTGTTCCGAAAATGGAAAGGGATATAAATTTTGTTTTTAATAAGAAATTTTTAATTAGCGAAATAACATCACAGATAAGAAAAACAGGAAAAAATCTCTTAGAGGATGTAAGTTTAATTGATGTTTTTGAAGATACTAAATTTGGAGATGATCAGATAAGCTATACATTTAGATTGTCTTATAGAGATAAAAATAAAACATTACTGGACTCGGACATTACATCTACACATTCAAATATTATTTCTAATGTTGAAAATTGTTTTAATACTAAATTAGGAAAATAAATGTATTGCTAATCTTATATAAGACTATAAATTAGTCTATAACTAATTCTTATATGAGATAGATAATAATCCGATAAAACTAATAAATGTTGTATTATAAGTATCATGATAAATTTATTATCTCTATTACTATCTTCAGTACTCTGGGTTCAAGTGCCTCAGTGGTCCGACGATTGGTCAAAATGTTCAGTTGATGTACCCGATGCTTCATGTCATTGGTATATAACTGCACCTGACAATACTTTCGGGGAAGGTTTTGATTGGGCTAGTGCTCCTTGGTTTGATGCAAATGGATTAAGCGATGTTCCTAGTATTGATAAACAAACTGCTATTCAAAAGCTTCAAGCTAAGTAGTACTGTCTTTAAGGCAGTACGGAGGCACATAAAAAGCCGTAATAGCAAGGCTTTCTAGCCCTTATTAATTTATTGGACATTTAAAGGACATAATTTATTGATTTATTATTCATTTTTTAATTTTTCCCAGGCATTAAGCAGTTTGGACATGATTCATTCAAATCGATTAATTTATTTATCTTACTTATCTATTTTGAGACTATATAATAGACTAATAATAAGTCTTATTTGAGAATTGCTATACAAAGAAATTTTTATTTTTTAAAAGCAAATTTTGTCTTAATTTCATTAATACATATTTTTAGCTTACATAAATTTGAATAAAAATAATTTATTAAAATTAGAAATTTTAATCTTAACAGCTATCTTATATGAGACTATTAATTAGACTTGTAATTAGTCTTATATGGGAATTACTATACTAGCCTCTATATAGATTTTTTAACAATTGATACGCTTCATTTAATTTTCTCATTTGATCTGTTGATCCTCCAGCATCTGGATGTGTCTCTAAGGCTATTGATTTATAGGCCTCCCTAATTTTACGGAATGTATGAGCTGATCCTGCTGATGTTGATAAATTCAATAATTTAAGTGCTCCATGTACTGTCATTGTTGAGTCCAAAGTTTCAAATGAATTTGATCTATTATTTCGCTTAAATCTACTTACAAACCTTCTCATAAGTGTTGGTATTCTATTTATCAGATCTGACGTTGCAAAAGGGTCTTCTAAAACGCCAATCATTAATAAAACAATTTCAAGTGATGGATTTTTCTTTATCCAAAATGGGCATAATTCTGACATTAATTTATTGGCTGCACTCCAAGTAAAGGGTAGATTTTCCGTCCCATCAAGATTTGGCCATATATCCCTTTCAAACCAATCTATTGAAGCTTCTACTACATGGTCATTAGGAACTGATCCATATAGTGTTTTCCAATGACTAATTAACTCAATTCGACATTTTATTAATTCAGTTTCTTTGATTGTATTAATTTGAATATCATTAATATTCTCCTTTAATTTTTCACTATTAATACTTCTTCTTAGATTCTTTACTTTTTTTTCAACGAAATTGGGAAGGCTTATATTTGAGTTGGCTGTTTCTTTATATTGATTGTTATTTGTAGATCTTTTATTTAAAGATATCTCATTAACTTCTTTTTTTACGTCTGATTTAATTAATACCAATGCAGTATCTTCGTCAATATTTAAATTTTTATTAGTATTCTTATCGTTAAAGTCTAATTCTTGCTGTTGATTTTTAGGTAGTAAATCATCTTCTTGAAGAAGTTCTTTAAGTATCTTTTCTATTACAGGTCCTCTTGCTCTAAATCCCCACTCTTTTCGTAATTGATCAAACCTGGAAATTAGTTCCTCAGGTAAATCAATTGAAATTCTTTTTGTATTTGAATTTTCAGGACTATTCAATAATATTTTCTTGAAGAGTATGGAATTTATTTAATTTTATTCAAAAAATATTGAAAGTCCATAAGGAATATTGTTTTTAAATTAAAACCAATTTATTTTTTCTTTCACAAGTCAATTAAGTATCTTTTTATAATAAAAATAAAAAATGTTTAATTGTTATTCCAAGTCATCTAAAGAAAAAAAGAGTTTTTATCAACACAAGAAATTAGAAATGCTCAACTATATTAAGGATTCACTTGAACGTAAAATTGCATCAGTAACAGCATCTATAGAAGTTCTAGAAAGCCAAATAAGCAGGGATAAGGAAGTTGAGGTAACTAATTAGTATTCAAACAAAACTTTCTAGAAGTTTTTCAGGGCCAAATTTCTTTAAATAATTAATATTTGAATTTTCAGTTACTAGTAGATATCCTGCAAATCCTAAACCGTTAATACTGAAACCATGAATATGATCATTTTTTCTTTTTATAATAGCGATCCATTTATTAGTTATTAAAATATTGTAGGGACATATCGGTTTCTTATCACTAATAGGATCCCCAAGTCCCAATTTCTTGCATAATTCTAAGTAAAACTCAAAAAGACATGATGGATTTTCTAAAAAATTAAATTTGGATACAATAATATTTTTTTTAAGCTTACTATCTAGATCTTGATATGAGTTCATCTCTAAAAACCACTTTTCTCTAGGGCATGATATCTCACCTTTAGATCTACGCAGAAGTTGAAAATGCCTGTGAGGTTGACTTGCTCCCGCAATTGGAGAACTATTGAAAAACCATAATCCACTAGTATCATTATTAACTTGTTGGATCGCTCTCCAATCTTTAATATCTAACCATCCATTTTGAGGTTTCCATTTATTTGTAATAAGTAAAATATGACCTTTTTGTACAGGGTACTTATTTAATATTAGTTGATGATTATCACCAATTTTATCAATTTCTAGTATCTTTTCCCAAGGACAAAACGGATTTTGCTTAGGACCATAAATTTTTTTTTTAATAAATTTTGAAGTATCGAGTTTCCTAATTATGAAGTCGTCTTTTTCATATAAATCTCTTGTAATTATATCAGTTTTGAGAGGATATAAAGATTCATCATCAATTGATAATCGAGTTTGTTCTAATGCTTTTTTCCAATATATTTCTAAACTCATTAAAAAAAATTTATCATAACCATTTTAAAAAAAAAAATAAACTTGTAATTACTTATTATTAAATTGATATTCTTTCAATTTTTCAAGAGGTACTGATTCTAAGACTACAATATTAGTTGATTCTAATATGACTTTTGGTGCAAGACCGTCTAATAATGCTTGCTTCCACCTATCAAGACAAATACACCAATGATCACCATCCTTTAGTCCTGGGAAGGAATAAATAGGCATAGGAGTAATTAAATCATTACCTTGTGATTTACTATATTTCAGGAAATTATCATCCATCACACAACATATGGAATGATTCCCTCCATCATTCTTGTCATAGTTGCAAAATCCATCCCTGAACCACCCTGTCATAGGTGCGCAACTACAAATCTCAATTTTTTCTCCAAGGACATTTAACTGATTTTGATTATTTATGTTCATAGATTTTTTTAATAATAATAAAACACCAACATTTCTTTAAAAAAGGTTGACGAGTATGGGGGGTAAGGAGGTAATAATTCTAATAAGGTTTTTTTCATTATGGATTGGGACTTTACTGAAAACATAGCATTTAAAGCTCTTTATGAAGCTTTTAAAGATAGTGATGAAACTTCCGCATTAGAATTTTTATCTAGTGATGGCGCTTCATATTATCTTGAGTTAACACAGGACGCGGCGGGTGAGGGACTTGATTTAGGTGAAAATGAAACGATGGAAGAACTTCAAGAAGAAATTATTGAGTATTTAGAAAACAACTAAAGATTTAGATTAAGCGCTGAAATATTTAGCTTTTGAGTGCAGTGAAATGATAGCTGTAGTACTTTGTTCTGGATGAAGTTGTTCAGATTCATCCATGGTCAAGCTTATTCTTTTTGCATCCAACAATGATAATTGTATGTTTGAATCAGATACTTTTGGACATGCAGGATAACCAAATGAATATCTAGCTCCTCTATATTTTTGAGCTAGTATTTCTCTATTTTTGTCTGGTTCTTCAGTCCTAAAACCACATTCAATACGAATTAATGCATGGACATACTCAGCTAGAGCTTCTGCTAATTGCACTGTAAGTCCATGGAATAATAAATAATCGCTATATTTATCTTCTTTAAATAATTTTTGAGAATATTCACTGGCAATATCGCCCATCGTTACTGCCTGCATAGGAAATATATCTATCGGTTTATCCTTTTTCAAATCACAATAAAAATCAGCTATGCATAAATTATTCCCAGATTTTTGTCTTGGGAAATTAAATTCGGAAATTTTATTTAATGATTTATCATCAAATAAGAAAATACTATTATCTTTTCTACCGCATCTGAAATATCCATAAACTGCTTTGGGTGAAATAAGTTTTTTTTCTACAATTGTCTCTAACCATCTATCTAGCAATGGTTTAGCATATGAATCCAAATAGTTATTGTATTCATCTACGCTTTGGTTTTTTCCTTTTTTTATTTGCCATTGTCCGCTAAAAAGAGCTTTTGTATCTAAATAAAAAATTAACTTATTTAAATCTATATCAATCTCGTTCAAGACTTTCGTTCCCAAGAAAGGAGCTTGAATTGGTTCTTCTTCATTTATAAATTTAGATCTTATAAAATTTTCTTTTAAATTTAATTTAGAAGTCTCTATATCTATAGATATTGATTTTTTAACAGCTTGAGAGTTGGACTTTGATGAGGCTAAATTAATATCTATTCCCTCATTGTTGATGAATCCCTCTGTATTTGACCAATTACCCTTTTTTTTATTGTCCATATATTCATTCATGAATTTAAGATCAGTGAACGCATCTTTTCCGTATAAAATTTTCCCTTTATATATTTTGCTGCAGTCCTCATTTACAAATTTTGGGGTTAAGGCTGCACCTCCTAATATTACTGGTACACTAATATCTTCATTGTTAAAAGCTTCTAAATTATCTTTCATAAAAGCAGTTGATTTAACAAGTAATCCGCTCATAGCGATGCAATCTGCATTGTGCTTTTTTTGTGCATCTATAATTGCTGAAACATCTTGCTTTATTCCAAGATTTATTACGTCATAACCATTATTTGTAAGTATTATGTCAACCAAATTTTTTCCTATATCATGAACATCGCCTTTGACTGTTGCAATTAAGAGTTTTCCATTTGATATGTTTTCTTCCACAGTTTCCATATGTGGTTCTAAAATTGAAACGGCAAATTTCATTGTTTCGGCGGATTGGAGTACAAATGGCAATTGCATTTGACCTGAGCCAAATAAATCACCTACAACTTTCATCCCATCTAGTAGAAAGGTATTAATTATTTCTAGAGGTTTATATTTTTTTAAAGCTTTATTTAGTTGATCCTCTAAACCTATTTTTTCTCCATCAATAATATGATTTTTTAGGCTTTCTTCCAGAGTTAGGTTTTTATTTTCTGAAGATGCTTTTTTGAAATCTTGAATAGATAAATCTTGAAAAGCTTTTGTTAATTCTACTAATGGATCATAAATACAAATATCATCTTCAAATTTTCTTTTGTCATATATCAAATCTAAGCAAAGCTTTTTGGTTTCTTCAGAAATTTTTGATAATGGCAAAATTTTATTTGGTGCGATGATAGCAGAATCCAATCCTGCTTTAATGCATTCATCTAAAAATATTGAATTTAGATTAATTCTGGATAATGGTGAAAGACCAAAACTAATGTTTGATATCCCAAGTATGATGTGAATCTCAGGAAAATTTTCACGAATTTTTGATATAGCAGTAATTGTTTCTTTAGCATTTAATCTATCTTCTTCTATCCCAGTAGATATTGGAAGAGCTAATGGATCAAAAAAGAGCTCATAATCAGACAAACCGCATTCCCTGGTTCTATTAATTGCTCGTTTAGCAATGTCATATTTTTTATCTGCATTCCTTGCCATTCCATCTTCATCAATAGTTCCTACAACAAGACCTGAACCATACCCCAAGGCTAAATTTAGAACTTGATCAAACCTTTCATTACCGTCTTCGTAATTGGTTGAATTTATAATACATTTACCACCCGCTGACTTTAATCCACTTTCCATTTTGTCAGCATCTGTAGAGTCAATCATTAATGGTAAATTTATATTGGTAACAAGTCTTGATGTTATTTCTTTCATATCTTTCACTCCGTCTCTCCCTACATAATCAACATTCACATCAAGAACGTGTGCATTTTCTTTTTGTTGTTGCTTGGCAATTGATACTAGTCCATCCCAATCATCGTTATTTAACAACTCCCTTACCTTTTTAGATCCACTTGCATTTAATCTTTCGCCTACAATCAAAATAGAATTATCTTGTTTGTACGGTACAGAATTATATATTGATGATGCAGAAGGAATATAGCCACTTAAATTGTTCTTACCATTTTTATTTGGCATTTCGTTATCAATAATTTCATCTATTATTGAAGAAAGATATTTAATATGTTCGGGTGTTGTCCCACAACATCCACCTATTAATTGAACATTAAAGTCATATATAAAATTCATTAACTGCATCTTTAATTCTATTGGCTTTAATCTGTAATGAGCAACACCGCCAATATTTTCAGGAAGTCCTGCGTTGGGAATACAGCTTATAGCGAAGGGAGAATTTTCAGACAAATATTTAATATGTTCTTTCATTTGTTCTGGACCAGTAGCACAATTTAGTCCAAGGATATCTATATTAAACGGCTCTAATATTGTTAATGCAGAGGCAATGTCAGATCCAACAAGCATAGTACCTGTTGTTTCCATTGTTATAGATACCATTATAGGTATATCTATATTTTTACTATCAAGTACTTCTTTAGAAGCTAATAAGGCAGATTTTATTTGCAATACATCTTGACAAGTTTCAATTAAAAGTAGATCAACTCCTCCATCCGTAAGACCATATATCTGTTCTTTATATGATTCCTTTAATTCATCAAAATTTATATGTCCTAATGTGGGTAATTTAGTGGTTGGTCCAATTGAACCAGCAACAAACCTTGGCTTATCAACTGATGCATATTTTGCAGCAGCTTTTTTTGCTATTAGTGCAGCATTTTTATTTATCTCATATGCCTTATTCTTAATATCATATTCATCAAGAACTATTGATGAGGCACCAAAAGTATTAGTTTCTATAACATGACAACCTGCTTCTAAGAATGAATTATGGACCTTTTCAACTATCTTTGGTGAGGATAAAACAAGGTTTTCATTACAACCCTCTAATTCTTTTCCTCCAAAGTCGTCTGCTGTAAGATTTAAGTTCTGAAATGATGTTCCAGTACCTCCGTCAAAAATTATTAATGGCTTTTCATCTCTATTTAGATAGGTTCTGAAAGATTCCATTTTTAGGTGAAAATTATTTTAGAGAAATTCTTGTCACCCAATTATCATAGTCTTGACAACGACCTTCTGTTATTTCTATAAGCTTACTTTTTAATTTATTCATTATTGGTCTGTCACCATTTAATTCACTTGATTCAATTTTTTTAACTGGTGTAATTTTTGCTGCTGTACCAGTTAGAAAAACTTCATCTGCTATTAATAATTCTGTTTTATCAACAGGCCTTTCAATTACATTTATTCCAAATGATTTTGCTAATTCAATTACACTAGCTCTAGTAATACCCTCAAGAATATCTTGATCAACACCAGGAGTGATTAAGTCTCCATTCCTTACAATAAATAAATTCATACCACTAGCTTCGCTTACCTTACCACTTGAATTTAATAGCAGGGCTTCATCAAAACCCGATAAACTAGCTTCTGTTTTAGCTAATGAACTAGTAATATAAGCTCCACTTATTTTTCCTCTCAATGGGAGAGATCTATCTTCTTGTCTAGTCCAACTACTCATTCTACATGAAACCCCATCTGGGGATAGATAATCTCCTAGTTCAATACAATACATAAAGAAATCTGTTTCAATATTGTGTAACCTTGGAGCTATACCTAAATCGCTTGTATATACGAATGGTCTAATATAAATAGGTTTTTGTGGCTTATTTCTTTTTATAACTTCCTCTAAGGCTTTAAAAATATATTCTTCAGATATATCAGTTAAGAGTAATTTTGCACTTTGAGATAATCTTTTTATGTGTTTATCAGTTCTAAATAAAAGGAATTCTTCTTTATTTGTAGGGTTAGGTATCGCTCGCATTCCTCCAAATGCAGCCGTACCATAATGTAGTGCATGAGTAGCTATTGATATTTTTGCTTCTTTAAATGGAATACATTTACCTTCGAACCAGGCGTATGGAAGAAATTCATGCATATTCAATTTATTTAATTAAGGTAAACTTGTTTTATCCTACTTACGTATTCTAAACCTTATTTATATATAAAATGCACAGGATATTAAATGTAGCAGGAAATGAAAAGAATAATGATGATTTAATTGAGCAACCAGCGGCAGATTTTATTTTTATAACAAGTGTAAAAGCTGATTTAAATCTCATATCAAAATTATTGTTAGAAAAAGAATTTGCTTCATTAAAAAATAATATAAGAGCTTTAGAAATTTCTAATTTAAATTCATCAGCTCAAATAGATAATTATTTATTAAAAACAATTAATTATGCAAAAGTTGTCATACTAAGAATTTTTGGCGATAAAGGTACATGGAACTATGGAATTGAACAACTTTTAAATTGGCAAGCAGTCAATAATAAAAGGAAGTTAGTAATCCTATCTGGTACCGTTGATCAGGAAGTGTCCTTAAGTGAAATAAGTAGTATAGATAAAAATATTGCATTAAATATTTCTAGATTACTGAGATCGGGAGGAATGGAGAATTATAGAAAATTTCTTAATTGTTTAAATTATCTAAAGGCAAATGAAACATTAATTCCTGATGAGTTTTTGAATATTAGTTTTTATCCAGATCCTTATTTATATGATTGGAAAATTGAAAAAGGAGAAAAGATTGGAATAATATCCTATAAATCACTTTTTTTGGCTAATGAAATTGAAGTAAACGAAAAACTTAACTTGCAGTTACGAAGATGCGGACTATCGCCTAAAACGTTATTTATTTCAACACTAAAAGATCATATTATTCAAAAGAAATTAATAGAAATTTTTAAAAAGGAAGATATTAAATTAATAATTACCACAACTTCATTTTCTTCATCTCAAATCAAAAATAACGAATTAATTGAAAATTCTACAAATATTTTTACTTCTCTTAAAATTCCAATTTTACAGCTTCTCTCTTCAAATAGATCAAGAAAAAATTGGTTAAATTCGTCCATTGGAATGAATTCATCTGATTTATTGATGCAAATAATTATTCCTGAATTTGATGGAAGGATTACTACCTGTCCTTCAGCATTTAAAGAAATAATTTCTAAAAAAAATACACTCTACAGTGAAATAACCAGTTACAAAGCTGATCAAGTAGGTATTAAATGGATTTCAAAATTCGCAACAAATTATGTGAAACTTCAACAACTTAATAATTTTGAAAAAAAAATCTGTTTAATAATAAGTAATTATCCAGTAAAGAATGGAAGAATCGGTAATGGTGTTGGTCTTAATACACCATCTTCGATAATAAATATTCTTAACTGGTTAAAAGAAGAAGGTTATGATCTTGGATCTTGTAATTACCCTCAAGATTCTTCGGAATTAATGTCAATACTTATAAAAACTAGAACTAATGATATTGAATCTCAAAATAATAAACCATTAGATTACTTACCACTTAGTGAATATTTAAAATATTGGAATTATTTAGAACTTGAACCAAAAAATATTATTGTTAACCGTTGGGGCAAACCATCAGAAGCGATCGATCTTGATAATGAAGGCTTCTCAATAAATGGTATTAGATTTGGAAAAATAACATTATTGATTCAACCTCAACGAGGTTATGACTCTTTCACTGATAGAGATATTCATTCTCCCGATCTTCCACCTCCCCATAGATATTTAGCACAATATTTTTGGATTGAAAAAGTTTTTAACGCAAATGCTATTTGCCATATTGGTAAACATGGGACTGTTGAATGGTTACCTGGCAAATCTATAGGTCTCAGTAATAAATGTTTTCCAAATATTATTTGTCCAGCAATTCCAAACATATATCCTTTTATCGTAAATGATCCTGGGGAAGGATCCCAAGCTAAAAGAAGAACTGCTGCAACAATTATTGATCATTTAACCCCTCCTTTGGATAGGTCAGAATTATATGGAAAATATTCAATATTAGAAAATTATTTAGACGAATATTTTGAAGCAAAATTATTAAATTCTAATCGGATTGAAATTATAGAAAAATCCATTTTTGAATTAATTAAAAAAGATTTTAACGAAATCACTTTAAATAATAAAAATAATCAAATTGAAGAGATTGATTCTTTTCTTTGCAAAATTAAAGAATCTCAAATTAGGACAGGTTTGCATATTTTTGGTAATAGGCAGAATGACATTAATGAAATAAATTTATTCTTGTGTGTCGCTAGAGTGCCAAATGCCAATAGAATTGGGATTGTTCAATATATAGCAAAACATTTAAAACTAGATTTGGATCCTTGGACGAATATATATGATCAAAAGTTAAGTGAAAAGGATAAAAAAATATTATTGACTTTTTCCAACAAAAACATTTTAAACTTTAGAATGGCTATTGATTTTTTGGAACAACAAGCAAAGTATTTAATATATTTGTTTTTTTACAAAAAGAATACCAATATAAAAAATCTTGATAAATATAAAAATCAGAAAATAATAGACTATTTCTTTAATGAAAAAAAACATAATAAGTATTTTTTATTATTAAAAAAAGAGATTCTATATCCAATCATTAATTCTTCATATAATGAGAAATTATCATTTATTAATTCGTTAAATGGACAATATGTAAAAAGTGGTCCATCTGGAGCCCCTACGAGAGGTAAAACTGAAGCTTTACCCACTGGTAAAAATTTCTTTTCAGTTGATTCGAGAGGACTGCCAACTGAATCAGCATGGAGTGTTGGTTGTCAATCCGCCTCACAAATACTTGATTTATACAAACAAGATAATGGAGAAGATTTAAAAAATATAGCAATATCTGTATGGGCAACATCCACAATGAGAAATGGTGGTGAAGACATTTGTCAAATACTATATTTATTAGGAGTACAGCCTATTTGGGATGGGCCCTCTAGAAGAGTAGTAGATCTAGAAATCATTCCTTTATCTGTTCTCGAAAGACCAAGGGTTGATGTTACTTTAAGGATTTCAGGAATGTTTAGAGATGCATTTCCACAGTTAGTAAAATTAACTTCTAAAGCAATAAATCTTGTTTCTAATCTTAATGAGGATGATAAATTTAACCCTCTTGCTGGGGCATCAAGGGATGGTGATTCAATTAATCGTATATTTGGTTCAGCGCCAGGTTCATATGGAGCTGGACTACAAGAACTAATTTCTAATTCTAATTGGGAAAATATTGATGATTTTGGAGAATCTTTTCTTAATTGGAGTAAGTGGATTTACAGTGATAATCTTGAACCTATAGAGGATAAAAAATCATTAGAAAATGCTCTTAAAAATGTTCAGTTAGTTGTTCATAACCAAGATAATAAGGAACATGATATTTTAGATTCTGATGATTATTATCAGTTTCAGGGTGGCTTATCTTCAGCAGTAAAAAAATTGAGCGGTAAATTTCCTGAAATGTATCATGGTGATTTATCAAAATTTGGATTATCCAAAATTTCAAAATTAAAAGATGAAATTAATAAAGTTGTTATATCAAGAATACTTAACCCTAAATGGATAAATGGAATGAAGGATAATGGTTATAAAGGAGCGTTTGAATTTTCAGCTACACTAGATTACTTATATGCTTTTGATGCTTCTACTGAAGTAGTCTCAGATTGGTGTTATGAGGAAGTTTATAAATCATGGTTATGTGATCTGGATCTTAGGAATTTCTTTCTAGAGAATAATCCATGGGCTTTAAGAGATATTGCACAAAGATTTCTTGAAATTGTAAATAGAAAAATGTGGAATAATTGTTCATCAGATGTCATTGAAAATTTAAAGAACATAATTATTAATACTGATTCAATAATTGAAAAAAATGAATTCTAAATTATCTACCTAATAGCGAAAGTCCATGACTATCTGTTCCGCATGTTTTTAGCATTGAATATTTATCTGCTAATTTATCTATTTCTGAACATACAAATAAACTAGGATTCCATACTTCATTAAGTTCATAATCGTACCAAACCTCTATTCCATCAATACCTTGTATTTTGGCCTCTGGAATTAATTTATAAAAGGGAATCCTGTATCTCGCTGGATGTGCAAGAAATGATAAACCACCAGCTAAATTTATTGCTTTTATAACTGATTTAATATTTAAATCATTACCTATTGGAGACTCTCCAAGGATGTAGGGATTTAGGTATTTACTTTTTATATCTATTCCCAATCCAATTACATGTACTAAACATCCTAAAATCAAACAATTAATTTCTATTCCCGAAATTAATGTAAAGGAATCATTAGGATAATTTTTGAGTATATTATTTTTTTTTATATATTCATGAGCTTTAATTGTATGATGATCGGTTATTGATAAAAATTTCAAGTTATTTTTATAAGCTTGATCTAAAAGTTCATATGGTTCTAGACTTCCATCACTAAATTTTGTATGACAGTGAAAATTAATATTTTTAGGACAACTATTTTTATTAATATTGGAAGTTAATTTTACTAAGTCTTCCCTATTCATTACTTAATGAATTCTCATTTTTCTTTCTAATCTTTGCATATAATTGAATTGAAGCCAACATGAAAATAATAAGTCCAACTACGCTCCATGTAGCAATACTAGTTGGAAAATTATTTTTAAAAATAACTAAAAGTACAATTATAAATAATAATAAAGTAGGCAATTCATTTAATAATCTAAGGTTTTTTGCTGAAATGGTTGAAGTACCATTTTGTAATGAATACATTATTTTATAACAATAAGAATGATAAATTACTAATCCCAAAACAAAAGAAATTTTAATTTGCAACCACTTCTCACTTAACCAACTTGGTTGCATAATAACCATGCAAATAGCCATACTTAAAGCTAATATCATCCCGGGTGTTGTGATTATATTCGCCAGCCTTTTTTCCATCAAGGTGTATTGTTTATTAAAGGCAATTTTTAATTCATTATCCATATTTTTAGATTCTTCATGATATATAAAAAGTCTTACTAAATAAAAAAGTCCCGCAAACCAAACGATTACACCAATAATGTGAAGTGATTTAAACCAGAGATATGCTTCAGCTGCCAAATTACTAGATTAATTTAAAAATATATGTTTTTAATATAGTTATATTTAACAATATCAAGAAATCTATTTTTCAAAATTTAATTAATATTTATAACTCGTTAAAATATTCATATATATCATTAACTGAATTTTTTCCAAGTCCTTTAACTTTTGATAAATCCTCCTTACTAGCTATTCTTATCGCGTCTATTGATTTGAAATGCTCAAGCAATTCTCTTATTCTTGATGGTCCTAATCCACTGATTTGGGACAATTGAGATCTATTCATTCTTTTAGATCTTTTGTCTCTATGAAAAGATAATGCAAATCTATGTGCTTCATCTCTTACCCTTCTTAATAGAAGAACTCCTTTTTGATTTTCATCAGTATCAAGAGACTTAGTAAATCCTGGAATAAATATTTCTTCATTTTTTTTTGCCAATGAACATATAGTTACTTCTTCCTCAAGATTTAATTCTTTTAATGCTTTAATAGCTGCATTTAACTGTCCTTTTCCTCCATCAATCATTATTAAATCAGGCCAATCTGATAGAAGTTCATTGTCTAATTTACTGTTCGTTTTATCATTTAATATTGAAAAATCCCCTCCGCTTTCTTTAAATCTTGACCATTTTTTAAACCTTCTTTGTATTACTTCATATATCGAAGCAAAATCATCACTATGTCCTATAAAAACGTTTGGATCTTTAATTTTATATTTCCTATAATGCTGTTTAGAAGGAACCCCATCAATAAAAACGACTTGTGACGCTACAGGGTCACTACCTTGAATATGGCTTATATCATAGCCTTCAATTCTTTTAGGTTGTTCGCTTAATTCAAGTATTTGGGCAAGATCCTCAATTGATGATTCATTATCTTGTATCCCATTTAATATTCTATCTAATTCCAATTTCGCATTTTTTAAAACCATTTCTACAGTTTCATGTTTTTTATTTCTTTTTGGGATTAGGATTTTTACTTTCTTTTTTCTTAGCTCCGTTAACCAATCCTCTATGGTTGCTTGTTTTGGAAGGTTATATTGAATAAGAATTTCTGATGGTATTTCTACAGGTTCAACATTCATATAATGCTCTTCTAATATCTTTTGTAAAATAAGATTTTCATCTTCATTATTTAATTTTTGACTATAGCCAATTCTCCCAATGAGCTTACCTGATCTCATTTGGAAAATTTGTATACTAGCTACATTTTTTTCTGAAACTATTCCAAAGATATCTCTATTAATTGAAGAATCTGGTATTGATATTTTTTGTGATTCAGTTAATAATTTTAAACCTGAAATTTGGTCTCTTATTTTTGCTGCATTCTCATAATCTAGATCATTTGAAAATTGCAGCATTTTTTTTTGTAAAAATATTTCTAAGTCATCATTTCTTCCCTGAAATATCATAGATACTTGTTTCATTATTTTTTTATAATCGTCAGATGATATAACTTCTTGGCAAACACCTGGACATCTTCCTATTGAATAATTCAAACAAGTTCTATCTTTATAGACTGGCCTTGGTCTTTGTCTAAGTGGAAATATTTTTTTTATCGTAAATAATGTTCTCCTTAATAATCCGACATCTACATAAGGTCCATAATATCTATCTAAATTATTTCTATTTCTTCTTCTTCTTGTAATAAATATTCGAGGATATTTTTCACTCCAAGTTATACAAAGATATGGATATTTCTTATCATCCTTTAAAAGAATATTAAAATATGGTTTGTTTGTTTTAATTAAATTTGACTCTAAATTTAATGCTTCATATTCGCTATCTGTGACTATTATTTCTATTTCAGTTATTTGACGAACCATCAAACTTAATCGGGGAGTTAAATCTGAATAATTATTGAAATAACTACTTACTCTACTGCGTAGTTTTTTAGATTTACCGATATAAAGTAAGTTATTATCAATATCTTTAAAAAGATAACAACCAGATGACTTTGGAATTTCGGATAATCTTGATTTTAATAACTCCTTATTATTAATTAATTTATATTCAATTTTAAAATTATATTTGTTATTTATTTTTTCGATAGAGGAATTACTCATTTATAGTGGTTAACCTCCATAATTCCAGCCAGTTGAAGATAAATTTAGTGAATCAACATCATTATTCAGATAAGCAGATTGCACCTCTCCTACAAAAACGGTATGGTCTCCATGCATAACACTTCCAACAACATTACATTCAACACCACCAACACTATCAACTAAAATAGGCAATCCAAGCTCACCTAAATTAAATTCAACAGATTCAAATCTACCTCCTAATGCTTTTTGAGGTTTAAAGAAAACAGCCGCTAGATCCTTTTGATCACTTTTGAGCACATTTAATGAGAACTTATTGGTTGACTTTATTATTTCATGACTAGAACCCTCTGCTCTAACAGCCATAACAACTAATGGAGGGGTGAAAGAACCTTGAGTCACCCAACTTGCAGTAAATCCATTCACTTCATTTTTATCCTCGTCTCTAACGCCACAAATAAATAATCCGTGAGGTATTTTTCTTAATAAGATTTTTTTTGCTTCTAGATTTAATGTCATAATTGATTTAACTAATAATATTATTTTAACTAAATTTCTTATTCGATCATAATAAATTCATGAAAATTCTTTATCCAGGTACATTTGATCCTTTAACAAATGGGCATCTTGATTTAATAGAAAGGGCTGAAAAAATATTTGGCAATCTAGTAGTTGCTGTTTTAGAAAATACCTCTAAAACACCAACATTTAATCTTGAAAGAAGAATAATACAAATAAAAAATTCTCTTTCTCATTTACCTAATATTGAAGTTATTTCTTATTCTGGTCTAACTGTTGATTGTGCAAATGATCTAAAAGCTAATCTTATTCTCAGAGGCTTAAGAGCAATGAGTGATTTTGAGTATGAACTACAGATTGCTCATACAAATAAATCACTTAATAATGATATTGAAACTATATTTTTATCGACAAATACAAATTATAGTTTTCTTAGTAGTTCTTTAGTAAAAGAAGTTGCAAAATTTGGTGGTGAAATTAATCACATGGTACCCCCCTCTGTTGAGAAGGATTTAAAAGATTATTTTAAATAATATTTTTTTAACAGGATCTCAAGTAATAAAGATCACGTAATAAATTAAAAGCTTTTTCTTTATCAATTTTATTAGAATTTTGGATAATGCTTATAATTATTGGCTTATCATTTTTATATAAAAAGCCAGATAATGCAAAGACATTCGAAAGAGTCCCAGTTTTGCCAAAAAACTTTCCAGACAATTCACTATTTACAAATCTTTTAGCTAACGTTCCTCTCACTCCCGTAATTGAAAGTGTAGATTGATAAGCATTAAAATCATTAGAATATCTCATTTTATCTAAAAACAATACAACTAACTTTGTTGTAATTTTATTTTTTCGAGACAAACCACTAGCATCTGCAAAGTATGCATTAGTTGCTGGGAGGCCTTTATTTTCAAGCCATCTTTTCAATTTTATATAGTTATTATCGTTCCATGTATTTGAGGCATTTTTAAAAAGAGATTCAGCCGTAAAATTATGGCTTTCAGAATTTGTTAGAGTTAATAATGAAAGAATTGGAGTTGAATATACTTTATTTATCTCTTTAATATTTTTTAAATAAAAAGTTTTTTCTGAATCAAAAAAATCTATATTTATTTTTGAATTTGGAAATTTATTTTTTAAATAATTTTCAATAAAATTTTTTAATGCATAAATATCATAATATTTATTGTAATTACTTTCTATTGCAAGAGATGTAATTGGAGATCCATATTCGTAAAGTTTATCAGTATTTGTCCAACCATTAGGCCAATATAATTTTGAATCAATTTCTACAATATTAAAGTTAATAATTTTATTTTCTTTAACATTTGAAATTAGTTCGATTATATGTTCATAATTAAGATCTGGATCACCTTGACCGTGTAAATAATAATCGCTTTTATTTTTATATAAGGAAGTTTTTAAATTATTATTTAATTTATATTTACTTAAAACATAAGCTGATGAGAATAATTTTTGGTTAGATGCTGGCAACCTTGGAACATCCTCATTGTAGGAACTTATTATTTCCCCTTTATTATTAATAATTGATACACTAAAAGAATCATCAAGCGTTTGATTCAATAAAGCATCATATGAAGGACATATTTTGTTTTTATTAATTATTCCCGGGAAATTAAAATAAATACTATTTAAAATAGTTATTTTCTGTTTTGTTAGTAAATATCTTATTAAGAATGGAGATGTTACTAATATAAGAACAATAAAGAAAAAAGAATATATTTTTTTTATCACATTCAATCTATAAATTTACAAAAATAGATTCATTGTCGGGTTTAATTTCAAATTCTTTTTTAAAAAAATACCTTTTATTTTCTTCTTTGAAAAGCAACCAGTTATTTGGATAAATATGCATAAGAGCAGCTTTATTCAAAGGCTGCAGAAAATAAATATTTTTCCATGTTTTGACAAAGTTTTTACGTCGCTCTCTAATAACACTTCCTATACCAATATTCGCATCTTCAAATTTTGGATTTAATGAATAATGCGTACCTTGATAATTATCAGACATTGGTTCAAATGAATCGAAATCATATGGCTGAGGTAGTATCGATATCATTACACTATCAATATTATTTATATTATTTGATTCATTAAATGATTTAAAAGTAAATATTTTATCTTTGATATCAGGATAGTCTCTTTGAGCCAAAGCCACAGCACCTTGATCAGCAAATGTTATGAATACATTATTATTTTTAGACAATATCTTGTAGATAGTTATTCCAATTCTGTTAAACTTCAACCCTTCAAAATTAAATTCTATAGTAAATCTTTTATTTGAATCTAATAAACTTGGAATAATTGCATCCTCCATATTCTTAAGAGATTCATTTAAATCATTAGGTAGTCTGTAATTAGTTTCCATTAAAATTTGTCAATACATATTTGAATAAGTTCTAAAAATTTATCTATTTCTGACTTATTATTTATTGAACCTAAAGTAACACGAATATTTGAATATAGTTCATCATCTTTTAAACCAATATTTTTAAGTGTTGAGCTAGGTTTCCCAGATGAGCTTGAACAAGCACTGCCACTACTTATGGCTATTTTATTTTCTGACATGAAATTAACAATCTTATAGGCCTTTATAGGCTCAAATAGTTTATTTAATAGTAAAAAAGAAATATGACTGGGAAGTCTATGGTTAATACTACCCGTAATCTTTATATGATTATTATCTTTAATTTTTTGAAAAAAATAATTTTTAAGTTTATTAATATTATTAGAAGGAAATTCAGTTATGTAATCATATAATTTTATTTTTCCTTCAATATTCTTTAATGATTCATACATTCCAGCGATTAATGGCAAAGCTTGTGTACCTTGTCTAATTGAAAATTCCTGAGTAAGTGATATGTCATTATTTTTTAAAATTTGTCTAGACTTTTCTTTTGTTAAAAGAATACCGATCCCTTTTGGACCTCCAAATTTATGAGCGGATAAACTTAAAAAATCACATTTAAGATCTTTCCAACTGAATATTCCATTACTTAATATTTGAGTTCCATCTAAATGAAACATTATATTTAATTCTTCACATTTGGAACCAATAAATTGGACAGGTTGTATTGTCCCAATTTCACTTTGACCCCAAATAATTGATACAAGCTTAGTATCATTGTTTAAAAATTTTTTGATATCAGAAATATTTAAAATTCCATCATTATTTACCGGCCATTCGTAAATAGTCCAATTTTGTTTTCTTAGTTTATTAGCACAAATAGTTGTTGCTTGATGTTCAACATTTGAAATAACAACCCTACCATTTTTAAATTTCTCATAGATATTATTAAATACAATATTTGTCGATTCCGAAGAACCAGATGTAAAAATTATATCCTCTATATCTGCTTCAAATATATAAGCAATTTTAGATCTAATTTTTTCAAGATAAGTAGAGCATTTTATCCCTAGCTCATATGTAGATGAAGGGTTATGCCAATAATTCCTATAAGTTGAATTAATTATATTTAAAACATTCTCAGATAACGGAGTTGTGGATGCATTATCTAAATAGATAAAATTATTTTCCATTAATTTACTAACATTGATCCTGAGAAAACCTTTTTAGCATTACCGGTCATCATTACTTCACAATCGTCTTTTGACCAATCAATTTTAAGATTACCTCCTGGTAAGGTTACTATGGTTTGTGAACTACAAAGGCCTAATTTATAAGCTGCCACATGGATAGCACAGGCACCTGTTCCACAAGCTAAGGTTGGACCTGCACCCCTTTCCCATACTTTTACTTTGATATTATCTCTATTTAAAATTTGACAAAAATGAACATTAGTTTTTTCAGGAAATAATTCATTTTTTTCAAATATAGGACCAAGTCTGGAAAGAACAATTGACTCTATGTCTTTTACAAAGAATATTAAATGAGGATTTCCCATTCCTACGGCATAACCCATATTATTAAAATCTTTCTCAATAAATTCGTGTGAAGGAATTGAATTTATTTTTTTTTCAATTGTTGTTGGAATATTTTCACATTCTAAAATTGGAACTCCCATTTTTACTGTAATTTCATCATTTATATATTTTGCAATTTTTAAACCTGCTTTAGTCTCAATTTTATATTCTATATTTTTATTTTTCATTGAATCATTTACGTGGAGATACTCAACTAAACACCTAATTCCGTTTCCACACATTTGTGCTTCAGAACCATCAGAATTAAAAATTATCATTTTTGCATAATTATCTTCATTAGGTTCTTCTATAAAAATCACACCATCTGCTCCAACACCAAATTGCCTGTTGCAAATTTTTTTTATATCAAATATTTTATTTGTCTTGTAATTTTTATAGAATTCATTTCCTCTAGAATCTATTATTACGAAATCATTTCCGTTACCTTGATATTTTTCAAAAGTTATATTTTTCATTTGTAATTCATATATCTTAAATTTTAATTATAAATTATTCCTTTTAACAATCTATTTCTATTTTATACAATGGATATTAAAATAATAATTTAACAAATAAAAATTAAGTGATTTCTCCAGATAAACAATATGAGGCTGATACCAATTTATATAATCCATCTGAAATAGAAAAAAAATGGCAGTCAATATGGACAGAAAACAATTTATACAAAACCGATGAATTAACTGAGAATAGCGATAAATTTTATGCCTTATCAATGTTTCCCTACCCTTCTGGTAATCTTCATATGGGACATGTTAGGAATTATGTTATTACAGACTTAATAGCTCGATTCCAAAGGTTTAAGGGTAAATCTGTCTTACATCCAATGGGTTGGGACGCTTTTGGTTTGCCTGCTGAAAATGCTGCGATTGAAAGAGGAATTAGTCCAAGTGTCTGGACTAAAAAAAATATTTCTCATATGAAGTCACAATTAAAGCTTTTGGGACTATCAGTTGATTGGGATAGGGAATTTGCAACATGTGATGAAAATTATTATATTTGGACTCAATATCTATTTTTAGAGTTATACAAGGCAGGTCTTGTATATCAAAAGGAATCAGAAGTTAATTGGGATCCCATAGATAATACAGTCCTAGCAAATGAACAAGTTGACTCAGAGGGTAAATCTTGGAGATCTGGTGCAGTAGTTGAAAAAAAATTATTAAAGCAATGGTTTTTAAGAATTACTAA
Organism: uncultured Prochlorococcus sp.; assembly: GCA_902606505.1. Lineage (GTDB taxonomy): Bacteria > Cyanobacteriota > Cyanobacteriia > PCC-6307 > Cyanobiaceae > Prochlorococcus_A. The sequence continues at coordinate 34,715 of CACLGU010000015.1, forward strand.
TTATGCGGATGAGTTATTGAAGGATTTAGAAAAATTAGATAACTGGCCAGAAAGAGTAAAAATAATGCAAGATAATTGGATTGGAAAGTCAATTGGTGCAAATATTAATTTCAATATCAATACCAATCCAGAAAAGAAAATAACTGTATTTACCACAAGGCCAGATACTTTATTTGGAGTTACTTATTTAGCAATTTCTGTTAATCATTCATTAATTAAAAAAATTACTGATCAAGAAACTATACAAGATATAGAAAATCTTAAA
>CACLGU010000016.1 GCA_902606505.1 uncultured Prochlorococcus sp.
ACTCCAATTGCTTCTATAACAGAACGACTTTCTGCATGGGAAGAGACTGGAGGCAAGCCTATGAGATTTCTAAACATGGATATCTCTAAGCAATATCAAAAATTACTCAATTTGCTCATTGATGAGAAACCAGATTCCGTGATCCATTTTGCAGAACAAAGAGCAGCACCATACTCGATGAAATCGAGTTTCACCAAAAGATATACAGTAGATAATAATGTTAATGGCACCCACAACCTACTTGCTGCGATAGTAGAGAGTAATTTAGATATTCATATTGTTCATTTAGGAACAATGGGAGTCTACGGATATGGATCACATAGAGGTGCAACAATTCCAGAAGGTTATCTAAAAGTTGAAGTTCCACAACCTGATGGAAGCCGCTTTGAAGAAGAAATATTACACCCTGCAAGCCCAGGTAGTGTCTACCACATGACTAAAACCTTAGATCAATTATTATTTCTTTACTACAACAAAAATGATCTTGTAAGGATCACTGATCTACATCAAGGCATTGTTTGGGGAACAAATACAGAAGCAACTTTAAAAGATCCTAGATTGACAAACCGATTTGACTATGACGGAGATTATGGAACTGTTTTGAACAGATTTCTAATGCAAGCTGCAATTGGATATCCATTAAGTGTTCATGGGACGGGAGGGCAAACAAGAGCATTTATACATATAAAAGACTCTGTAAAATGCGTACAACTTGCTCTTGAAAATCCTCCAAAATCTGGAGAAAGAGTCAAAATCTTTAATCAAATGACTGAGAGTCATCAAGTTGGAGAACTAGCTAAAAAAGTTGCTTCTCTAACGGGAGCTGATATCAATTATTTACCAAATCCAAGGAATGAAGCAGTAGAAAATGATCTAATTGTTGATAATAAATGCTTTATAGAATTAGGTTTAAACCCAACTACTCTTGATAATGGCTTATTAGAAGAAGTTGTTGAAGTTGCTAAAAAATACTCCAATAGATGTGATCTTAACCGCATACCTTGTGTTTCATCCTGGACTAAAAAACAAGCTGAGGCTATAAAAACTAATTAAAATTTTGAAATAGATACCTTAAGAAAGTGAAAATTGCATTGTTTACTGAAACTTTTTTACCTAAAGTTGACGGCATAGTCACAAGACTGACTAAAACAATTGAATTTTTGATAAAGAATGGTGATGAAGTTATAATTTTTTGTCCAGAGGGGTGTCCAGAATCATATATGGGAGCAACTGTAGTTGGAGTTGCTGCAATGCCATTACCCTTATACCCAGAGTTGAAGCTTGGTTTACCAGGTCCTGCAGTCTCAGATAAGTTAGAAAAATTTAACCCAGATTTGATACATGTTGTTAATCCAGCTGTACTTGGCTTAGGTGGCATATGGTTGGCGAAAACAAATAATATTCCTTTAATTGCTAGTTACCATACTCATCTTCCGAAATATCTGGAACATTACGGTATGGGTATGTTAGAACCACTTTTGTGGGAATTACTTAAAGCAGCTCATAATCAAGCCTTGTTAAATTTGTGTACTTCCACCGCTATGGTCAATGAATTAAAAGATAAAGGTATTCAAAGGACTGCTCTTTGGCAAAGAGGAGTAGATACTTACAGTTTCAGACCAGATTTAAGAAGTGAGAAAATGAGGGATAAACTATTTGGAAAATATAAAGACGCTAATTATTTATTGATTTATGTAGGAAGATTATCAGCAGAAAAACAAATTGAGAGAATTAAACCAGTCTTAGAAAGTATCCCTAATGCTTGTTTAGCACTTGTAGGTGACGGACCGTATAGAAACCAGCTTGAAAAAATCTTCGAAAATACCAAGACTAATTTCATAGGATATTTATCTGGTGATGAACTTGCTGGCGCCTATGCCTCTGGAGATATATTTTTATTTCCCTCTAGTACAGAAACACTTGGTTTGGTTTTACTCGAGGCCATGGCCGCAGGATGTCCTGTTATCGGAGCCAACAAGGGGGGGATTCCAGATATAATTAGCGATGGGATTAATGGTTGTTTATATGATCCAGATGAAAAAGATAATGGGGTACAAAGTTTGATTGAAGCAACAAAAAAAATTCTAGAGAATGAAGATAAAAGAGAAATTATGAGAAAAGAGGCACGAAACGAAGCAGAAAAATGGGATTGGAATCAAGCAACATTGCAACTCCAAAACTATTATTCAGATACTCTTAAAAAAACAGATTGAACTTGATATAAATTATGCTACGTGCGGAGGCGTAGGATTACTATATGAAGTTAAAGGAAGTATAAGAGTAGCGATATTTTGATTCTTTTCAGGCCTTTTCTTTTTTGGGAATTTCTTACCAAAAGGTACTCTTATAACATTAGTTCCCTCAATTGAACAAATATTTGAGTTATCTCCTGAAGAATTGGTAACAAAATTTGGTAAGTTGACGTTTTTAACTGGCAGGTTCGTAACATTACCAGATTTAGAATCTTTGGTCATAGCTTCAAATACCCCAAAAAATTTGATGCTCGAATATTGTAATAAAAAAATTTAAAAAAATTCTATAAGAAAATATTAAATTTTTATTCTCACTGATAATAACTAAGTAAATATAAAGACGCTAGTCCTTTAAGCACATTTTTTTTCTTCGAAAGTTTCGCCCTGATTTAGATTGCAAGAACAAATTAAATTGCGATCGCCATATGCATTATTGATCCTAGAAACTGAAGACCAAAACTTTATAGACGTTGGAGTTTTATAAGGAAAAGAAGCTTTTTCTTTTGAGTAAGGGTAATGCCAATTATCAGCAATTAACTCTTTCAGAGTATGGGGGGCATTACTTATTACATTATTATTCTTTAATGCAACATTTTTTTCTATTTCGCTGATTTCTTCTCCAATCAATAGCATAGCCTCGCAAAATCTATCCAATTCAACCAAACTTTCACTTTCAGTAGGCTCTATCATTATCGTCTCTGGAACAGGCCAACTTATAGTTGGGGCGTGAAAACTATAATCTATTAATCGTTTAGCTAAATCATTTACACTCAAACCAGTTTTGGATTTTAAATCCCTAAAATCTAAAATACATTCATGCGCTACAAAATTATTTTTTCCTTTATAAAGAATCTTGAATTTATGCTTTAAAGAATGCGCAATATAGTTTGCAGATAAAATTGCATGCGCAGTTGCTTTCCTTAAACCACAAAAACCAGCCATTTTTATGTACATCCAACTTATTGGAAGAATACTTGCACTCCCATGCTTGGCAGAAGATACGTAATTGGAACTAATAGATAAATTATTATCCATTAAAGAATGAGTAGGAAGAAATGGGCTTAAAGTTTCCGATGCAGCAACTGGACCTACTCCTGGACCACCACCTCCATGTGGAATGCAAAATGTTTTATGTAAATTCAAATGGCAAACATCAACACCATAATTACCTGGCTTGCATAATCCAACTTGAGCGTTCAAATTTGCTCCATCTAAATAGACAAATCCTCCCACAGAGTGAATTAAATCACATATCTTTCTGATTTGTAATTCAAAAACTCCATGAGTAGAGGGGTAAGTCAACATAAGTGCCCCTATTTGGTCATCAAATTTCTTGACCTTCATCGACAAATCTTGAAAATCAATATTTCCTTCGTCATCACATTCAACAGTTAACACTTCAAAACCTGCCATAACTGCACTAGCAGGATTTGTTCCATGAGCACTTTTTGGAATTAAACATTTTTTTCTTAACAGTTCACCTTTTGATTCAAAATAAGAATTTATTGCCAATAAACCAGCAAACTCTCCTTGAGATCCTGCATTTGGTTGAAAAGAAACTGATTTTAAACCAACAATCTCACTTATCCATTTTTCTAAGTCAGATATAATTTTTGAATAGCCTTTAGTTTGATCTAGTGGAGAAAAAGGATGCATGGAAGATAAATTAGCCCAAGAGACTGGATTTAACTCTGCTGCAGAATTTAACTTCATAGTACAGCTTCCCAATGGCATCATCCCATCTACCAAAGAAAAATCTTTTTCTGCAAGTCGGAATATATATCTCATTAATTCAGTTTCACTTCGGTAATTTGTGAATATATCTTGCTGCATCCATGCACTGGATCTCAAAGCTAAACTTCCAAGATGAAATTCTTTATCAAATTTTAAATGCTCTAAATCTTCTTCTTTTTCTATAAGGTTTGCTATGAAAGTCAAAATATCTTTTATTTCTTTTTCATTACTAAGCTCATCTAAAGAGATCCCAAAGCCAGTTGAATTTTCAATAGTTGATCCCAACGGCAAAATTCTTAAGTTATAGCCATTTCTTAAAGCTTCATTATGGATCCTTTGGGAGTGCTCAGAATAAACATCAACACTATCAAATCTAATCCCATCAGGAATATCAAAACCTAAAGCAGCTAAACTTAATTCTAAATTTATTCTCAACTCAACTAATCTCTTAGCAATTTGCGTTAATCCAGAGGGTCCATGATAAATAGCATAAAAAGAAGAAATTATGGCTAGCAAAGATTGAGCAGTACAAATATTACTAGTGGCCTTTTCCCTTCTAATATGTTGCTCTCTTGTTTGCAGTGCTAGTCTTAGAGACTTTTCTCCATTTTTAGATAGAGTTTGCCCAACAATTCTTCCGGGTATCAGCCTTTTATATTTTTCGCTACAAGCAAAATATGCTGCATGGGGACCACCAAAACCCATTGGAACACCAAATCTTTGCATACTCCCCACTGCTACATCAACACCAAATTCAGAAATTGGTTTAATCAAAACTTGTGCTAGTGGATCAATACATGCCGTAACAATAATTTCTGATCTATGTGCTTGGGATATTAAGAATGTGGGATCATATAATTCCCCATTTTTACCTGGTAATTGCAACAACATTCCAAAAACATCATCATGATTAGGAAGGTTGCTTTGAGTAAAGCGTTTTAAAGATATTCCTAAAGGTTTTGCTCTGGTTTGTAGAACATTAAAAGTATGATCAAAAACATTTGACTCCACTAAGTAAACTTTTGAAGATTTATTTTTTCTTGCGGAAAAACTCATGGCCATAGCTTCTGCAGCAGCAGTACCCTCATCCAACAAAGATGCATTGGCAACAGGGAATCCTGTTAGTTCACAAACAATAGTCTGAAAATTAAATAGAGCTTCTAATCTTCCTTGTGCAATTTCTGCTTGATATGGAGTATAAGACGTATACCACCTTGGATTTTCAAGAACATGTCTTTGGATTACTTTAGGCATGTGATTGTCATAATAACCAAGGCCTATAAGTGATCTCATTTTGGTATTTTTATTCGCAATCTCTTCTAATTCATTTAAAGCCTCAATTTCTGAACAACCTTGGGGCAATATTTTTGAAGATTTATCTTTAAGCTGAATATCTTCTGGAATAACTTGATTTATAAATTGATCAATATTGTTAAAACCAAGCTTGTTCAGCATAATTGTTTCATCATTATCACCTAACCCAAGATGCCTATCTATAAACAAATCAGACCCGAATTTGGATGTCATATTAAAATATTTTTCTTTAAAATAGCTCTTTTTAAAAAGTTTGCCTTATTTTGGTACAACCTTTGATTGATATTCCTCAGAAGTCATCAAATCAGCAATTGATGCTTCTGATTCTGGTTTCAAAATCACTAACCAACCGTCTCCAATCGGATCATTCTGTAAAAGCTCAGGGTTCTCAATGACACTTTCATTTATAGATACTATTTCCCCTGAAAAAGGCAGATAAACTTCCTCAACGGCCTTAACTGATTCTATTGTTCCAAAAGTCTCGCCTTTCTCTAAAGTTGCACCTTGATCAGCTAATTCAACAAAAACAATATCTCCTAACTGATCTATAGCGAATTCACTAACTCCAATTTTTAATAATCCATTTTCTTCCAAGACATATTCATGAGTGTCAGCATAGTTGAGGTTGTCTGGAAACTTATAAGACATGATTAAGTAGATAAAGGAAGTAGAGAATCCTTTGAAATTAATTTTTCCTCTAATAGTTCAGATAATAATCGAATTAATGCAATTTTGATGTGAGCTATGTGAGAACCACCTTGAACAAAAATATTATAAGGATCTCTTAGAGGGGCATCAGCAGAAAATTCACTTGTACTCCCTTCAATAAAGGTGCCTCCTGCCATTAATAATTTTGAATCATATCCATCCATTGATGATGGAACAACATTCAGAAAAGAATCTACTGGTGAAGAATTTTGAAAAGATTGACAAACTTTTTGTACCAAATCAGGATTATTCAATCTTACTGACTGAATAAGATCAGATCTATAAGTTGCTGGCTCTGGTAAAACCTTAAATCCCAAATTTTTAAAGACTGCTGCAACCATATCTGCACCTTTTAGTGATTCGTGAACAATTTGTGGTGCTAAAAACAAACCCTGCAAAATTAATCTTCCTAGTCCAAAATTTATTCCTGCAGAAGAACCAATGCCTGGTGAGGTTAATCTAGAACATGCCATCTCAACCAACTCTGCATCTCCTGCAACGTACCCACCAGTAGGAACTATTGTTCCTCCCAAATTTTTAATCAATGATCCAGCAATTATATTTGCCCCTTTAGAAATTGGTTCACTATCTTCAACAAGCTCCCCATAACAGTTATCAACAAAACATATACAGTTAGGATCAAGAGAATGAATAAGACTACAAATTTTCTCTATCTGATGATTCGTAAGAGACTTTCTCCAACTATATCCGCAACTTTTTTGTATGAATACTAATTTACATGAATTTTCTTTAAAAAAATGAACAATTTTTTCTTCAAAAGAATCAAAATTCTCGCAGATATTTACTTGCTTGTATTCAATGTCAAAATCTTTAAGTGATCCTTTTCCTCCTCCCTTTATTCCTATGACTTCTTCTAACGTGTCATATGGCTGTCCTGTAAGAGATAACATTACATCTCCAGGTCGAAGAATTCCAAATAAAACAGAACTTATTGCATGAGTTCCACTTACAAATTGCATCCTCACAGCAGCCTTTTCAGCAAGAAAAAATCTTGCAAAAACCGCATCAATTTTTTCTCTAGATATATCATCATGTCCACTACCAGAAGATTGATTGAAATGACTAGTAGAAACTTTTTCTTCCTTAAAAATTGTCAAAATATTTTCTAATTTCTGGAAAACCTGATTGGACCTTTCTTGGAAAACTTTACTTAAACTCTCTTCGACAGATAGAACAGTGTTTTCAGCCAGTTTTAAGTTATTGTCAAGAGTCATTTATTATGAAAATTCATGTTATTTTTCAGAAGCTAAATTTCTTAATTCTGCGAGGAAAGCATTAGGTCCCCTGCCCTGAAAATAAGAAAGTTTTTTTGAAGCCTCATATAAATCAAGAAGTTCTCCATCTAATTCTTCTGCCGTATAATCTCTAATTCCTGCAATTACCTCAGCAAAACGTTCTCTACGGGCAGATTTATTGACAGCATAGGCTTCCATTACCTGCATTTTACATGATCTCCAAGCCTTATTCTGACAAAAATGCACTGAAAGAGCATCACTTAAAGCAGAAGCTTCTTCATCTTCTATGTACCAGTCAAAAGATGAAGGTAGAGGTTTTAATCCTGAAAATATCTCGAATAACTCCCCTGCCGACAATGGATTACCAGAATCATTTTTTAGGGGTAATGCAGACTCTTCCAAAGATTTCCATAACTCTGGGTAATCACTTTCAAAACGATCCCTGATTTTTTCAATGCCTTGATCAAGAATCGTATTAACTTGAGCTAAAGCAAGAAAAACTTCAGGACCTGGCGAAGATAACTTCCCATTCCTAAGATTAGAAATTTGCGAATTATGAACTTTACCTAAATCAAGAACTTCTGAAAGTAACGGCAATACTCTGTGAGACCAACCATTTCTTTCATGCCAGAGGTGTATCAAATGAGCCATAGCCCTTCGACCTCTAGATAATTTATCGCGATATCCGAGACTCACAGATAATTAAACTTATCAATAGTATAGTATGATAATATTACATATCGGTAATTTTGAAAATAGTTTTTCAATATCATGAACTCAGTAATTTTCCAAGAAACAGCAAAATTAAAAAAACCTGTTCCAGCTGAAAAAGTTATAGAACTCTCAGAAAAATTACTGGAACCTTCCAGTCATTCAAAAAGATATCCTCCAAGACTACATAAAACGTGGGGAACAATAGTTTTTATGGTTGCAATTCATATTCTTTCCCTTGTAGCTTTACAACCAAAATTTTGGAGTCTCCCTGCAGTCACTTCATTATTATTTTTTTACTGGGTAACTGCTTGTTTAGGTGTCACCCTTGGATATCACAGATTGTTATCACACAGATCGTTCATTGTCCCAAGATGGTTAGAAAGATTTTTTGCTACCTGTGGAGCCATAAGTTGCCAGCATGGACCAATAGATTGGGTAGGTTTACATAGGCATCACCACTCTTTTTCAGATACTGAAGTTGATCATCACAATAGTAAAAGGGGTTTTTGGTGGAGTCATATGGGTTGGATGTTCAAAGACGTAGAAGCACTAAAAGCTGTTCCAAAACTAAGTGCAGATTTAATCAAGGATCCATACTATAGATTTCTAAATAAATATTTTTTATTCTTGCAAATACCTATTGGACTTTCCTTGTACGCAATTGGTCAAAAATTAGGAGTTGGAGGATGGGCTCTAGTCCTTTGGGGAATTCCATTGAGGCTTGTGGTTGTTTATCACATAACTTGGCTAGTAAACTCCGCGACCCATTGTTGGGGTAAAGCACCATTTAAAAGTGGTGATTCATCTAAAAACAATGCGTGGGTTGCTGCATTAACATTTGGAGAAGGTTGGCATAATAATCATCATGCATTTCCCAATTCGGCAAAACAAGGATTATTTAGAGGTCAGATAGATTTAACATGGGAACATATTAAGATTCTTGCGAAGTTTGGTCTTGCAAAAAAAGTAAAGTTACCCTCTAGGTCTTATTATTAATTATATTGCTCAATATTTTCATGGCTAAAAGAGTACAAGTCGCATTAACTGAATCAATCGCATCACTAGGTAAAGAGGGAGATCTAGTTGAAGTAGCACCTGGATACGCAAGAAATTTTCTATTACCTTATGGCAAGGCAATGAATGTAACACCAGCAGTCCTTAAACAAATTGAAAGGAAGAAAGAAAAAGAAAAAATCGCTGCTGATAAATTAAAGCAAGAAGCTTTAGATTTCCAAACTGCATTATCTACAATAGGTAGGTTCAATATCAAAAAACAGGTTGGAGAAGATGGAGTCCTTTTTGGAACGGTTACCAATGGGGATGTTGCAGAAGCAATAGAAGCGGCAACTAAAAAAGAAATTGATAGAAGAAACATTACTGTTCCTGATATTCATAATTTAGGTGCCTTTACTGCAAAAATAAAATTACATCCAGAAGTAAATGCAGAAGTAAATATTGAAGTAACAAGTTAATCAATTTGTTGCATTATTTTGAAAAGTAGCCAGAGTATATATCTAAGCAATTAAAGATATGGTTTCCGTACCTTTTCCAAATAATGGGCAAAATAAAAATTTTAAAAAGGACTTTAATAGTGAAAATGCTGGATTAGTTCCTCCTCAAAATGTTCAAGCAGAGGAAGCAGTTCTTGGAGGCATACTTCTTGATCCAGATGCGATCGGAAGAATTGCAGACTTAATTAAACCTGAAGCTTTTTATATAAATGCCCATCAAGAGATTTATAGAACAGCATTAATGTTGCATACCCAGGGTAAACCAACTGATTTAACATCCATGAGTGCTTGGTTAGCAGATAATGGATCACTAGAAAAAATTGGAGGAAACAGCAAACTAGTAGAACTAGTTGAAAATGTTTCCTCTACAGCTTCCATAGAACAAGTTGCTAATTTAATTAACGACAAATTCCTGAGAAGGCAACTTATCAGATCTGGCAATGAAGTGGTTCAACTAGGTTTTGATCAAACTCAAGATACTAATGAAGTTCTAGATAAAGCAGAGCAAAAAATATTTGAAATAAGTCAAGAAAAACCTTCAAAAGGTCTTACTCAAGCAGCTGAAATCCTTACAAGTACTTTCAATGAAATAGAGTCAAGATCATTAGGTACTTCAGTAGCTGGAATTCCTGTAAATTTTTACGATCTTGATGCGATGACTCAAGGTTTTCAAAGAAGTGATTTAATAATTGTTGCTGGAAGACCATCAATGGGAAAAACTTCAATAGTTCTTAATCTGGCTAAAAATGTTGCACAATCTCAAGATTTACCTGTGTGTGTATTTAGCCTTGAAATGAGTAAGGAACAGTTGACATATAGATTACTTTCCATGGAAGTTGGAATCGAGAGTGGCAGGCTTAGAACAGGAAGATTACAGCAAGATGAATGGCCATTACTAGGAGAAGGTATCAATTCATTAGGTCAATTACCAATATTTATAGATGACAAGCCTAACTTAAGTGTTTTAGAGATGAGATCTCTGTGCAGAAGATTAATAGCTGAACAAAAAAAAGAACTTGGATTAATTGTGATTGATTACCTCCAGTTGATGGAGGGATCAACCCCTGATAATAGAGTGCAAGAACTTTCACGAATAACAAGAGGTCTTAAAAGCATGGCCAGAGAATTAAAAGTACCAGTAGTAGCGTTATCTCAGCTTAGTAGAGGGGTAGAGTCTAGAACAAACAAAAGACCAATGTTAAGCGATCTAAGAGAATCAGGATCTATTGAACAAGACGCAGATTTAGTATTAATGATTTATAGAGATGAATACTATAATCCAGAGACTGAAGATAGAGGAATTACAGAAATCATTGTCACTAAACATAGAAATGGACCCGTAGGAACTGTTAAATTATTATTTGAACCTCAATTTACGAGATTTAGGAATTTAGCTAATTAAATCAATCCTAAAATGCCAGATCATCACTCCACAAATGAATCTTTTGACATCATCGTTATTGGAGGAGGACATGCAGGATGCGAAGCAGCTATAACAACAGCAAAATTAGGATTTTCTACAGCCTTATTTACAATCAATTTAGATAGGATTGCCTGGCAACCTTGCAACCCTGCAGTTGGCGGGCCGGCAAAAAGTCAGTTAGTACATGAAGTTGATGCATTAGGTGGAATTATTGGCAAATTAGCTGATGAGACAGCTATACAAAAAAGAATATTAAATGCAAGTAGAGGCCCAGCTGTATGGGCATTAAGAGCTCAAACAGATAAAAGAGAATACTCAAAAAAGATGATTGAAATACTACAAAATACAGATAATTTATCTTTAAAAGAAGCAATGATTACTGAACTGGATATTGCAAAAACTGAAGAAATTGGATTGAACTCAAAAAAAATCGTAAAAAAAAGAATAAAGGGTGTAAAGACTTTCTTTGGTAGTTATTATTCAGCAAGATCAGTTATCATCACAGCTGGTACTTTCTTAGAAGGAAGAATATGGATAGGAAATAAATCAATGTCAGCTGGTAGATCGGGCGAACAAGCAGCAAAAGGTCTTACTCAAAATTTACATGAAATTGGTATCAAAACAGAACGTTTAAAAACAGGAACTCCAGCAAGAGTTGATAAAAGAAGTATCATTTTTGATGAATTAGATATTCAACCAAGTACTGCAGCAGATAAATATTTTTCGTTTGATCCAGATATCAAAAATAATATGCCCCAAGTTAGTTGTCATATCACAAGAACAACTACCAAAACACATCAACTAATTCGAGACAATTTACATTTAACTCCCATTTACGGCGGTTTTATTGATAGTAAGGGGCCAAGATATTGTCCATCAATTGAAGATAAAATCGTTAAATTTGCTGATAAAGAATCACATCAAATTTTCTTAGAACCAGAAGGAATTAATACTCCTGAAATATATGTTCAAGGATTCTCTACAGGTTTACCTGAAAATATTCAATTAGAACTTCTAAGGACCTTACCTGGATTAAATGAATGTAAAATGTTGCGACCAGCTTATGCTGTCGAATATGACTATATACCTGCAACACAACTCCAGACATCACTCGAAACGAAAGAAATTGAATATTTATTTAGCGCTGGACAAATTAATGGAACTACTGGTTATGAAGAAGCAGCAGCACAAGGATTAGTAGCCGGAGTCAATGCGACAAGAAAACTTAATAAAAAAGATCCAATAATCTTCACTAGAGAAAGCAGCTATATAGGAACAATGATCAATGATTTAATTACCAAAGATCTCAAAGAACCATATAGAGTTCTTACTAGTAGGAGCGAATACAGGTTGACCCTTAGAGGAGATAATGCAGATAGGCGATTAACCCCATTAGGTTATGAAATAGGGCTAATTGATCAGAAAAGATGGTCGATCTATCAAGAAAAAATGAAACTCCTTGAAGAAGAGAAATTAAGATTAAAAAACACTCGTTTAAAAAACACGGATGAAATAGCAAAAAAACTAGAATTAGCCACGGGATCAAAAATCAAAGGCTCAACAACTTTGAAAGAACTCTTAAAAAGGCCAAACTTTCATTATTCAGATTTAATTAAATATAATTTGACTGAAAAAAATATAGCTTCTTCAATACAAGAAGGTGTTGAAATAGATATTAAATACGAGGGTTATCTTAAAAGACAAAAAAACAACATTGAACAAATAAATCGTCAAAGCTGTAAATCTCTGCCTAAAGAAATAAATTACGCAAAGATAGATACATTATCTTTAGAAGCTAGAGAAAATTTGAATAAGATAAAGCCAAAAAATTTTGGTGATGCTTCAAAAATTCCTGGGGTTAGCAAAGCTGATTTAACTGCTTTACTTGTTTGGCTAAAAATAAGAGAGATAAAAAAAGATAAGGCAAATATTTTTGCTGAAAAAAAGTTATCATCTTAAGAGCACTCGGTCAGAGCTCTGAATAATAAACTTTTTAACTCTCCAAAAATTTTATGGGAAGAAAATGCCTCTAATTTTTTAGTGAAGAATTCACTACCAAAAATATCTGGTCCATGGAAATTAATGCTACTTGGGGATGGAAGTCCAACTAGACATCTGCAGCTTTTAACTAATCAAGAGACAAAAATTAAATTAATTTCAATGCAATTAGATCCTCTATCCACTCAAGAAGGCCCTACAGAATTGAATCAGTTAAATGGACCTTTAATTAGAAGACAAGTATGGATTAAAAACAATAATAAAAACCTAGCATGGGCTGAAAGTTGGTGGAATGCAGATCAAGTGAGTGAAAATTTAAAAGCCAAAGAAGAACCAATTTGGAAGAATTTGACACAAGACAGATCAGAATTGTTTAGAGAAGTTGATCGTATTTCACTTGTTAATTCAAATTGGTTAGAGGATCAATTTTGTTTTAAAGGTCCATTCTGGTCAAGAAATTATAGATTTTTTCGAGACAAAAAGCCTCTAACAATTATTAGAGAAGTATTTAATCCACATTTAGAAAGTTTATTAGGCTATTCAGGAATTAAAGAATTTATGAAACTATACTCTTCTTCTTCTTGATCTGGGAAGATTTCTTGATTTTGATTGAACTTGTTGGTTTGATTGATCTCTCGAAGTATTATTCTCTTTTTCTGAAGCTCTTTGCCATCTTTCAACTTTGAAATCCATTTCATCTGGCCACTCTTCGTCCTTACTATCTTTTACATAAGGTAATTTTTTTTGCTCAGTTGTCTGTAATTTTTTTGATTGCCTTAAAGATATTGCTTCTAAAGGTCTTTTTGAGTGCTGTTTAGCAGATTCATAAGAATTTGATTCTCTGGAAAATGTCTTAATATCGCTTTTATCATCGTAAAAATCCTCATCATTCCAATCATCATTATCTTCATCAAAAAATAAATCCACTTTTTCAGATACCCATCTTCCTACTTTTTTAACACTCTTACTTGTTATTCCTTGAAAATCAGAGTTCCTTCTTTTTCCTGGCCTAGCACCAGATACTCCATCAACAAATTGTCTACCAGTTTCGAAAATTTTATCAACCTGTTTATCAACAATATTTTTATCAAAACTATTTCTAAGATTTCTAATTCTCCTTGAATCCATAAATTATTATGCTTTTTAAAATATAAATTACATTAAAAAAATAAATAATTCCAAATATAGAAACAAAAGCACATGTTAGTATTTTTAATCAAACAAAATTAAGCACTTTTTATTCCATGATCCATTAAAGAAATTTATACAACATTTTTTACAGGCAATATTCTTTATCCTTTTCCTGTAGAAAAATTTCTGACCACAATTTTGGCAAGTTCCTATGTATTTTAATTCTCTCCTTTCAATAGGAAATGAGTGCCTCACTGAAATTTGAAAATTCTTCTCTTTCTCATTAATTTTATTCATCTTTTCTAAGAAATTTGGACCATGTATCTCATTTTTTTTTAATATCCTATCTACCCATGCATGAATCATCTCATGACATAAAGTACTGTTTATTTCACTAGTAGATAATTTACTCAAAATAGGTTTCGATAAAATAATTTCGGAATCTACAAGTCCATTGACTCGTTTTCTTTTATAAAAACCAGCAGTAGTTTTTAATCTATTATCACTCCATCTAACTTTTACTAAAGGTTGATTATTAACCGCTAGAGAATTTTCAAAATATTGGCTATTAAATTTATGAAATAAGGGTAAAAGAGGAATTACAGGCATTATGGTTTAAAATTAGTATTATTTTGACAAAAAAAGCCATCAAAAACGATTTCTTTTCTTAAAGTAATAAAAAACTTAAATCAACATGGATGCAACACTAGTTAAAGATATCGGAATTAAAGCATTATTAATTGGCGGTGCTGTACTAGTTTCTTTTTGGACTTTTAATGCAGTCAAATTAGTTATAAGCGCCAGAGGAATTAATCCATTAGTAAGAAAGTTTTTTGATCAAATAGCTGCTGGCAGAATTGATGCAGCTTACGGTTTGACTACAAAAACTTATAAAACTCATGTTAAGCGCCAAGACTTTCTTAAATTTTTAGCTAGTTTAAACCTCAATAAATACAGAAATTTAAAATCAGGAAGACCTAGAGTTCAAGAAGATCAAATCATAATAACTTTGAATTTAAAATCAGAAGATAAACAAGATGAGCTTCCCTTAGATTTTACTTTCGCAAAAACTGACAATGATTGGAAAATAGACAGAATAGCAAAAGTGAATTAATAATTTCTTGTGAGGCAAAAAGAATTGTTTAAAGAAGAGATAATACATCAATTAGAATTACACCCAAGTAGATTAGATAAAGAAAAAATCATTTCAGATTCAATGGAACAAGGTCTAGATGATTTTTTTGAGGGAATTCGTATGGCACTTGATCCATTGGTAACTTTTGGTGTAAAAAATGTTCCTGAAAAAAAGAATGAAAAAAGTCAAAATTTTTTATGGAATGATTTTAGGGAATTAGCAAATAAGCTTATTCAAAGAGAACTTACTGGTCACGCTGCTCGAGATGCAATTATTACGGCTATGGAATCTGCCACAAAAGAAGAGTGGAATGGATTTTATCGACGAGTTTTAATTAAAGATCTTAGATGTGGTGTATCTGAAAAAACAATCAACAAGATAGCCAAGAAATTTCCCAAATATGCGATTCCAATTTTTTCTTGTCCTTTAGCTCATGACAGTGCAAATCATGAAAAAAAAATGATAGGAAAAAAGCAAATTGAAATCAAATTAGATGGTGTGCGCGTCTTAACTATTATTAGACAAAATAAAGTAGAAATGTTTTCTCGTAATGGAAAACAATTCCATAATTTTGGTCATATTATCTCAGAAATAGAAAACGTCTTAAAAGAAGATCCTGAACCTCATGACTTAGTACTAGATGGTGAAGTAATGAGCGCTAACTTTCAGGATTTAATGAAACAGGTACATAGAAAAGATGGCAAAGAAACCAAAGACGCAGTTCTCCACCTATTTGACTTATGTCCCCTTGAAAACTTTCAACAAGGAAGATGGAACACTAGTCAAATAAAAAGAAGTTTATTAGTAAAAGAATGGGTAGCAAAACATTCTTTGCTTTTAAACCATATACAAACACTTGAATGGGAAAATGTAGATCTCGACACTATTGAAGGACAAAAAAGATTTGTAGAGCTGAATAAATCTGCTGTGGAAGGTGGGTATGAAGGAGTAATGATTAAAGATCCTGATGCTATGTATGAATGTAAAAGAACACACAGTTGGTTAAAAGCAAAACCTTTCATTGAGGTCACTTTAAAAGTTGTATCAGTTGAGGAAGGTACAGGACGCAACAAAGGGAGACTGGGAGCAATCCTGGTAGAAGGAGAAGATGATGGTTATGAATACAGTCTTAGTTGCGGAAGCGGATTTAGTGATATTCAACGTGAAGAATATTGGTCAAAACGTAATCATCTCGTTGGTCAACTTGTAGAAATCAGAGCTGATGCAAAAACGAAGTCAAAGGATGCAGTGGCTTTTAGTCTTAGGTTTCCTAGATTTAAATGCTTTAGAGGATTTAAAGCTGGAGAAAAAGTTTAAATTTCAAAAAATAATATTCAACAAAGTAGTCAAAGAAAAATGTGGTTTTTAAATAAAAAAAATAAAAATCTTGACTATAAAATATAAGAATAATTATCAGGACTTTTTGAGAGACTTATGACTAAGAAAACAGTTTTTAACTTCATAAAAACACCTTGTGGACAGGCGAAATATATAGAATTAGAAGCCAACAAAACTTTACTAGGTAAATTAAGGCTTTTGTGGTTTATCTTAATTGCATCAATAAGAGATTGGAATATTAAAGAGTAAATTCTTAAGATTTTTCAAAATATTCTCTGGAGTATTTAGCTGAGAAATATACAACTAAAAAAGTTGAAATAATTCCAATGCTAGTAATATATAAATTATTTGGTGATTGCACATTTTTTAACTCCTGAATACTTTTTGCCAAACTACCTATTGAACAATAAAGAAAAGTTCCTGGAATTATTCCAAGAAGACCAAGAGCGAAATCTCTAAATTTAACATTATTCAAACCATAAAAATAATTAAGAATACTGAATGGAAATATCGGAGATAATCTCGCTAAAAAAATTAATTTAAGTCCGCCTTTTTCTACTACTTTTTCCATGACACTTAATTTTGGATAACGGCTAAAAAGATTTTTTAGCTTTTTTGCAAAAAAACTTTTTGATACAAAAAAAGCAACTGATGCTCCTATGGAAGCGGAAATGAAAACAATAATTGATCCTAAATATGAGCCATATAAAAAACCTGATAATAAAGATAACCAAGAGGCTGGAAGTATTAATAAAACAATTAAAATATAAATACAAACAAACGAAAGGATCCCAAAACCAGTATTAAAAAAAAAAGATAAATTATAAATATTTTCAAGAAATATATTCATTCTCAATGCAAAAGTTCGAGTTTTTTAATAATTCTTTCCTTTTGTACCGAACCCTCATTTAATTTAAATCTGCATTCTTCAACAATATCTTTTGGAGCCTTATCAACGAAATTTTTATTAGATAATCTCTTATTTAAATTTTCTAATTCAATAGTCACCTTTTTTAAATCCTTGGTTAACCTTTCCTTTAATGCATCTAGATTTACAAAATCCTGAAAAGGTAAATAAACCTCTAAATCACTAATAATGCCGGAAAAAGATTTAGCAAACTCTTTTTTATCAACAGCATTAGTTTTAAAAATAAATACTTCAGAAGATTTAGTTAAGGTTTGAATATCATCAACTAAAGTTTTTAGAAAATCAATCAATTCATCATTGTCAGAAATTAAATATACAGGACCTTTTTCTGATGGCTTAAGGCCTAATTCAGCTCTCAAATTTCTAATCAGCCTAATAATTTCAAAGAGTTGCTGAAAGGAATTATCAAGCTTATTATCAACAAATTTATTTTCTTGAATTGGCCATTTTTGAAGAGATAATAATGCATTATCTGGTTTTAGTTGCAGTACATGCCAAAGTTCCTCAGTAATGTGCGGCATAAAAGGATGAATCATTACCAAAATATCATTGAGCACTTTTATTAAAACTTTTTCAGATATTTGTCTATTTTTAGTCTCTTTATTATGAAATCTTTGTTTAGCAAATTCTACATACCAGTCACAAAAATCATTCCATGCAAATTCATATAGAAGTTTCGCAGATTCTCCCAATTTATATTCTTTCAACAAAGCAGCAACTTTTATATTTACCTGATTCAATTTCGATAAAATCCACTTATCACATAAATCTAAAAAAGTTTCATCACTCTCATTAAGGGAATAATTGTTATTCGAAGTTTTATTAATTAACACAAATTTAGTTGCATTCCATAATTTATTCGCAAAATTTCTTGAAGCTTCAACAGTAGAAGATGTATCTTTTTTCCTATCAAAATCAAGCCGGATATCTTGTCCAGCTCCTGCTACTTCTCGAATTAAAGCAAATCGCAGAGCATCAGAACCATATTTATCAATTAATAGTATTGGGTCAATACCATTACCTGAACTTTTGCTCATTTTTTTATTGTTTTCATCTCGAACTAGACCATGAATATAAACATCCTTAAAAGGAATATTATTCGTAAAAGTATTGCCCATCATTGTCATTCTGGCCACCCAGAAGAAAATAATATCGAAACCAGTAACAAGAACATTATTTGGATACCATTTTTTAAAATCCGGATCATTTGTATTTGGCCAACCAAGGGTTGAGAAAGGCCATAAACCACTTGAAAACCACGTATCCAAAACATCTTTATCACGAACCAATTTAATATTTAATCCAAATTTTTTATTAGCTTCGATTAAGGCATCTTCTTCATTTCTTGCAACGATATATGGAGTATTTTGTTCTATTGAGTCTTGAGAGTCATCTAAAACATACCATGCTGGTATTTGGTGCCCCCAAAACAATTGCCTACTGATACACCAATCATTAATATTCTCTAACCAATCCTTATAAACTTTCTCCCAGCGTGGAGGAATAAACGATGGTTTTTTACAATCAATTTCATTAAGACATCCTTGTGATATATCATCCATTTTCAAAAACCATTGTGTTGACAATAAAGGTTCGATTGGAACCTTACCTCTATCAGAAAAAGGGACAGTATGTTTATAATCCTCGATCTTTGTCAAAAGGCCTAAGTTATCCAATTCTTTGATAATTTTCTTTCTAGCCTCATATCTATCTAAATTTTGAAAAATACCTGCATTAATATTTAAAGTTCCATCTTTGTTCATTACATTAATCTGTTTTAAATTATGCCTTTTTCCTATTGCAAAATCATTTGGATCATGGGCTGGAGTAACCTTCACACAACCCGTACCAAAATCTTTATCAACATGTGAATCAGCGATAATAGGTATTGCCCTATCAACGAAAGGGACTCTTACTTTGACACCAATAAATTCTTTATATCTATCATCATCAGGATTAACTGCCACAGCAGTATCACCCAAAAGTGTTTCTGGTCTTGTTGTTGCAACTTCTAAGTACTTATCTAACTGTTCACCACTTTCAGAAATTAAAGGGTATTTAAAATGCCATAAATAACCATTTACTTCTTGCATTTCAACTTCAAGATCACTTACAGCAGATTGAGATTCAGGGCACCAATTAACCAAATATTCGCCTCTATAAATTAAATTCTTTTTATAGAGAATATTAAAAGCCTCAATAACTGCTTCATTTAATTTTTGATCAAGAGTAAATCTTTCTCTAGTCCAGTCAACTGAATATCCTATCCTTTTTAATTGAGAAACTATTCTTCCACCACTTTGTTCTTTCCAATTCCATGCTCTTTTAAGAAATTCATCTCTTCCAATATCCTCGCTTGTTTTGCCTTCAGTTTTTAATTGTTTTTCGAGAATAGTTTGAACAGCTATTGAAGCATGATCAGTTCCTGGTAAACACAAAACATTCTTACCTAAAAGTCTTTGAAAACGCACTACAACATCTATTAAAGCCGTATTAAATGCATGCCCCATATGCAAAGATCCAGTTACATTTGGTGGCGGAATAACAACACAAAAAGGCTCCCCATCATCATCTGGGTTAGGACTAAACGCCTTTAGACTTTCCCATTTTTCTTGCCACTTTTTCTCTACTTCAAAAGGTGAATAATTCTCTAAAGATAATTGATCATTCATCTCTGTCATGTGAAAATTTTATTTCAATAAACTTTTTGTTTATTTTATCTTGAGAGCAGCCAATTAATGAAAATAATATTAGTTTGCAAAAAAAGACACATTCATTCTACAAAAGTTTGAAGCCAGAACCACAGGAACAACGTTTTGCATTTTTTGGTGTTGAAATAAGAAATCCACCACCGCTCAAATCACCGTAATAATCTAATTTTAAATCTTTCAGTAAATTAAACTTTTTTACATCCGCGTATAAAGTTACTCCTTCAGTTCTTGAAATAGGGAATCCATTACATGTACCTGGCCTTAATTTGATATGCATCCATCCTTCGGAACAATTTTTATCCTCTACCAAATCAATTGACATTTCTCCTGGAGAACCTCCAAAAGAAGCTTGCCTAGATAGTTCTGAAGCAGCGCTTAGACTGATTGAAAGATTAACGATCTCAGTCATTAGAAAAATAAAGTGGGCGATCCAGGGTTCGAACCAGGGACATCCTGCTTGTAAGGCAGGCGCTCTACCGCTGAGCTAATCGCCCTTATGATAAACCATTCTAATTGATGAAGTTGAAAAATTTATACTAAGTATTTAAATATTTCATGATTGAGGCAAAATTTAATTAATAAAATATATACTATGTCCTCAAACAATAGATATAAATTGGAAAACAATTCCGATTTAGAGACTATAAATAGTTTTAAAATCTTAATATCTAATATCAAAGCATTAAAAGATAAAACTTGGGGCTGCCCATGGCAGAAAATACAGTCTCATATATCGTTGATCCCATTTTTGTATGAAGAAAGTAATGAATTTATAGATGCGATATATGAAAAAAATGCAAATAACATATGTGAAGAGTTAGGAGATCTTTTATTACAAGTGATGCTTCATGCTGAAATCGGTTGCGAAGAAAAAGAATTTGAACTAAATGATGTTATAAAAAATCTAAATAAGAAAATTATTAATAGACATCCATATATTTTTAACAAAAAAGAAAAAGTATCATTAAAAAAATCACAACAGATTTGGGGGAATATAAAAAATTTAGGAAAAGAAGCACCTCATATGAAAACTTCAATTAGTAGAAATTTAAATTTGCAAATTAAAAATTTACCTCCAACGATTGGTACAGATAAAATCACAAACGTTGTAAAAGAACATGGTTTCAAGTGGGGAAATACTGATGAGATTTTTAAAAAGTTAGAAGAAGAGATAAATGAATTAAAAGAGGCAATTAAATGCAAAAATGATTTAGATATAAAAAATGAATTTGGTGATATTTACTTTACCCTTCTGAATCTCTCAAACTTTCTAAAAATAAATCCTGAGTCAGCTCTTCAAAAAACTAATCTAAAATTTTTAGATAGATTTTCAATCGTCGAAGAGCATGCAGGAGATAATATTAAAAAACAAACTCCCAAAGACTTTCAACGGCTTTGGCAAATAGCCAAACAAAAACTGGCGAGAAAAATTCCTTAAAGCAAATGACAAATATTACAACATGGATAGATGAATATCATAAAGGCTCAAGATTCGGCCTAAATGGGAAAATTCTAATTAAAAAAACCTCAAAATATCAAGAAATTATTGTTATTGAAAATGAATATTATGGTAAATCTTTAATGTTAGATGGTTGCTGGATGACATCATTAAAAGATGAGAAATATTATCATGAGTGTCTTGTGCATCCTGCATTAAGTAGCATTGAAGAAAAATCTAATGTACTAATTATTGGCGGTGGTGACGGTGGTACTGTAAGAGAATGCGTTAAATATTCTCAAATATCAAAAATTGATCTAGTAGAAATTGATGAGGAGGTAATCAAAATATCTAAAACATTTCTAAAAGAAATTGGAGGCGAGGCATGGAACGACAAAAGATTAGAAATACATATTGATGATGGTGTTAAATGGGTAAAAAAAACTAGAGATAATTTTTACGACGTTATATTTATAGATTGTTCAGATCCCTCAGAATTTTCAAATTTATTATTTGCAGATTCTTTTTATGAAGAATGTAAAAGAATACTTACACCAAAGGGGATATTAGCTACGCAAAGCGAATCTCCTGAATCCTTCAAAAATATTCACATAAATATTTTGAAAACCCTAAAAAATATATTTAAAGTTTCTGAAACCATGTATTCCTTTGTGCCTATATATCCAAGTGGGATTTGGAGTTGGACATTCGCTTCTTCAGAAGATCTAAATTTATCAAAGCAAAATTATGATGAAGCCCTTCAAATAGAAAAAGGATGTGAAATTTGGAATTTAAATTTTCAAAATGCAGCATTCAAAATGATGCCAAACAAAATTATAAAAGAACTAGATACATAAGATGACAAAAAATTTATTTGATAACGAAAATGCAATTTATATGGGAGCAAAAAGAAGTCCTGAGAATTGCTCAATTGGTATATTTGGAGTTAATTATGACGGGACATGTTCGTTTAAACCAGGAGCAAGGTTTGGTCCAGAAGCAATAAGACAAGTCAGTTCTTGTTTAGAAACATATTGTCCAAAAATAAAAAAAGACTTAGAGGATATTATGTATGTTGATTTTGGATCAATACTAATTGATAAAAATGACTCAAAGTCCGTTATTGAATCGGTTAAATCAGCAACAAATTATTTAATTAGTAAAGGCCTTAGTCCTATTATGCTTGGAGGCGAACACTCTATTACAAGAGGTGCTATTGAAGCATTAGTAAAAAAATATCCAGATTTGATATTGGTTCAACTTGATGCTCATGCAGATTTAAGAAAATCATATATGGGAAATGAACATAGTCATGCTTGTACTATGAAAAGATGCTTAGAGGTATTACCTGAAAAGAAAATTTTGCAAGTAGGAATTAGGAGTGGGACTAAGGAAGAATTTGAAATTATGTATAACAACAACCAATTAGTTAACTTTTGTTCAGGCGGAAATGCACATGAGTTAAAACAAGCTCTCATACCATACGCTAAGTCTCCAATCTATTTAACAATAGATTTAGATTGGTTTGATCCCAGTCTATTAGCAGGGACGGGCACTCCAGAACCGGGAGGATTTTTTTGGAATGATTTTGAAGAAATACTAAAAACTTTAAAAGACTTTAGAATTGTGGCTTCAGATATTGTGGAATTATCTCCAGAAATTGATAAAAGCGGAGTAAGTAGCATAGTTGCAGCCAAAGTACTTAGAAGCTTAATTTTGTCATTAGAAAATATGCAATAAAAAATTTCTAAACTACAGTGTAAAAATACTAAATACAAACAAAATATTTCATGGATTTGCTAAAAAGTCCTCTTTATTCAAAATATGTTGAATCCAATGCGAAATTAGTGGATTTTGCAGGTTGGGAAATGCCTATATCATTTTCAGGATTAATTAAAGAGCATGAATCAGTTAGATCTTCAGCAGGATTATTTGATATTTCTCACATGGGTGTGATATCTGTTAAGGGAATCAATCCAAAGGATTATATTCAAAAACTTTTTCCTACTAATTTATACTCCTTTTCTGAAGGTCAGGGACTTTATACAGTAATGCTCAATGATAAAGGAGGAATAATAGATGACTTAATAATTTATGACCTAGGTATACAAAAAAATGATATATCAGAATTATTGTTAATAGTTAATGCAAGTAGATATGAAGAAGATTTTCAGTGGATCAATAATAATTTAAATAAATATAAAATTTCGATAACAAACTTTAAAAAAGACAAAGTACTTTTAGCACTTCAGGGGAAAAACTCATTCGATTTATTTGAAGAATGGATTGAATCTTCGATCTCACATATTCCTAACTTTGGATGCGAATATAAAATTTTCGAACATATTTCGCCTAAAGAAAAAATTTTCTTTTCAAAGACAGGATATACAGGGGAGAATGGTCTAGAAATACTTTTATCTAAAAAAGCAGCAATTAATTTATGGGATTTCTCAATTTCCAAAAATGTTGCACCTTGTGGTTTAGGAGCTAGAGATACTCTCAGACTTGAAGCAGGCATGCATCTCTATGGTCAAGACATAAATGAAGAAACTTCTCCATATGAAGCAGGGTTAGGCTGGCTAGTACATCTAGAAAATAATCACGAATTCTTTGGGAGAAGATTTCTTGAAGAGCAGTCAAGATTAGGTATTCAAAAAAAGTTAGTTGGTCTCTCTATAGAAGGTAAAGCAATAGGAAGAAAAGGATGCGAAGTGCTTAAAGGTGAAGAAAATATTGGGACTATCACAAGCGGCAGTTGGTCTCCAACTAAACAACAAGCTATAGCTTTTGCATACATCAATACTTCGCATGCCTTAATAAATAATGAAGTTCAAATATTAATAAGAGGCAAAAAATTCAAAGGGGTTATAAAAAAAAGAGCGTTTTATAAAAAAAATTATTAACTAAATTTACCCTTAAAGAATTATTATAAGTTATTGATAAATAAACCATACTTAGATGAGAAACAAAATTTGCAAAGAACTCAATAATACAGATATTGGTAAATTAGTTAATTTATGCGGATGGGTAGATAGAAGAAGAGATCATGGTGGTGTAATTTTTATTGATTTAAGAGACCATAGTGGATTCCTACAAGTAACAATTAACCCCGATGATGGTGCAGATCTATTTAAACAGGCAGAAACCCTAAGAAATGAGACAGTAATAATGGTTAGCGGAATCATTAATGAAAGGCCCAAAGATTCCATTAATACAAATTTAAGTACTGGAGAGTTAGAGCTTAAGATTAAAGATTTGCAAATTCTCAATCAAATTAAAAAAAACTTACCTTTTCCAGTATCAATACATGATTATGAAAATACAAAAGAGGAACTCAGATTAAAATATAGATACCTTGATTTAAGAAGAGGGAAATTACTAAAAAATTTAAAAACAAGACATAAGATTATTAAAGTTGCAAGAGAATTTCTTGATAATTTTGGATTTACAGAAGTAGAGACCCCATTACTTACAAAGTCAACTCCAGAAGGCGCTCGCGATTTTCTTGTTCCTGCACGTCTTTCAAATGGAGAATTTTTTGCTTTGCCTCAATCCCCACAACTATTTAAACAACTTTTAATGGTTGGAGGTCTGGACAAGTATTATCAAATCGCAAAATGTTTCCGTGATGAAGACTTAAGGGCGGATAGACAGCCAGAGTTTACTCAATTAGATATTGAGATGAGCTTTATTAGTGAAGAAGAAATAATTTCTTTTAATGAAAGTCTCATAAAAAAAATATGGAAAGAAGTGTTAAATATTAATTTTAATAATGCTTTTCCAAGAATGTCATGGCAGGCAGCAATGGATAATTACGGCACTGATAGACCAGATACTAGATATCAAATGTTATTAAAAGATTTAGGAGGAGTATTAGGTGATATTGGATTTAATATTTTCACCAAGGCAATTAAGTCTGGAGGTTATATAAAATCCATAACAGTCAAAGGAGGTAATTCAAGTATTAGCAATGTAAGAATTAAACCTGGAGGTGACATATTCCAAGTAGCTCAAGATGCAGGAGCTGGTGGTTTGGCCTTTATAAGGGTCAAAGGAGATGAGCTTGAGACTATTGGGGCAATTAAAAATAATTTAAATGAAGAGCATATAGCTGATATTTTAAAAATCACAGAAGCAAAAGATGGAGACTTAATCCTCTTAGGAGCTGGAGATAAACAAATTGTCAATCAGTCATTAGATAGGGTTAGACAATATATCGCAAAAGACTTGAATCTCATTGATCAAAGTAAATGGAATTTCTTATGGGTAACTGACTTCCCGATGTTTGAGAGAAATGAAGAGGAAAATAGATATGAAGCATTACATCATCCTTTTTGTTCTCCAAAAAATATAAAATCTAAAGATTCTGAAAACTTGAAAAAAGAAATTGAGAGCTCTACAGCTAATGCTTATGACTTAGTTCTCAATGGATTGGAGTTAGGAGGTGGCTCTTTACGTATTCATGATGCGAACTTACAAAGAGAGGTTTTGAAAACGGTAGGACTTACTGATAAAGAGATTGATGAAAAATTTGGATTTTTAATAGAAGCCTTAGAAATGGGTGCTCCTCCTCATGGTGGAATAGCGTTTGGATTGGATCGTATTACCATGCTGATCATTGGTGCAGATTCAATCAGAGAAACCATTGCTTTTCCAAAAAATCAACAAGCAAAATGTCTTCTCACAAATGCACCTTCAAATGTCTCTGAATCACAATTAAAAGAATTAGATATAGAAATAACAATTGATGAATAAGAATATATATGGATGTTCTAAAAGTTTTTTGTTTAAATAAAATATAAGGAGGCTGTGCTTAATTAAAAATATTTAATGTCAAAATTTGTATTTGTCACCGGAGGAGTAGTTTCTAGCATTGGCAAAGGAATTGTAGCTGCAAGCTTAGGAAGATTATTAAAGTCTAGAGGATATAGTGTTTCAATATTAAAACTAGATCCATATCTAAATGTTGATCCAGGAACAATGAGCCCTTTCCAACATGGAGAAGTATTTGTAACCGAAGATGGGGCTGAAACCGATCTAGATTTAGGTCACTATGAAAGATTTACTGATACTGCAATGACTAGGTTAAATAGTGTGACTACGGGATCTATCTATCAAGCAGTTATCAATAAAGAAAGAAGAGGTAGTTATGACGGTGGAACTGTGCAAGTAATACCTCACATAACGGGAGAAATAAGAGAAAGAATTCATAGAGTAGCCGCTAACAGTAATGCAGATATTATAATTACTGAAATTGGTGGAACAGTTGGTGATATTGAATCTCTACCTTTTTTAGAGGCAATAAGAGAATTCAAAAATGATGTCAATAGGAACGATGTTGCATACATACACGTAACATTACTTCCTTACATCAAAACCTCTGGCGAAATAAAAACTAAACCAACACAACATTCAGTGAAAGAATTAAGATCAATTGGAATTCAGCCAGATTTACTTGTATGCCGAAGTGATAAATCTATCAATGAAGCTCTTAAAAAGAAGCTTAGTGGTTTTTGCGGTGTCAGTATCAACTCTGTAATTGAAGCTTTAGACGCAGACAGTATTTATTCTGTACCTCTTTCTTTAAAAAAAGAAGGTTTATGCAAAGAAACCCTGAAGTATTTAGAACTTGAAGATAAAAAATGTGATTTGAAAAATTGGGAGCAACTTATACACAACCTAAGAAATCCAGGAGCTCCAATCAAAGTTGCTTTAGTAGGTAAATACATTGAACTTGGAGATGCATATTTATCCGTTGTTGAAGCTTTAAGACATGCATGCATAGAGAACAAGGCTTTATTGGATTTACATTGGGTAAGCGCTGAAATGATAGAAAAAGATTCAGCAGAAACTTACTTAAATAAAGTTGATGCAATTGTGGTACCCGGGGGATTTGGCAATAGAGGAGTCAATGGAAAAATTGCGGCTATAAAATTCGCAAGAGAAAATAAAATTCCCTTTTTAGGTTTGTGCCTTGGTATGCAATGTGCAGTTATAGAATGGGCCAGGAATGTAGCTAATCTTCCAGATGCATCTAGTTCAGAACTAGACCCAGATACTCCCAATCCAGTGATTCATTTATTACCAGAACAAGAAGATGTAGTTGATTTAGGTGGGACAATGAGACTTGGAGTTTATCCATGTAGATTGACAAATAATACAACTGGAAAAAACTTATATGATGAAGATGTTATTTATGAGAGACATCGCCATAGATACGAATTTAATAATTACTACAAACAAAGTTTTTTAAATTCCGGATACAAAATTAGTGGTACATCACCAGATGGCAGATTAGTTGAGTTAATTGAGTTAGAAAATCATCCTTACTTCCTAGCTTGTCAATATCATCCTGAGTTTTTATCACGACCTGGGAAACCTCATCCTTTATTTAAAGGTTTAATAAAAGCCTCTCAAGATAAGTTAACTCAATCAAATTAATATTCTTTATTTTTTTGAATGAAAATGACAAATTTTTTACCCTTAGTCGAACAATTTCATTCATTACAAGGTGAAGGGTATCACGCTGGAAAAAGTGCTTTTTTTGTAAGATTAGCGGGATGTAAAGTTGGATGTTCGTGGTGCGATACCAAGAATTCATGGGACGAGAAAAAACACCCTTCTATATCAATTGAAAAAATAATAGATCGCATAAAAATTGCTAGAGAAAAAGGAGCATCTTTTTGCGTTATTACAGGTGGAGAACCTTTACAACATAACTTGGATAATTTTTGCAAAGCTATAAAAAAAATGACGATAGGAAAAGAACAAAAACCAATGAAGATTCATATTGAGACAAGTGGAGTTAATTCGATATCAGGGAGCTATGACTGGATTACTTTATCTCCTAAAAGACACTCACCTCCAAAAAATTATTTTTTAAAAAACTGTAATGAAATCAAAATAATCATAAATGAAATAGAAGATATTGAATTTGCTAAACAAATGAAAAAAGAAACTTTAAAACAATATCAACTCTCTAAAAGCGAAGATGGCTTAAACAAAGAAGATAAAATTTTTTATTTACAGCCAGCATGGAACAATGCGAATGGTTTTTCTCTTGCTATTGATTTCGTAAAAAATAATCCAGACTGGAAATTGAGCCTTCAAACTCACAAATACTTAAAAATTAATTGATATCATATGACTCTTAAAAATAAATCGATAGTAGTTTTATTATCTGGAGGTTTAGATTC
Source organism: uncultured Prochlorococcus sp. (assembly GCA_902606505.1). Classification (GTDB taxonomy): domain Bacteria; phylum Cyanobacteriota; class Cyanobacteriia; order PCC-6307; family Cyanobiaceae; genus Prochlorococcus_A. The sequence continues at coordinate 28,788 of CACLGU010000016.1, forward strand.
TTCTACAGTTACTGGTATTGCAAAAAAATCCGAAGCTAAAATTTTTGGCCTTTCATTTGACTACGGTCAACGTCATAAAAAAGAATTAAATTCTGCATCAATAATTGCAAAACACTTTGATATCGATGAATTTAAAATCATTAAGCTTGACTTATCTCTATGGGGAGGCTCGTCATTAACTGATACTCAAAAAAATATTCCGAAAGAAGGATTGCAAACTAATAAAATTCCTAATACTTATGTTCCTGGGAGAAATACTATATTTATTTCCGTTGCACTAAGTTATGCCGAAGCAATAGATGCTGATTTTATAGGATTAGGAGTTAATGCACTAGATTATTCTGGTTATCCAGATTGCAGACCTGACTACATTAAAAAATTTCAAGAACTAGCATATTTAGCAAATAAAAGAGGAAGAGAAAATAATCCAATAAAACTTTGGACGCCACTATTAGATTTAAATAAAGAGGAAATTTTTCAATTAGCTTTTGCTAATCATGTCCCTTTAGATAAAACATGGAGTTGTTATGCGGGTAATTCAAAACCATGTGGTAAGTGTGATAGCTGCAGAATTAGAAATGCCGCTTATGAAAAATGGCTTAATAACATTAATAAAAAATGAAAATAAAAAAAATAATTCTAGAAAAGTGGATAGATCCAGCACTTATTACGCATGATCTAACAAAAAAATTCGGAGATAAGGGATTAGCTTGGCTAGACAGTGATGGCAAAGAAAATGGGGAATGGTCAATAATAGGAATTAAACCTAAAAAAATAATCCAATCAAGAGATATCAATAACTTAGACAAAACTAATAATCCATTTAACAATTTAAAAAATATTGAAAAAGGATTTTGGATCGGATGGTTAAGTTATGAAGCTGGAGTTTACATAGAACCAAAAAACCCATGGCGAAAATCTAATATGGCAACTTTATGGATTGCATCATATGATCCAATCATCAAATGTAATCTAATAAAAAAAGAAATAATTATCGAAGGTACAAACTCATCTGAACTGATGAATTATAAAAACATAATCAACAATATAAAAAATATTGAAGAAGATAATATTACTGAAACAAATTTGAATTTTGATTTTTCAAAAATAAATTTGGAGGAAATGGCTGAAAAATTTCAGAAAAATATTTTAAAATTGAAAAAATTAATTTCCCTAGGGGATATATTTCAAGCAAACCTAACAACTAAATGCGAAATTGAATCTTCCAAAAACTATAATCCTCTTGATATTTATTTAAAAATAAGAAGGAAATTAAGAGCTCCCTTTGGAGGAATAATAATAAATAATGATTACTATAAAGAGGCTGTATTATCTACCTCACCAGAAAGATTTATAAAAATAGATAATAAAAATTTTGTAGAATCAAGACCTATTAAAGGAACTAGATCCAGAGATAAAGATTTAAATCAAGACGCACTTAATGCTATCGATTTAATAACGAACGAAAAAGATAGAGCCGAAAATATTATGATTGTTGACCTAATAAGAAATGATTTAAGTAAAGTTTGCGAAACAGGAAGTATTATGGTGCCAGAAATATTAAAACTTGAAAGTTTCTTAAAAGTTCATCATCTAACTTCAGTAATCAGAGGCAAATTAAAAAAAGAAAAGAACTGGATTGATTTACTAAAAGCTTGTTGGCCTGGGGGATCTATAACTGGAGCACCTAAATTAAGATCATGCCAGAGACTTTTTGAATTAGAAGAATGTGAACGCGGACCATACTGTGGCTCATTTTTGAAACTTGACTGGAATGGAGAGTTTGACAGCAATATACTAATAAGATCATTTTTAATTAAAGACAAAAAAATCAATATATATGCTGGTTGCGGAATAGTTATTGACTCAAACCCTGAAGAGGAAACTGATGAACTAAAGTGGAAACTTTTACCGTTAATTGATTCACTAAAATGATTGAAACATTAGGCTGGCACAAGGATCAATGGTTGGATATTGATAGAATATTTATTGCTGCTAATAATAGAGGATTAAAATTTGCTGATGGTATATTTGAAACCATTTTGATAAAAGAAAACAAACTTATTCTTTTTGATGAACATCTAAAAAGATTAGAAAAAAGTAGCAAGATTTTAAATATTAATCTCAAAATAAATAAATTGACTTTGAGACAACTTATTCATGATGGAATTAAACAATTATCGCTTAAAAATAATCAATTTGCTTCAGTAAGAATAAACTATAGTCGAGGAACTAATGAAGGTCGAACACTAACAATTGATAGCACTTCAGAGACAAAAGATTTGGATAATTTATGGCTTGAGTTCTATAGAATTAAACCAAATTTTAATCCGATAAGCGTTTGCATTAGTCAAACGGAAAAAATAAATGAATTCAGTCTTATAAGTAAATGCAAAACATTTTCATATAATCAGTCAATACAAGTTTTGAGAGAAGCTAATGAAAAATCATTTGATGATTCTATCCTTTTGAATACGTCAGGTGAACTTTGTTGTGGAAGTACATTTAATCTTCTAATTAAAAGAAATAATCAATGGATAACTCCTAGAAAAGAGAGCGGATGTTTAGAGGGGATTATGGTTTCTAAAGCTTTAAAATTGAAAATTGTAAAAGAAGAATTAATTTCTCCAAAATTTCAAAATGATGACATAATAGTTGCAATTAATAGCTTATCTTGCAGGCAAATTAATCAAGTTAATGATTTAAAGCTTAAACCTAAATTCGATCCAATTTACTTTTGGGATTTATTATATAGTTGAACTTTATTAATATCTGGTAAATAGACATCAGATACTTTAGTTATATTGTTATTTACCTTAAATTCAACAATTTTTCCAATAATGATAATTGATGGAGCTAAAAATTCTTTATCTTTGATTTTATCTGGAAGATTATCTAATTTCTCTATCAAACATTTTTGATTTTTTAAAGTAGCTTCTTGAATAACAGCGCATTTAGTACTCTTATCTAAACCACCTAGAATTAATTCTTCCACAATAAATTCAATATTTTTTATACCCATAAAAATTACTAAGCTATCTGATGATTTAGCTAAATCTCTCCAATTCACTGTCTTTTTTTCCTTATCTACACGCTCATGTCCAGTGACAAAAGTTACGGAACTCGCAGCATCTCTATGGGTTAGTGGAATACCAAAATATGTGGGGGCAGCTATCCCAGAAGTAATACCAGGAACGATTTCAACTGAAATTCCATTTTTTTCTAAAATCGATACCTCTTCACCACCTCTAGAAAAAACGAATGGATCTCCCCCTTTAAGCCTTACAACATTTTTGCCTTCTTTTGCTAATTTCAAAATAAGATCATTAGTTTCACCCTGAGGTACAGAACACTTCCCAGCTCTTTTGCCTACATGGAAAATTTCTGTATTTTTTCCTGCCTCTTTTGTTATTTCATCTGGGATTAAAGCATCATGAACTAATGCATCACAATTTTTTATTAGGCGTAAAGCTTTAAGAGTCAAAAGCTCAGGATCACCAGGACCTGCTCCAACTAAATAAACAATGCCGGGCACAATAATCTCCATTAACAAGTATGGTAGTAAAAGTTAATCGCTATGAAGGTAAATATTGTGAAAGAAAGTTTATTAAAACCAAATAAAAAATTTACTCTCCTTAGTGCTTTTATCACTCTCCTAAATGATCGTTTAAGTGAAAGTATACTTTTACCCATACTACCCTCTTTTGTTTTACTTTTTGACTCTAAAGCAAGTACATATGGATTATTATCATGCACTTACCAATTAGCTCAATTTACAGCTTCTCCTTTTATAGGACTTATGAGTGATAGATATGGAAGAAGACCTGTAACTCTTTTTTGTATTGCTGGTTCAGTAATAGGAATATCAATATTATCTTTTACAGTTCTTTTTAATTGGTCAAATTCAATAGCCACTATCCCGTTATTTTTATTATTTTTAGCGAGACTAATTGACGGTTTAAGTGGGGGGACTGCAGCTACTGCGACAACAATTCTTGCAGATATTTCAAGCCCTGAAAAAAGAGCAAAAACATTTGGTCTTATTGGTGTAGCTTTTGGGTTAAGTTTTTTCTTAGGTAATATTTTTGTTGTAATTTTTGCAAAAAATACAAATAATAATTTTATTATTCCAGTTTTGATAGCCTCAATCATTCCAATAATAAATTTCCTCCTTGTATTTTTTTACTTACCAGAAACCAAGCCTAATAGTGAATCAAATAAATCAAAAACTGCTTTAAAAAACCCTTTAAAAGCACTATTTACAGTTTTCAAAGAAGAAAAGATTAAAAAATTATCATTAGCTTTTTTTATTTACTTTATTGCTTTTACTGGATTGACCAATATCCTTATATTTTTCCTTCAAGAATCTTTAAACTGGACGACAAAAGCATCAAGTGGAACTCTTGTTTTAGTAGGAATTATTGCAATTATCGTTCAAGGAGGACTCATTGGGCCTCTAGTAAAGCAATTTGGGGAAATGCGATTAACACTTATCGGATCAGGCTTTATTCTTGTGGCATGTTCTCTTTTAATAACTGCTCCAAAAGAAAATGCGACAATAAATATCTATTCAGCTGTTTCATTTTTAGCCGTTGGGGCAGGATTAATTACGCCTACCTTAAGAGCACTAATATCAAAGAAATTAGACGTTGATAAACAAGGCTCAATTCTAAGTAACCTTCAGGGTCTGCAGAGTCTTGGAGGGGTTTTAGGAATTGCAATGGCCGGTAAGGTTTATGATAGTTTTGGTCCTAAATCACCTTTTATTGCTGGTTCCGTTATCTTACTTTTCATGATATACCTTATTGCAGAAGGTAAAAATAATTATTATTTGAACAATCAAAACCAAAATTAATTTAATGAAAAGCCAAGCTGATGATTTTATTAATAGAGAATTAAGTTGGATTGAATTTAATAAAAGAGTACTCCTCACTGGTATGGAAAAAGAGTACAAAATCCTAGATAAAGTAAAATTTTGTTCAATTTTTAGCAATAATCT
>CACLGU010000017.1 GCA_902606505.1 uncultured Prochlorococcus sp.
GAATTGGTTAACTTTTGATCAACATAAATTTCTGCAGCATTATTTGGGCTCTCTTGGAGTCTTATTTTGTGTAATGTTGCACCAAGTTGATGTATTGGTTGTTTAAGAACATCAGAAATATATAAAGCTATATTTTCAGCAGTTGGAACACAATTATGGAAAAATTTGATGTCTTTATTAAGAAAAGTATGATCTAGTTGTTCAACAACTAAATCATTAATTATCTCTTGCAGGGCAGATAAGTCGCAAACCATTCCTGTTCTTTTGTCAATGTCTCCTTTTACAGTTATATCGACAAGATAGTTATGACCATGTCCATTAACTCTGGCACATTTCCCATAGATTTTTTTATTTTCATCAAGGGATATCTCTTCTTTTGCAAGTCTATGAGCAGCTGCAAAATGAGTTTGTACTGTTAAAAATGCTTCCATGTTTTTTCCAAAATAATCTGCCCATAAATTTGGGTTTTCATAAAGTCTTAGACTTGTAAGAGGTAAATCATCCTTCAGACGACGCCAAATGACCTTTACTAATGCTTCAGTTGTGGGAAGTATACCCTCTTGATTATCAACATTAAATTCAGGCCAGACATCATTTAAAAAACGAAAATCTAATTGTCCAGTAACCTTATCTTTAATAGAGTGTTTTACATCAGAGAGATTAAGTACCATTCCATCAGAGTCTAGTTCTCCACCCATTGAAACAATAAGTTCATAATTATGACCATGTCCTGGTGCAATACTGCACTTTCCGAAAAGAGATAAATTTTCTTCTGGGCTTTTTTCAGGAAGCCAATAACGGTGATTAGAGCTAAAGCAGGCACGTCGAGTTATGACGCATTCACGTCCTTTTCCATGTAATGGTTTGGATTGTGTAGAAGTCATACCTGTCTGCGATAATACTATCTTAAGGTTTTAAATACGCTTTTGTCTTTATGGAACAATCCATTATCGAAAAAACAGTTCATACGATCAAGGGCAGAAGCATATTTTTAATAGGAATGATGGGTTCTGGCAAGTCACAAACTGGTTTGAAGCTGGCTGAATTGTTGAAGTATAAATACATTGATTTAGATTCATTAATAGAGAAGTTGGCAAAAAAATCTATCAATCAAATTTTTAATGATGAAGGAGAAGTTAATTTTCGTGAATTAGAAGCAAACTGCCTTAAAGAAACTATCAAAATTCCTTCATTAGTAATCTCAACTGGGGGAGGAATAGTGACCAAACCGGAAAACTGGGGAATCTTAAGACAGGGAATAATTGCTTGGATAGATCTTGACAAAGATATAGCAATTGAAAGATTGAAAAATGAAATTAAAAATAGGCCTCTTCTTCAGGGAAAGAATCTAAATGATCTATATATGAGCATTTTTCAATCTAGAGAAAATTTGTATTCTCAAGCAGATTTAAGAATTCAAGTAAAAAAAGAAAATATTGAAGAAGTTGCTATGAAAATAATTAATGCAATTCATAAAGAAATAATTAGTTAATTTGGTTCAATTCTTACTGCAAACCATTTGATAACGTATCCTAATTTTATTTCTAATTCATAAGTGCTTTCCAATAATTCTTCAAAAAATTCCTGATCAGGATCTTCTATATTTTGATATATTGTTTGTGTTTCTGTCTTACTAAGCCAATTCTTTAACCATAAAATTGCTTCTTGCTTTGATACAATTTTTTCTTTTGAATCTGGCTCTAATAATACATAATGATCTGATGCTCTTATTAGTGGATTTGACATAATGAAAATTCTTCTTGGATTAATTCTTTGCTTGATTTTTCAAGGAATTTTTTTAGAAAGTTCTTTTGCTTTCGTAGATTCTAACGTACGAGAGTTTTTGGAAAATCGTGTAAATCAATGGCCAGAATTATATTTGCCAAATTTTAAATTATCGGATACTTCTAAGGATTTAATTTATCCTAAATGGTTCGAGGGCAATTGGCTTGTTACTTCTCAAGATATAGTTAATGATTCAGAAGAGCCAGTTATTTATAAAGTAAATTTCTTTAAGAATGATTCAGATTTAATTGTTGGTAATCGTGCAAAAAATTCTGAATCTATTGGAAAAGCAATATTTGGTGAAACCTTAATCAAGGTTGTAAATGATCCTCAATCTATTAATAATCAAATTACTTATTTAAAAGATGATTTTTATATCGATTCAAGAATTACAGGGAGAAATCAGATCCAAGATGATGATCTTTTTTTCGCAAATGAGCTAGTTATACAAACAGCACATAAGCCAGGTGCTTCAAGGATTAATCAGGTAGAGACAATTAGTAAATTTCAAAAATGTTCCGAAGAAATATTGGAAGTTGATAATTCAATCAAACCATCAATTTGTGGAGTGCAATATGTTGCTTCTTATGGTTCAAAAGTTGGTGATCCTTCTATTCATGCTATAAAAACAAATAAATATAAATTGAAGTTTGAATTTATTGGGAGTTAGCACTAAAAAGATATTCTTCTAAGTTGTTCCTCCAAATGAAAAGATTTTCTAAATAAGGGTTGTTTATGTATTCTTGGCTTCCCTCTCCTGAAAGAATTGGTCCTGCAGACTTTGGAAATTTAAGAAGGGATAATTGAGCAGCAATTGAAATATCTGCAATTGATAAACTATCTCCAACTAAATATTTCTTGTTGATCAAGGATTTTGATAAAGCTTCCATTAATTTTTGGAGTTCTAAATTATCTTTAGAAGACAAAACTACATTAGAAATTTTACTAAGATTTTTAAAAGGTAATTTATCAACAATACTCTTAACTGAAGAAGGTATTTCATCTGGAAGTAATGCAGTTCTTAGCTGTGGATTTTCTATTGCAGATTTTATTAAAGCTTTTCTACAAGTTGTAGCCATCGTAGTATCTGCCCAGTCTTCAATTAGTTTGCATTGTGCAAATAATATTGGATCCTCCGGAAAGAGTGGATTGTTTTCATTTTTTTTATCTAAATATTCGCAAATAGTTGAAGAGTCATTAATAACTTGATCATTACTATCTACTATTACAGGTACTTGTTTTTGACCTGATAATTTAAAGATTTCAAATTGGCCTATTCCAGGTGTTACTTCTTCAACTCGATATTGTAGTTTTTTTGCATGAAGTGCCATTCTTGTTTTTAAACAAAAAGCACTATGCCTAAATTGATATAATGTAATCATGCTGTTTAATGTTTGTTAAAACTTAGCTAAAAAAGTAATCTATTTGTGGAGCTGATGGGCGAATTTTTCTCAAATGTTGCGAGATATCCAAAGTATTTGATATCTATCATTGTTGGGGGACTTGTTGCTTTGCTTGAACCCTTATTTAAGAATAGATCAAATCCACTCACAATAGTAGGTTTGATATCTTCTATCTTAAGTGCTTTCATAACTGTTTATTTTGTCTTACAAGCGATGACAAACCCAATAAATTTACAAACATAATGCCAAATAATTACCGTCTTGCAAAAGTTTCTTCTCTTTTGAAGAAAGAAATAACACTTATTTTGCAGAATGATTTAGAAAATGATCTTATTAGAGATCATTTCGTCAATATTTCTAAGATTGATTTATCAGGTGATTTGCAACACTGTAAAATTTACATAACTTCAACTGCTGAAGAGAAAGTAAGGAAAGAGATTGTGGAAAAATTGAATACTGCTAAAAGCTCTATAAGGCATAGTTTAGGAAAAAGAATTGAGATGAGAAGAGTTCCAGAGATAATTTTTAAAGACGATGTTGTTCTTGATAAAGGATTATCAGTCTTGAAACTTCTCGATGAATTAAAAAATAAAAATCTAAATAATTATATTGAGGACAAGGATGCCAAAAGTTGATCTACCCCTTGATCAAAGAAATATAATTTTTACTCGATCAAAAGAAGGGATATTGGATATAAAAAAGATTTTCACAAGCAAGGGCGCTAATGTATTTGATTTGCCTGCAATAAGTATTGGTGATCCTGATGATTTGAATCCTCTTGACGAAGCATTAAATCAAATAAATGATTTTCATTGGATTATTTTTTCCAGTAGTAATGGGATCAAATTTGTGGATAAAAGACTTAGATACTTTAATAGTTCATTAAAAGAATGTTCTAAAAAAACAAAAATCGCCGTAGTCGGAGAAAAAACCTCAAAAACTCTTGATGATTTTGGGATCAAGGCTGATTTCATACCTCCAGAATTTGTTGCTGAAAGTTTAATTGATAATTTCCCAGTATCTGGTTATGGACTTCGAGTTTTTGTACCAAGAGTTCAAACAGGTGGTAGGGATTTAATTGCAGATCAATTTAGAAAGGCTGGTTCTCGTGTATTTGAGGTTGCTGCATATGAAACTAGATGTCCTGAATCAATTCCGCAAGAAACAATTAATATTATTTCTAATCGAAAAGTCGATGCAATTATTTTCTCAAGCGGTAAAACCGTAGTAAATGCTGCTTTTTTACTAGAAAAAAAACTTGGTAAACAATGGTTAGAATATTTTGATCAAATTAAGTTATTAACTATTGGACCTCAGACAACAAAAATATGTAACAAGATTTTTGGCAGAGTTGATAGTCAGGCACAAAAATATACTTTTGAAGGATTACTAGATGTAGCAATTAATATTTTTAGTTAGAAAAATTTTTTGTATAGTTCTTTTCAACTAAATCTTTGAACCTATCAATATTCGCCTGTAATTCGTTTGTAACCATTTTGCCTAAAATATTTTCTTCCATAAACCGAGCAATCATTTTTGGTAGTTCATAAGTTATGGCTAAATTGACCGTTGTAATTTGATCAGTTTTACTTTCGAAAACTACTGATCCCTCAGTTGGTAAACCTCCTATTGATTTCCATTTAAGTTTGCTTTTTTCAACCCTTTCTGTAATTTGAGCTTTCCATTTAAACCTAAAGCCATTTGCAGCTAAAGTCCATTCTGTTAAATCAGGTAACGTACTAGTTTCTTCATCAACTGTTTTTACAGATTCAATCCAGCTCATCCAAAGTGACATTGAGTCTAAATCGCTCCATGTATCCCATACATTTTCAATAGGCGCATTAACGACCGTTATTACGTCATGTTTTAGCCAAGTACCCATGAATTAACTTACTGCAAGATTTTTTGCTAATTCGGCTTTCTTCTCTAAAATTGCAGCAGCAGCTAAATGACCACTCATTGTAGCTCCCTCCATAGAGTCTATATAATCTTGTTTTGTATAACTACCAGCCATGAAGAAATTAGATATAGATGTTTTTTGATCGGGTCTGAAAGGTTCCATTCCAGGAGCTTCTCTGTAGAGTGATTGTGGAATTTGTACCACGTTACTCCAAAGCAATTTAAGGTTTTTTGAGGATGGGAATAGACGGCGAACCTCTTTATCTATTTCTTTTGTAATTCTTTCTGTGGATCTTCCCATCCATCTATCGCCAGGAGTTAAAACACATTGGAGAAGCGATCCCATATCTTTTTTTCTATAGTCTGCTGGACTTGCTAGTGCTAAATCAGCAAAACAACTGAAAGAGGCATCAGCAGAATAAAGAAGGTTATCTAATCCAATTGGTTCGTTTCCAGTATTATTTTTTTGTAATTCAGTAACCCAACCGTCATATCTTAATTGGATTGTGGCAACAGCTACAGCTCTAAGTTTTTTTAAACCTTCAAATTCTTTAAATTGATACCATTCTTTTGGAATTATTTTTTTTATTCCAGGAACATCACAGGCAGCTAGAAATTTATCTGCAAACACTGCCTTAATTCCTTCAGGAGAAGATATTTTTAATTGATTTACTGAATAAGAGGAAGATTCTTTTTCATAAATGATTTCTTCTACCTTATTGTTAAGATGAATTTTTGCTCCTTTATTTGTGATGTAGTCGACAATAGGTTGAGTTAACCACTTATGAGGAGAACCTTTTAAAAGATTAAGTTTTGAGGCTTCTGTTTTTGAAGCAAACATCATAAATATAGTTAGCATGCATCTTGCTGAAATATCTTTGCAATTAATAAAACCTAAAGCATATGCGATAGGATCCCACATTCTTTCTAAGCTTTTTTCACTCCCACCATGGTTTAAAAACCATTCTTTAAAACTAATTTTATCTAGATCCCTAATTATTTTCATTGCGCCTTCATAGTCTATCAATCCTCTAACTATTGGGCTTGTACCTAAAGCTAAGGCATTTCTGAGCTTATCTACCCAAGTAAGTTGTTCGGTGGTAAAAAAAGCTTTTAGTCCATTAAATGGAGCGCCCAAGGGGAATCTGAAATCTAACGATTTCAAATTCCCGCCATTATTAATAAATAGATGAGTATGATCTTTCGGGAGTAAATTTTCTAAAGCTCCCACTTTTTTCATTAATTTAAAAAGATTTGCATAATTGTAAAAAAATACATGTAGACCCATTTCTATGTGGTTGCCATCCTTATCTTCCCAACTTCCGACTTTACCTCCCCAAAATGACCTGCTCTCGTAAATTTCTACTTCATGGCCTTCATCAACTAAATTGACTGCTGCTGTAAGACCAGCTAATCCTGAACCAACTATTGCAATTTTCACTTTTTCTTAAAATTATAACAAATCAAGTTTGGATAATGTTTGTTCTATGCATCCTATCGATTAAGTTTTTATATTATAAATAGTAGAAATCCTTTGTTTATGGAAAATGTAGAAGTTAAACAGGAAATTAAAAATTCTGATGATGGTAAAGGTATCTTAATTACAAATGATGCTATAGAACAAATTTCAAATTTATTGAATGGCCAAAGTGATAAAAAAGCACTAAGGGTAGGAGTAAGATCTGGCGGTTGTAGCGGTATGAGTTATACGATGGATTTTATAGGAACTAATGAAATAAATCCCGATGATAAAGTTTATGATTATTCATTAAAAGCTGATCAAAGCTTTCAAGTAGTTTGTGATCCTAAAAGTCTTTTATACATTTATGGGATGCAATTAGATTTTAGTAAGGAATTAATTGGCGGCGGCTTTAATTTTGTAAATCCTAATGCTTCTCAAACTTGCGGTTGTGGAAGCTCTTTTGCTGTTTAATAAATAATGAATAACGAAATTAATCCTATCGAAGAGGATTTTAATGCAGCTCTATCAAGATATAAATCTGGGGAAGATTTAATTCCAATCGTTCAAGATTTTCAAAAAATCATACAGCAAATACCAAATCATTTTGCTGCTTGGACTTGCTTATCATGGCTTCAATTACTCTTGAAAAATAATGAAGAAGCTTTGGCAGCTGCTAGACAAGCTGTTCGATTAAATCAGCAAGACCCACAAGCAAGAATGAATTTATCTTTAGCCCTTTTGGCTACAAATAATAAAGGTGTTAGGGATCATATTGAGTTAATAAAAAAAATGTCTATGATGATGTCAGATGTGAAAAGTGAGTTGAAAGAATCTGTTGAAGACGGATTAAGTAGATATCCAGATTGGCCTGAGTTAACCAAAGTAAAAAAATGGTTGGAATTTTAAATTGTTTAAAATTTTAATATTAAGTAATGGGCATGGAGAAGATTTATCTGGGAGTCTAATAGCAAAGCAATTCGTAAAAAGTGGTTATTCTGTTCATGCTTTGCCAATTGTTGGTACAGGGAACCATTACGAAAAAGAAAAAATTAAAATTATAGGTAAAACTAAAGAATTTAGTACTGGAGGAATTGGATATAATTCTTTAAAGGGAAGACTCACTGAGATATTAGGGGGAGAAGTATTTTATCTTTTAAAAAGATTATATTTAACTTTTAAAATAAGAAAAAAATATGATTATTTTTTTATAGTTGGAGACATCGTACCAGTTTTTTTTGCATGGGTGTGTAAGAAAGATTTTTTTACATATCTAGTTGCTTATTCCAGTCATTATGAAGGGAAGTTGAAATTACCATGGCCTTCTAAACTTTTTCTGCTCTCACAAAAAGCAAAAAAAATATATACGAGAGATTTTCTTACAGCTAATGATTTAACTTTGCAATTAAAAAAGAAAGTGTCTTTTTTAGGCAATCCATTTATGGATAAGTTTTTTTCTAGAATTAAAGTATTAAAGAAATCTGAATTTAGTATTGGATTATTTCCGGGAAGTAGATTTCCTGAGATTTTAGATAATTTTGTTTTGATTTTAGAGGTATTAGAGGCATTGTCAGATTTAAGATATTTTCAAAAAATTCAGTTTAATTTTGCAATAGTTAATACTGTATCTTCTTCAAAAATAGAGGAGATATTTCAAAAAAGAGGATGGTTAAACCTAGAAAAAATAAAAGATAAGTACTTCTTGAAATTCCAATATAAATTTTTAGAAGTTAATGTATATTGGAATAATTTTGACAAAATATTATTGAAAAGTAGATGCTGTATCAGCATGGCAGGAACAGCAGCAGAACAAGCTATTGGATTAGGAAAACCCGTTATCCAGATTGAAGGTAAAGGTCCACAATTTACAAAAACTTTTGCAGAAGCGCAAAGACGTTTGCTTGGAAAATATGTTTTTTGTGCCAGTAATTATAAAGATAAGAATGATCAAATCAATCAGACAATAAAATTGATCATAAAAGTAATATATCTAATACAGCTAAATAAGAAGTTTATGATCTCATGTAATGAAAATGCTAAAAAAAGACTTGGTGAAAACAAAGCTTGTCTTAAAATGGTGGATGATATGAATATTATTATAAAAAATGACTGAGGAAAATAATCAAAATAAGTTAAAACAAATTATTGACAATTTATTATTAATAAATTTATTTACAGTAATTTTTTTTGCAATATTTTTTGTTTTTGCAATCATCATGCAATTCAATGGGATATTTATTTTTATTAATTTTATTCAGATACTTTGGAATCCGCTTGTGGTTCCATTGATAACAATTCTTATTGTTGGTGCTTTAGTAAACGGTATTAATTCTTGGTGGAAGCGTAAATTGCTTTCTCAAGAAGAGGATATTTAAAAGTATAATTCTTGAGTTTACTGCTAATTACTTTTTGTCCTTCTAATACAACTTTTGCTCCATCTCCTAACAATATTTTTAAAACTGCTCCAGGCACTGGAAGTAAATTAGGTCTATTCAGACATTTGCCTAAAGTCTGAGAAAAGTCTCTCATTAATACTGGATTTGGTGCAACAGCATTAAATACTCCCGAATATTTTTTATCAACTAATGCTTGAGTAATTAATGCACATAAATCAGTTCTATGAATCCAACTCATCCATTGCTTACCATCTCCAATTGGCCCACCTAATCCAACTTTAAATATAGGGAGCATTTTTCCTAATGCTCCTCCCTCTGCCTCTAGAACAATTCCAATTCTAAAAATAACTAACCTTGAGAAAAATGGTTTTTCAGCAGCGACTGCTTCCCATTTTTTGCAAAGATTAGCTAAAAAGTCTTTTCCTCCAATACTATTTTCAGTGAATTCACCAGACAAACTTGTACCGTAATAACCTATTGCTGATCCATTTATGATGACTTTTGGGTTTATCTTTAAATTTTTAAGGGTTTTCATCATAAATTTCGTTGTGTTAATACGACTATTTTCAATCTCCTTTTTTTGTTCAGAAGTCCATTTTTTTTCTGCTATCGGTTCTCCCATCAAGTTAATAATTCCATTTGTCTCTCTTAAAATATTTAGAAAATTTTCGTTATTCCAGTTTTTTTCTTTTGATAAATCTATCTGAAAAAACTTAAACTTATTGAAATCTAAATCAACCTTTAATTTACTAATGGGTTTTCTACTTACAATATATATTTCGTGATTTTCATTAAGTAGTGTTGGTACTAATTCTTTACCAACAAATCCAGTGCAGCCAAGTAGTAAAAGACGCATATCATATAGATGTTTATCATTTAAGGCTATTAAATTTTTAAGAAGTTTGTAATTATTATTCCGGTATAAATTTTTTTTCAATATTTTTCAAACAAGTTTTTGTATAATAAATTTCAAATAACTTTCTTGAATTTATTATGACAGATTCTATTCCAAAGAAAAATCTCAAGAAAGGAAGCTTAGTTTTTGTCGATAGAGAAAATTATATAAAAAGTATCGAAGCGCTAGCCAGTGATAATGATCTTCCTAATTATGTTTTTGAAGGTCCTGGAGAGATTCTTTCACTAAAAGATGAATATGCTCAGGTTCGATGGCGCAGACCTGTTCCAGATGTTTGGTTGAAACTAGATCAACTTAAAGAATATATACAATAAAATTTTTATATCTAAAAGTTTTTATTTTTTTTCTCTGTAGACATCTTTGATTGGATTCTTTTTGCTTCTTTGATCATTTCTTTGCCATCAAATAAGTAATTATCTACGTATCCTTGTGTATATCTATCAAATTCTGATAACGCATCTTTTACTTGTGAAAAACAATGATAAAGATCGAGGCCTAATGCTGAAATAGACTTTGGAACTATTTTTTTGTTATAAATTTTTTCAACTTTTTCTATTTTCTTTTGTGAAAGAATTATGTAACTGCAAAAATTTTCCATTAATTGGTCATCATATGGATCCGCAGATAGTGCTTTTATTTCGTTATTCAAAGGTTTAATTATTTGGCTAATTAATCTATTTATTGGACTATAAATTTCTTTAATCCATGCTTCAACTTCTTTGTCCTTAATTGAAGAATTATATTTTTTTGAATTAAATTTCTCTTCCCAATTTTCATTTAATGAATCAAATGATGAACTGGAAGAGAAGAAACTTCTATCATATTGTTTCTTTTTTATAGGGTCATTTAGAGTTTCCCAGGCATTTTGTATTGCAAGAAATCTTTCTTTCTTGCCGCCTGCATCAGGATGATGTTGCTTAACTAAAGAGCGATATGAAGATTTAATTTCACTTCTGGTTGCATTTTTTTTGAGACCTAATTCTTCGTATAAATTTTTCAACATTTTTATAAATTATGCATTAAAGATAACCATCTTTTCTTGCTTGAATTGAGGTATTAGATTCAAACATTGCTGTTGATAAATATCTTTCTCCAAAACTTGGAAGAATAACTATCAATCTTTTATTCATTAGTTCTTTTCTTTTGCCGATTTTTATAGTTGCTGCTAAAGCTGCACCGCTGCTGATACCAGATAAGAGACCTTCCAATCGAGCTAATAAACGCCCATAATAAAATGCTTCATCGTCATCTATTTTTATAATTTCATCAATTAATTTAGTATTAAGTACTTTCGGTACGAAACCCGCTCCAATTCCTTGAATCGAATGAGATCCTGCTTTTTCTCCGGAAATCACAGCACTTTTTTTGGGCTCTACGGCATAAATTTTGCAATTTGGATTAACTTTTTTCAAAAAACGTGCACAACCAGTAATTGTGCCTCCTGTGCCTACTCCTGTAACTAGTCCATCTAAATTATTATTGGATTGGGACCATATTTCTTGGGCCGTTGTTCTTTCATGAATATCTGGATTAGCAAAGTTTTCAAACTGATTAAATTGATAGCTATTTGAAATGGTTGAAGACAACTCATTAGCTAAATCTAGAGCTCCTTTCATCCCTTCTCTTCCCGGTGTTAGCTGTAATTCAGCTCCATATGCTCTCAACATTGCTCTTCTCTCAATACTCATCGTATCTGGCATAGTTAATATCAATTTGTAGCCTTTTGCTGCAGCAACCATTGCTAATGCGATGCCAGTATTCCCACTAGTTGCTTCAATTAACGTTGTTTTACCTGGTGTTATCAATCCTTCTTCTTCAGCTTTACATAACATTGAATAAGCGATCCGATCCTTAACGGACGCTGATGGATTGAAACTTTCTAGTTTAGCTATTATTTCTGGATAACAATCAAAATACTTTCTGATTCGATTTAATTTAACTAATGGAGTATTTCCAACTAGAGAAGTTATATCATTTGCTATTTCCATGAAATTATTTTTAAAATGCAAAATAAAATCTACTGTTCTCATGATAATTGTATTTAAAGATCTTTTATATAATTTTCTCAAAAGAATTTAATTTAAATAACTTCCTGCTGAAAAATATTTAGTAATATAAAAAGTAGCTTTTATTATGATTATGTATTCATTGGAACTAAGTCTGAGATATTCACCTTTTCCACTATCAATTCAGAAGAAAGAATTTGATGATGTTAAACGAATTTATGATGAAATAAAAAGTTCTATGAATGAAACTTTAGAATCCTCAAACTTGATCGAATTAAGGTGTGACAAAGTGCAAGATAAATTAATTGCTGTAAGAGCTAAAGAAATTATTTCTGTGCAAATTTATGAAAAATCTTCAGTAGCAGGAGGAGCTAAAAGACCAGGATTTTCTCTCAATATAGATTGATAGAATTAATGCAAGTTTCCCGTGAAAATGAAATACCTCATCTTAAATTCAAAGATGTTTCTTTCTCGTATCCTGGAGAAAAAGAAAATTTAATTTTTAAATGTAACTTCTCAATAGAAAAACCTGGATTTTGGATGGTCTTAGGTAAAAACGGGAGCGGAAAAAGTACTCTTTTAAAATTAATTAATGGAATAATCTTCCCAAAAAATGGTGTGATTGATTCTAATGCAAATATTGGCATGGTGTTTCAAAATCCTGATCATCAAATATTGATGCCAAATTGTAGGAGTGAACTTCTGATTAATATTAATCAGAATATAAGCCAAAATGAAATTAATAAAAAATTGAATATGTGCTTGATCAGGTGGGAATGACTGGGTTTGAAAAAAGGCCAATTCATACTTTGAGCGGTGGACAAAAACAACGCTTAACTATTGCATGCGCTCTGATTAGTAATAGAAATTTTATCCTTTTAGATGAGCCTACAGCGTTACTTGATCAAACTAGCCAATTAAAAGTTTTACAAACTATTAAAAATCTTACAAGTGATCATCAAAAACCTTTATCGGCTTTGTGGATTACTCATCGTTATGAAGAATTAACTTATGCTGATGCAGTAGCAGAGTTGAAAAATGGTTTTTTATCTAGCTGGCATGAACCATCAAAATTTCAATATAATTAATTCTTCTACTTGTCATAGGGTACTTTAAAGAGCTAAATTCATTCTATATTCCTCGGTAGCTCAGCGGTAGAGCGATCGACTGTTAATCGATTGGTCGCAGGTTCGAATCCCGCCCGGGGAGTTTATAAATTCTAAAAAGTTAACCAAAGTCACCCTAAAAAGGTGACTTTTTTATTTCTTTGACCTCTTTTTTGTCAAATAGTGGTTAACCGAAGATATAATCAAGTATATTTGATATAATATTAATTACAGTATATAGAACATGTAAAATTATTTAATTTAATACCTGCAATAAGGTTTTAAAGATTAAAAAATGTTTATTAAGAACAGTAATTAGAACATTTACTCAATTCACCATTAATATTAAAGAATAAACTTCTTGATTAAGTTTTCATCTTTTAAAATTAATACATATTTTTTTGTTTATATCCTTTGAATTACTACAGTATTTAGGAAATTCTAGTCATCCCACATATCCTTTTTCTCTTGATCCAAATTATTCCTTTCAAGTAATTCTATTCTTTGCTTCTGAGAATCTATTTCTGTTTCAATTACGTTTTTATCTTCAATGTATTTTGTTTGTATTTCTAAGATATTTATTTCAAATTGTTCTCCAAAAAAATCTGACATTTCTCTCCATGCTTCCATTTCCTCTTCTTTGCCAATAGTATCGTTTATCTGATGAGAAATAATTTCTAATACATATTGTTTAAGTTCTTGATGACTCATCGATTCAATTTTTTTTTGAATGTAAAGTTCTTTCAGAGTTTCTAGTTGCTTTTTTGATAAATCAGAATAGATAATAGGCTTCTTTTTCATAGATACTTAAATTTTTTTTAATATAGACAAAATTATGAGTTAAATCATTTTGGAGAAATAAAAAATTTTAAACTTAGTTAATTCCTATTTGAAAACTGAAAATCTCCACTTAATTGAATTTTTCTAAACCTTATAATGACAATCTGAATTAGATATTCTTTCAAATCGAACCGTTATTTCTTTCTAATTATCCTTTGATTATTAAGAAAAAGTGAATAGAATCGAAAGAAATTCTAAAATTTCAACTTTTTTAAAATTTGTAATTTCTGTCTAATCCGTTACTATCATTAAGTTATTTGATAATTCTTATTGATAAAATTGTTTACAGTAATTCAGCAATCTTTATAAATTCTTGAGAGAATCATAGTACTAAAACTTAATTTTAATTTAATAGTTCATAAGTATGAAAATTTCAATCCTTTTAATTGAAGATGATCGTGATATGTGTGATTTGGTTGCTAGGCATTTAGAACATTCTGGTTTCGATGTCCAAAAAGCTGAAGATGGAATAAAAGGTCAAGCTTTAGCTCTTCAATATTCACCAGATTTAATACTCTTGGATTTAATGCTACCAAGTGTTGATGGATTAACTTTATGTCAGCGACTAAGAAGAGATGAAAGAACATCAAATATCCCAATTTTGATGATAACTGCTTTAGGTGGCCTTAAAGATAAAGTGACTGGTTTTAATTCTGGAGCAGATGATTACATCACTAAACCATTTGATTTAGAAGAGTTACATGTACGAATAAAAGCGTTATTAAGAAGAACCAACCGAGCACAATTGAATTCTAGTAACCAGCAAGAAATATTAAATTATGGCCCTTTAACCCTTGTTCCGGAAAGATTTGAAGCTATCTGGTTCGAATCTCCTGTTAGACTAACGCATCTTGAATTTGAATTGCTTCATTGTCTTTTGCAGAGGCATGGTCAAACTGTATCGCCAGCATTAATTCTTAAAGAAGTATGGGGATATGAACCTGATGATGATATTGAGACAATAAGGGTTCATATTAGACACCTTCGAACTAAACTTGAACCCGATCCACGTAAGCCCACATATATAAAAACCGTATATGGTGCTGGCTATTGTCTTGAATTACCAATTGGTTCTCAAGTGGAAACTGCTAGGCAAGAGTTTATTCAAGCAAGAAATCCTGACTTGATAAATTCTGTAGTAGATTAATCTAATTTATCTCCATTAAAATTTTTAAGAAAGTAATTTCCCATGCCAACCTTGGTTGGATATGTTTTTTTAAAAGAATTTTTAAATTTTCAAGTTTTTTTATTAAGCCAATATTTTTTGCTTTTCTCCACCAAATAGTTTGAATTAAATTTACTAAACAAATCTGTTGATAAATTTCTAATTTTTCAGATATTAATTTAGATATCTCTAAAACTTCTAGACCATTTTTTATAGGAGAATCTAATTTATTTATAATTTCATCTGAAAAATCATTCCAAATTTCAATATTTTTAAATAATTGATTTGGAGATCCATTTGCAGAGCTTATTAAATCTTCAATTTTTAATTTTGTATTCATATTAAATTTATAGGTATTTAAATAATCTCTAAAAATAGACTTTATCTGTTTACTAGAAAAGGATCGAAATCTGATGATTTGACATCTTGAAATTATAGTATCTAAGAGAAGATTGAATTTAGATGTTAGTAAAATAAAAATGCCGTTACTAGGTTCTTCTAGGGTTTTTAAAAGGCAATTCGAGGCTGCTTCGTTTAAGAGGTGTGCATCTACAATTAAAACAATTTTTTTTTCTGAGTTTATTGATTTTTGACCAAGAAAAGTTTTTATATTACGTATTTGATCAATTTTAATAATTTCAGATCCATTTTTTTTTATTTTTTCAAGATCGGAACTTACTAAATTTTTAGTTGCCAAAGCAGAATCAGGTTCGATAATTAGAAAATCAGGATGGTTATTGTTGGTAATTCTCTCTTCAACATTCTCGCTTTGTGAAGATTGTTTGAAAATCTCTTTTATAAATTCAAGAGAAGTTTGTTTTTTCCCTACTCCTTCAGCACCATAAAATATATAACCATTAGCAAATGATTTGTTTTTAATTATGTTGTTAAGACAGCTATTGACTACTTCATTCACAAAAAGATTATTTTTTTTAACTTCAATCATTTGTTATTAGAAAAATTGTTTAGCAAAGTTTCTTTAATTTGATTAGAAATAGTTTTGATATTTTGTGAGGCAGATATTACTGTCCACTTTTTTTCTTTGGCAATTATTTTGAAGCCTTCATTTACTTTTTCTAAGAATTTAATACCTTCTGATTCTATTCTATCTGGAATTTCATTTTTTCTTCTGAATAAGCTCTCTTCTGGAGAAATTTCTAAGAAGAAAGTTAGATCAGGAGATTCTCCTTGACACACAATATATTCAATATTTTTAATTATTTCTAAATTTATATTTCTTCCATAACCTTGATAAGCTAGTGTGGAATCGGAAAATCTATCGCTTATTACCCAATCATTGTTATTTAAAGCAGGTGTAATAATTTTGGAAACGTGTTCAGCTCTATCCGCTGAATAAAGCAATAATTCCGCAAGCGATGAAGGCTTGTTATGTTCATTATTATCAAGAATCAGTCCTCTAAGTTTTTTTCCTAAAAGACTACCTCCAGGCTCTCTAGTTGTGATTAATTTGGACCCTTTCTTTATTAACCCACTATTAGGAAGCCATTTAGATAGTTCATCTATTTGGGTTGTTTTACCACATCCATCAATACCCTCTATAACGATAAATTTACCTTTCATTTAATCCAAAGATAAAGCATTAATTACAACTGTAATAGAGCTAATAGCCATTAATAATGCTGCTATTGAGGGAGTAAGAAGAATACCGTATTTAGGGAATAAAATGCCGGCGGCTAAAGGAATAGCTAGTAAGTTATAGCCAAAAGCCCATGTTAGGTTTTGCTTTATTTTTCTTATAGTTTTTTTTGCAAGATTTAAGGCGTAGGGTAATCCATTTAGTTGATCTCCCATTAATACTACATCTGCATTTGCCTTGGCTATTTGAGTGCCTGATCCTACCGCAATTCCTAAGTCTGAGGATGCTAAGGCTGGTACATCATTAATACCATCACCAATCATTGCCACTTTATTATTGATTTTTAAATTTTCTATAGTCTTTAGCTTCATTTCAGGAAGAAGATCCCATTTTACTTCTTTTTCTTTACAACCAATTTTTTTTGCTAAAGCTAAAACTGTTTGTTTTCTATCGCCACTTAAAATGTTAATTTTGAATTTGTTTTCTCTCAAATTTTGAACTGTTTTAATTGAATCATCTCTGAGTAAATCTCCGAGCAAAATAAAGCCTAATAACTTATCTTTGATACTTACTCCAATGATAGAGTTCGTTTTTGTTTCTTCATTTTCAATGACTTTGTTCGCATCACTATCAATAATTATTCCTTTGCTTAGTAGCCATTCAATATTTCCAATATTAATAAGTCCATCAATTGATTCAAGTTCTCCTGAAATACCTCGACCTGAATGAGTAAAAATTTTTTTTATTGGAAATAAACTTAAATTTTGTTTTTTTGCTTCTTGAATTAAGGCATCTGCGATTGGATGTCTACTTTCCTTTTCTAAACTGGCAGCTATTTTTAATAAAAATGAATGATCATCATTATTTTTGTAATCAACAATGAAAGGCTTACCTTTTGTTAAAGTACCCGTCTTGTCAAAAATAATATGATTAATTTTTGAAGCCATCTCTATTTTATCCCCGCCTTTAAATAAAACCCCTTTTTTTGCTGCTTTACCTGATGCGACAGTGATTACAGTTGGAGTGGCTAAACCTAATGCGCAAGGACAAGCTATCACTAAAACGGCAATTGACAATTGAATTGCTAAACTCAGGAAATTTTCAGCATTACTACCAAGCGAACTATGAAGTGTATGGCTTGAGTGAGTGATTAATTCATTATTGTGACTTAATAAATCAGGCCATATGTTTCTTGCCCCCTTCCACCAAAAGAGGAAAGTTAAAGTAGCAAAAATAAGTACAAAGTAAGTAAATTTACCTGCAATTTCATCAGCAATGCTTTGAATGTGAGGTTTTCTAGAGTTTACAGACTCAATAAGATTTACTAGTTTTGCAAGAGAAGAATCTCCTCCGACCTTTTGTACTTTAAGTCTAAGAGTTGAATTAAGATTTAAAGACCCACTAGATAGATTTTCACCTTCTTTTACTTCTATAGGTTTGGATTCTCCAGTAATGTGTGAAACATCAACATATGAATTACCTCGGGTAACAATGCAGTCAGCAGGTACTCTGTCTCCTGCTAAAACTTGAATCTCTTGATCAGGTCTTAAAGTGTTAACTCTTATTGACTTTATTTGATTATCTTCTGTGTAGATATTAGCCATTTCAGGTTGAAGATCTAATAATTCTCCAATGGATGAACCAGTTTGATATCTTGCTCTTTCTTCTAAGTAACGCCCAATCAGTATGAAGCCTAACAGCATAACTGGTTCATTAAAAAAACAAGGAAAACCAGTGGCAGGAAATATTAAGGATAGAAGACTTGTTGTATATGCGCTAATTACTCCAAGAGCTACTAAAGAATCCATATCGGGATGGTTCTTAATAAATGATTTAAATCCATTAATAATTATTCCTCTGCCTGGAAATAATAGAGCTAAGGTTGCTAATGAAGCGTGAAAAAAAATATTACCTAATATTGGAAAATTTATATATCTTCCTTCTGCCAGATGGCCTAATCCTGAAAATAATAAAAGTAATAGGGCAAAAGTTAATTTTTTCCATTGATTATTCCACTTCTTTTTTTTTTCTAATTCTGCTTTATTTATTTTTTTTGAAAAATCATTTATGTAAATCTTTGATGGGAAACCATTTTCTTTAAGATTTTCGAGAACTGATTCTATTTCTATATGTTTCTGGGTAATTTCAAAATAAGCACTTTCAGTAAGCAAGTTAACAGAAACATTTTTAATACCATCTGAATTATTCAATATTTTTTCAACAGTACTAACACAACCTCCGCACTTCATTCCTGTAACGTTTAGTTGAATGCTCTCCATATTTTTCACGATAGAAGTAAATTAATGCTTTACTTTATATTTAATTATAATAATAAATGTAATAGACTTTTTAAATAGTTATTTTTTAAATTACTATATTAATTTTATTAAATTTTGAGTAGTGCCTAGTAATCAAAACAGAGACAATTTTATTGATAAAGCTTTTACTGTAATTGCTGAATCTATTGTAAAAATTATGCCTATAGCTGAGAAAGAAAAAAAGGCATATATTTATTATAGAGATGGCTTGGCTGCACAAAATAATGGGGATTATTCGGAGGCATTAGAGTATTACAAAGAGAGCTTACTGCTTGAAGAAAATAAAATTGATAGGGGTGAGACTTTAAAAAATATGGCAATTATATATATGAGTAACGGTGAAGAGGATTTGTCTATTGAAACTTATGAAAAAGCATTAGTTGAAAACCCCAAACAGCCATCATGCTTGAAAAATATAGGTTTAATTTATGAAAAAAGGGGTAGATATGCTGAGCAAAATGGTGATTTAGATCAAAGAGATATTTGGTTTGATAAAGCTGCTGAAGTCTGGTCTAAAGCAGTGAGACTTTATCCAGGTGGGTATCTAGATATTGAGAATTGGTTGAAAAACTCAGGCAGAAGCTCAATTGATATGTACCTTTGATTTTTTTATTTTGATAAAGAATAATCAACTGCTTCTTTAATATTGGATATCTCTTTGATATTTATTAAATTTTGAAAATTATTATTCAGTTCCTCCTCTAATTTTGGCACTACGATATTTTTGATCCCTAGTCTTATAGCTTCTTCTATCTTTGTCCGAAGGTTATTGGATTTTCTAACCTGACCGCTCAAACCTAATTCCCCAATAAAGGAGCTATTAGCCAAAGGAGGAATATTTTTCAGACTTGATAAAATTGATATTGCTACACCTAAGTCAGATGACGGATCATTAATCTCAAAACCCCCACCAGTAGCTATATAACAATCAAATTCAGATAATTTTATACCAACGTGTTTTTCAATAACAGCTAGAATTTGATGTAATCGATTGATGCTAATTCCAGTTGTAGTTCGTCTTGGATTACTGTAGAAAGTTTTATTTACTAGTGCTTGTATATCAACTGCTAATGGTCGCGTACCTTCATTAGTAATCGTAGTTGTTACACCTGAAATATTTTCTTTATTTGTAAATATTGAACTTGGGTTTTTTATCTCTCGTAAGCCCTTTTCAAGCATTTCAAAAATTCCAATTTCAAAGGTTGATCCAAATCGATTTTTTATACTTCTTAGTAATCTATGTGAGGAAATATTATCCCCTTCAAAGTTTATTACTGTATCAACTAAATGCTCGAGAGTTTTAGGACCAGCTAAAGCACCATCTTTGGTTACATGACCAATTATTAAAAGGGCAATATTATTGTCTTTGGCAAGATTTTGCAATTCAGATGAACATGCTCTAACTTGAGAGACTGATCCTGGGGAACTTTCCATTTCATTATTATGGATGGCTTGAATACTATCAATAATTGCGAAACTTGGATTTAAACGTTTGATTTCTTCAATAATTAGAGATAAATTGGTTTCTGCAAAAATATTTAAATCAATACTACTTTGCTTTAATCTTTCCCATCTAATTTTTACTTGTTCTAGAGATTCTTCTGCAGTTATATATAAAACTTTCTCATTGAGAGATATTTTTCCTGCTGATTGAAGAACTATTGTGCTTTTACCTATGCCTGGTTCTCCTCCAAGTAAAACAACAGATCCAGGTACGATTCCACCTCCAAGCACTCGATCAAATTCCCTAAAACCACTTGTAAATCTTGATATTTTTTTTGATGAAATCTCGTTAAATGGTATAGATTTTTTACTATTTTTTATTTCTTGATATTTAGATCTCTCACTTTTTATTTCTTCAACAATGGAATTCCATGAGTTGCAATTCAAGCATCTACCGAAATATTGAGAAGTTTCAGATCCGCAATTCTGACAAATAAAAGTAGATAATTTGCTAGACATTTAGTTTTTGAATCAAGTATTAGAACTAGAATGTTTGGGATATTGCCCCTCTACAAGTTAGATTAGGATAATAATTAATTCTCTTACTGATTAGCTAATAGAAACAAATGGCTCTATCTAGTCAAACTAAAGAAACAATTCTTGTCGCAGATGACGAGGCAAGTATTAGAAGAATTTTGGAGACGCGCCTCTCCATGATTGGTTACAAAGTAGTAACTGCAAGTGATGGTAAAGAGGCACTAAAGTTATTTAAGGATTATGAGCCTGATTTAGTTGTACTTGACGTTATGATGCCAAAATTAGATGGCTATGGAGTTTGTCAAGAATTAAGGAAAGATTCTGATGTTCCAATTGTTATGTTAACTGCGTTAGGAGATGTTGCAGACAGGATAACAGGTTTAGAATTAGGAGCTGATGATTATGTTGTTAAACCATTTAGTCCTAAGGAATTAGAAGCTAGAATTAGATGTGTTCTAAGAAGAATTGACAAAGAACAAATTCCTGGAATGCCTAATTCAGGATTAATTTTAGTTACTGATATAAAAATTGATACAAATCGAAGACAAGTTTTTAAAAGTGATGAGAGAATTAGATTAACCGGTATGGAATTTAGTCTTTTAGAGCTTTTGGTAAGTAGGTCAGGCGAGCCGTTTAGTAGAGGAGAAATTCTGAAGGAAGTTTGGGGATATACACCTGAGAGACACGTTGATACAAGAGTAGTCGATGTTCATATATCAAGATTAAGATCAAAACTGGAAGCTGATCCAGCCAATCCTGAATTGATATTAACTGCAAGGGGCACAGGATATCTTTTTCAAAGAATTGTAGATATTACTCCTTTTGACGGTAAATAAATGGGTAAAGAAAGTGTACAAAAAATTAATAAGCCCAGAGCTATCAGAAGATTAGTTATCTGGTACAAAAGAAACTCGGCTGTAACTTCAATAGTAGATACTGCTGCTAGTTCTGCGGTAACGGCTAGTAATGTGGCGGGTAACGTAGTTTCTAGTGCTGGTTCTGTCGTTAACACAGCTAGTAATGTGGCGGGTAATGTAGTTTCTAGTGCTGGTTCTGTCGTTAACACAGCTAGTAATGTCGCGAGTAATGTTGCAGGTAATGTTGCAGGTAACGTAGTTTCAAGCGCTGAATCTGTTGTGAATACTGCAAGTAGTGTTGTTTCAAATGCTAGCTCAATAGCTAAAAATACATTACAGCCATTAGTTTTTGACCCATTAAAAAGATTACAAAATAACGATAATATTTTAGATAGGGTAGAGGAATCTCAATCTAAAAGAATTTGGATCGCTGTTGATGGTATGGGTGGAGATTATGCTCCTGGTCCAATTCTTGAGGGTTGCCTTGAAGCAATAAGTAGATTTCCAATAAATATAAAATTCGTCGGCAAAATTGAAACAGTTAAAGATGCAGCAGAAAAAACAGGTTTAGCAGAATTATTAGAAAATGAAATTGATAATAACCGTCTTGAATTAATTGATAGTGGAGATCCTATTGGGATGAATGAAGAAGCTACTGCAGTTAGAAAAAGGAAAAATGCAAGTATAAACGTTGCAATGGATTTAGTGAGAAATAATAAAGCTGAAGCTGTTTATTCAGCGGGTAATTCAGGCGC
Organism: uncultured Prochlorococcus sp.; assembly: GCA_902606505.1. GTDB lineage: Bacteria > Cyanobacteriota > Cyanobacteriia > PCC-6307 > Cyanobiaceae > Prochlorococcus_A. Next base: position 22,483 of record CACLGU010000017.1, read on the forward strand.
CATGATGGCTTCTGCCATATTTAGAATTGGGCGATTGAAAGGGATTGATAGACCAGCTATAGGAGCACTATTTCCAACAAGGGATCAAACTCGCCCAGTATTAGTTTTAGATGTTGGTGCAAATACTGATTGTAAGCCATCTTATCTGCATCAATTTGCTCTTCTAGGTAATATTTATGCAAAAGATGTCTTACAAGTAAAAAAACCAAGAATTGGCCTTCTAAATATCGGAGAAGAAGAATGCAAAGGTAATGATTTATCCCTAAGAACATTTGAATTATTATCCTCTGAAAAAAGTTTTTATTTTGGAGGTAATTGTGAAGGGAGAGATGTATTATCAGGTAATTTTGACGTAGTAGTTTGTGACGGATTTACTGGAAATATATTATTGAAATTTCTTGAATCTGTGGGAGGAGTTTTATTAGATATTTTGAGATCTGAGCTACCCCGTGGAAGGCGGGGGAAAGTTGGTTCAGCTTTTTTAAAAAGTAATCTACTCAGAATTAAGAAAAGGCTAGATCATGCCGAACATGGCGGAGCTTTATTACTTGGGGTGAATGGTATTTGCGTTATTGGGCATGGAAGTAGCAAATCTTTATCAGTAGTTAGTGCTCTTCGCTTGGCACACTCCGCAGTGAATCATGGTGTTATGGAAAATCTAAATCAACTGCAAAAGCTTCAAGTTTTAAATTCATAAAACATATTGAGTCAAATTTATGTTTGACTTATATAAGTAATTAAAAAACTCTTTTGGAAGGAATAGATTTTAATCAGATTGGAGTATCATTCAAGGGAAGCGGAAGTTATGTACCTGATCAAATACTAACTAATCAAAAAATTAGTCAAAAGGTTGATACAAGCAATGAATGGATAAAAACTAGAACAGGCATTTCTGAGAGAAGAATCTCTAACTTAGGAGATAATGTTAATGAGATGGGTTATAAGGCGGCACTATCTGCTATAGAAATGGCTAATTGGGATGTTAAAACAATTGATTTGATTGTTTTAGCTACTTCTACTCCGCATGATTTATTTGGATCAGCGCCATCTATTCAAGCTAAATTGGGGGCAGCTAATGCTGTAGCTTTCGATTTAACTGCAGCATGTAGTGGTTTCTTATTTGCCTTAATTACAGCCTCAAAATTTTTGAAAGGTGGTGGTTTTAAAAGGGCTATTGTTATAGGAGCAGATCAACTATCAAGCTTTGTCGATTGGAATGATAGAAGAAGTTGTATTCTCTTTGGAGATGGTGCAGGTGCATTAGCAATTGAAGCCACTAATCAATTTGATAATTTAATTGGTTTTGATATGAGAACTGATGGAGAAAGGGGTTCTTTTCTTAATCTTCCATCAAAAAATAATAAGGATTTAATAATTGATAATATTGATTTTTTAAGTGGAGCTTTTTCTCCAATTCAGATGAATGGTCAGGAAGTATATAAATTTGCAGTTAGAGAAGTTCCGATAATTCTTGAAAAGTTGTTTAATAAAATGAACTATACTTCCGATGAAGTTGATTGGCTTGTATTGCATCAAGCTAATCAAAGGATATTGGACTCTGTAGGAGACAGGTTAAAAATCCCTGGAGAAAAAATTCTTAGCAATTTAGAAAAATACGGGAATACTTCAGCAGCAACAATTCCACTAGTGATAGATGAGGCTATTAGAAGTAATAGAATTAAACAAAATGATATTATTGCTACCAGTGGTTTTGGTGCTGGGTTAAGTTGGGGTGCAGCCCTAATTAAATGGGGTTAAAAAAAGGAGCATTATGACAGTTGCATGGTTATTCCCTGGACAGGGTTCGCAAAAAATTGGAATGGCAAAACAAATTGAAAATTTGCCAAATACAAAAGAGAGATTTAGTTATGCATCTGATATATTTGAGAGAAATTTATTTGAAATTTGTGAGTTAAATACTGAACCAACAAATCCTCTTATTGATTTAAATAACACAAGCAATACACAAATATGTCTTTTTTTGGTTGAATCAATTTTATTAGATGCCTTGAAAAGTAAAGGTTTTAAACCAACTTATGTTGCTGGGCATAGTTTAGGAGAAATCACTGCACTATATTGTGCGGATGTTTTTTCATTCGAAGATTGTGTTTCTCTAATAAAAGAAAGGTCTCAATTAATGGTAAATGCTGGGAAAGGATCTATGGCAGCAGTAATTGGTTTTGATAGAAATCAACTTGATCTATTAGTACAAAAAATTGATGACATTGTAATTGCTAATGATAATAGCTCTTCCCAAGTTGTCTTATCGGGATCTGCTGAAGCATTAGATGATTTATCGAGAGAAATTTCTTGTAAAAGATTCTTGAAATTAAATGTTTCAGGTGCATTTCATTCCCCATTTATGAATGAATCTTCATCAAAATTTTCTGAGTATTTAAAACAGATTCAATTTAAAAAACCCTCTTTCCCAGTCATAAGTAATTGTGAACCTTCACTTTGTAGTGATGCAAACGAGCTTAAAATTAGATTAGAAAAGCAAATGTGTAATGGAGTGAGGTGGCGAGAAACTATGGATTTAATGGCACAAGATAGTGATCTACATATTGTTGAAATTGGCCCTTCTAATGTACTAAGCGGTTTAGGAAAAAGACATCTGAAAGGTGTAAAAATTTCTCAAGTTTCATCATCTGATCAAATATCTTATTAATTTTGTATGAAAAATCATACTATTCAAAAATTAATCTATGAATTAGTTAGTAAGCTTTTTGTATTACCTATTTATAAATTTGTATTTAAAGGTCAATTAATAGGTAGAGAAAATATTCCGCAAAAAGATTCTTTTATCATGGTTTCTAATCATGGTTCTTTACTTGATCCTCCTTTGTTAGGCCATGCCCTTGGACGAAATATATCTTTTATGGCCAAGGCAGAGCTTTTTAAAATTCCTTTTCTTGGTTTTATTATCAAGGCTTGTGGAGCATATCCTGTGAAAAGAGGAATTGTTGATAAAAATACAATTAAAACAGCATGTAAAAAATTGTCAAACGATAATTGTATTGGAATTTTTATTGATGGCACTCGTCAAAAAAATGGCCGAGTAAATAAGCCCAAACAAGGAGCAGCATTATTAGCCTTTAAAAATCAAAAATTATTATTGCCTGTTGCAATAGTTAATTCACATAGGCTAATGAGATTTAAATTCTTTTTTCCTTTATTTTCAAAAATAGTTATCAAAGTTGGAAAACCTATTCAACCTCCGCAAAGTTCATCAAGAGATGAACTTAATCTTGTGACAATGCACCTTAAAGACGAAATTAATAATTTGATTGGATGAATATTTAGTTAATTGGAGAAATAGGGTAAAGAGGTAAAACTTTTTCCCAAGAATCTACATTTGAATTTAATGAATTTTTGTTTGATAAATCTAATAGTTCTTTTAAATCTTCTTTATCATCAAAAATAGCCTCGAAGAAAAGTTCTTTACACTCGAGTTCTTTAATAACTTTTGGTAAAACTTTTTCTCGAATGATTAGATCTGAAGGAGTTTTTTCGTCATGACAAATCTCATATTTACCTGCAATAAAACCCTTTCGTTTTAATTTTTTGTAAATCCAGAATGATTTTTTGTTTGTAAAGATATTATTTTTTGATGCAATTCTTTTTGCCATTATTTCAAATGAACTAAAACTGTCTAAAGGACATTTTATTTGTTGTGAGATCGTTCTTGCTAAAACTACAATAAGTCGTGAAGCATTAAAATTTGCTGGTCCTATACTGACAGATAACTTATTTATTTTTTGTAAATTTTCTTTGGAAATGAATTTATCTAGATCATTAATTAAGTTGTTGCAAAGGTCATTATCAAATTTTTTGATAAATAATTCATCAGATTCAAGGTTATTGGTTTTTCTATACCCAAAGCCAAAAGAAGTGTCTGTGCTATGAATAACTAAAATTGGGTAACTTTCTCTTTGTTTTAGTTTATTTGTCATCTATTACCTTTAAACAGGTAATTCCATACCTGGATTACATTTAGACCATTTACCAAATTCATTTTCAAAACTTTCACAAGATTGAACATCCCAATCAGTTTTATAATCACCATTATTATCTTTAACTATATTGACATGAATGAATGGTTTTTTTGCTTTAAAATCAGGAAGATCACAAATATGATCAACACCATGATTATTCTCAACATCATGATATGTGATACATCTATCAACCCATTTACAGTTGATGCAAATGCACATAATTAATAAATAATATGAAAAATAGCTTTCACAAAGATCATACACTAATAATTGATGAATTAGAAACAAGTATAAAAATTCATAATTTGGATTTAATCTTTGGTTTTTTACCTAAAGGATCATATTTGGTTGGTGGTTATATAAGAGATATTATTTTGGGAAGAAAAACTGAAAAGTTAGATGTTGATATTGTGGTACCTTTAAATGCAATTGAAATTGGTAAAAAGATTGCAGATAATATTGGATCAAAATTTATAATTTTAGATAAAAAAAGAGAAGTAGTAAGAATTATTCTTAATAATATTTATATTGATATTGCTAATCAAGTTTCATCTTCCATAGAAGGAGATTTATGTTCTAGAGACTTTTCGATCAATTCAATTGCTTTTTTATTTGATAAGAAAAGTTTGTTTGATCCATTAAATGGTCTTAAAGATCTTGAGATTTCATTGCTTAGAACTCATTCTGAAAACAATTTAATAAATGATCCTTTACGAATTTTAAGATGTTTTAGATTTGTTTCAGAATTGAATTTTAAAATTGATTTAAGATTAGTTGATTTTATAAAAAAGAATAAAGGGAACTTATATCTTGTAGCAAAAGAGAGAATTACTTATGAAATACAGAAAATAGTAGATGGAGCAAATGCTCTTGATGCAGTGCTATTGATAAAAAAATTAAATATATTTGATACTGAAAATTTATTTGTAGATTCTTTTTTTTTGGATTTAGAGAAAATAAATTATGGAGAACTTGATCAGGAAGAAAAAGATAAATATTTACCATCATTTTTTATTGCTCAAATCTTAGATGTTGTAACTTTAGAGAAACTGAAATTTAGTAAAGGTGATATTGCAAAAACTAAGTTATTGCGAAAATGGCACCTTTTCTTGAAAAACAAAAATATCGCTCAGTTAGATGAATTTGACAGATTTAAATTACATCAAGAATTAGAAATGCTTCTGCCATCTTTTATTTTTTATTTACCTCAAAACTTACAATTAGATTGGCTTCATAGATGGCGTGACAAAGATGATAAATTATTTCATCCCGCAAACTTAGTTAATGGTGATGTAATTAAAAAAAACTTGGAAATCAAGGATGGACCTATCTTGGGAGAGCTTTTACAGTATCTTTCTAAAGAACTTGCATATAAGAGATTGAATAATTTTGATGAAGCTATTTATAAAGCAAAGCGATGGATTGAACAAAATGCGCCAAAATGTGATTAAATACACATAGCTTAGTTTTGTTTAGAAGTTCAGACTTCAAAATCATTTTTAAAAATTTATGAGTATTCGCATTTACATTGGCAACTTACCACAAGGATTTAATCCAAAAGAATTTGATACACTTTTAAAGTCAGTTTCTGATTCAATTAGATTTAAAGCAGTTTTAGATAAGGAAACTAAGGAATGCAGGGGGTTTGGTTTTGCGACTTCTAATAATGAAGATAATGCTAATTTATTAATTCAAAAGTTAAATGGTTTTGAATTTAATGGTTCTAAATTAAGAGTAGAGCTATCAGAAAAGAAAGATTCTGCTTCAAATAAAAGAAATAGTGGAAAATTAAATAAGAATAAGAAGAGGAAAGACTTTAAGAAAATTGTTCACAGTGATGCTCCTAACTTAGAAGCTCCTGATCCAAGATGGGCTGGAGAACTATCTAAATTAAAAGATTTGTTGGCTAATCAGAAGACTCCTGCTTAGTCATTTAATTCGAGAAATTAAAAAAGATATAGGAATTTCAAAAGCTTTTACTGAATTTTTTACAAAAGCTCTATTATTAAAGACATCATAGTCTAGCCTTTCTATAGAATCTAATATTCCTCTGTAAAGACGTAAGGATGTCCAAACAGGCCATCTTGCGTCAGAAGACAACCATTTGATTCCATCTTCAGATTTCTGGAACCAATCGCGAGCCCTGGTTAATTGAAAGTTCATTAGTGCTTTCCATTGTTTGTTTATTTCACCTTTTAAAAGTTTTTCTTCAGAATAATTAAATTTTTCAATGTCTTCTTGAGGAAGATAAATTCTTCCTCTTTGCCTATCTTCGCCTACATCTCTTAATATATTTGTTAATTGATTAGCTATACCTAAAGCTATAGCCGCTTCTGAGGGGTCAGGTTTAGCACTCCATGGAGCGGATGTGTAAGCACTATCAATCCCCATGACATTCTGAGTCATCAAACCAACTGTCCCTGCGACTCTATAACAATAGAGTTTTAATTCATCAAAATCTTTGTATCTAAATTTATTAAGATCCATTCTCTGTCCATCTATCATGTCTAGATAAGGTTGAATACTTTGTGGATATTTTTCGATGGTGTCTAGTAGAACGGCATCTAATTCCGATTTAATGTTGCCTTTAAAAACATTCTTTGTATTTTCTTCCCATGCATTTAAATTTTCTGCAAGTTCATCTTGCGATTTAGTTGAAGCTTCTAAACTATCCATTATTTCATCTGTTCTTCTACACCAAACATAAATAGCCCAAATAGCTTTTCTTTTCTCTACAGGTAATAGAAGCGTTCCCAAGTAAAAGGTTTTAGCCCATTTTTGGGTTTCTTTTCGGCATATCTCGTATGCTTGATCTAGTTGAGAAATTGAATTTTTCAAAAAGTTTTAGATGAATTTTTAAATTACTGTAATGTAAATCTCATGAAGAAACATTTTGAGGAGTTTTGGAATACTCCTTATTGATTGATTCCGCGCATAATTTACCACTTAAAACAGCTCCTTCCATAGATGCTAAATATTTTTGCATAGTATAATCACCTGCTAAAAAGAAGTTTTTTATAGGAGATTTTTGACTAGGTCTGAACTCTTGGCATCCCGGGACTGCTTTATAAACAGATCTTGGAGTTTTGACTACTTTATATTTTCGTAAGTTTGTTTTATCGTCTCCCATGAAATGCGTTGGGAATAATTTTTTGAGTTCCTCCATAGTTGCATCAACAATATCTTGATCACTCCTATTTATCCAATCTTTTGCAGGTGCAAAAACCAATTCAAGCATTGATCTGTTTGGATCTTCATATTCTTTGCAGGTAATACTCATATCTGCATAAACACTGAGGAGAGGTGATCTGCTGAATAATAAATGATCAATATCTGTTAATTTTTTGTCAAACCATAAATGAATATTAATGACTGGCACACCATTTAAACCATCTAATTTAGAAAATGAATCTAACCCTTTCCATTGTTTTGGGATCATTAATTTAAAGAGATCTACGGGCATTGCACTTACATAAGCATCAGCCGTGAGCTCTTTCTTTTCGTTTTTATCTAAAGAGGCAACAGTAAAACTTTTAACAGTGCTGTCTTCATTAAGATTTATCTGCCTTAATGGACTATTCATGTGTACTTCACCACCACGAGCAGTAATATAATCAACCATTGGCTGGCACAGTCTTTCTGGAGGAGCTCCGTCTAGGAATGCCATTTTAGAGCCATTTTTTTCTTGTAGAAATCTGTTTAATGCTGTTAATAAAACTGTAGATGATATTTCATCAGGTCCAATGAAATTAAGAGCTTTACTCATCGCTATAAATACTTCATCATTAACTCTTTCCGGTATATTGTGCTCTTTTAGCCAATCTGTCCATGATTTTGTATCACATTTATCTAAGTACTTTTGGCCTCTTAACATTGCAGGCACTAAACCTAAACCAAATAGAATCTTTTCATTCCATGAAAGCATATCATTATTGCTTAGTATTGCTGATACACCATTAACTGGAGCAGGTATATCGGGAAAGTCGAATCTACTGTAAGTTCCAGGCTCTGATGGCTGATTAAAAATCATTGAATGACTTTTCCATTGGAGTCTGTCTTCAATATCTAGTTCCTTAAAAAGTTGCAACATATTTGGGTAGGCTCCAAAAAATATATGTAATCCAGTTTCATACCAATCTCCATCTTCGTCTTTCCATGCGGCAACTTTCCCACCTAAAACATCTCTTGCTTCAAGTAAAATGGGAATGTGTCCATTATCGACTAAATATTTAGCGCAAGATAAACCTGCTAAACCAGCACCAGCAATTACAACACGCATTATTAAATCAAGAAATAAATTAACACTTACTAATAAGCTACATTAAAGTTAGAACATAATAGTTTTTTTCGTTGATTATTTCGTAAAATTATGGAAAAGATGCTTTTAAAATCGACTACTAGGCATGTAAGAATTTTTACTGCCGAAGTGGTAGATGAAGAATTAAAGTTTCATCCCAATAAACTAACTCTTGATTTAGATCCCGATAACGAATTTATTTGGAACGAAGATTCTCTAAACAAAATAAATGAAAAGTTCAATGAATTAATAAAAGATAGAGCAGGAAAGGATTTAGATAATTATGAACTTAGAAAAATAGGATCAGAAATTGAAGTTTTGATTAAATTTTTGCTTCAAAATGGTCAGCTTAGCTATAACCCTGATTGTAGAGTAATGAATTATTCAATGGGTTTACCAAAGACAAATGAAGTGCTGTGAATAGATCATCCTCAAATAGAAGGCCAAGAAGAGGCTCAAATAGAAGTTATTATCCACCAAATCCAAAGGATATTGATCCTTATGGTCAAAGAAGCAATAGATTGCCTGCTTCTTCTGAACAAAAAATTAACTTTAGTACAGGAACTATTGCTGTACTTGCTGGAGTATTAATTTTAGGTGTTGGTATCGGGAGCGCTATTACCAGTACAACTGATGGCGGGCAGGGAAATATAGCAAGTCAACAACAATTAGATATGGCTGTTCCAGATCCTGAATTTTGCAGACAATGGGGAGCTAGTGCTTTTGTAATTGATGTTGAAATGTATACGACTCTAAATCCATCTACGAGTTTTGTAACGCAACCAGCTCTTCAGCCAGGGTGTGTTATCAGAAGAGAGAATTGGACAGTGTTACAAAAACAGGGCGCAATTAGTAATGAAGATGTAAGAGAATGTAAGCAAAGGATGAACACTTTTGCTTATATTGGTTCTATAAGAGATAAGCCAATAGTTAAGTGCGTTTATCAGACTGATGTAAATGAAAATAAATTTATAATAAAAGGTGATGGACAAGCTGAAGACGGCGGGGTAGGTATTAACAAAGAAGCAATTCAGTTTTGATCGAAATTATATATGCCTCAAAGGGCTTTCTAAACTAGCAAATTGTGGGAGAATGTTTTTCTTAAATACTTCTGATGCTCTTGATGTATATCTTGACGGATTAGTAATTAATTTAAGTTCTCTTTTTACTTCTAAATCAGCAACGAATGCTTTGTGGATTGTTCCAGCCGATAATTCTCTTTCAATAGAAACAACAGGCAAAAAGGAGGCTCCTAAACCTGATTGAACTGCATTCTTGATTGCTTCAAGAGAGTTAAGTTCCATCTCAATTTTTAATCTTTGAATATCAAGCCCAGAATCTTGGAGAAGTTTGTCAACAACTTTTCTTGTTGTAGATTGTGAGTCTAATGTTACAAAATTTAATTTGTATAAGTCTTCTTTTAGAAGCTCTTTTTTAGTCGAAAGTGGATGTTTAGATGGTAAAACTAATGCCAATTCATCAGTGGCATATGGAATTACTTGTAGCAAATTTTCCAAATCTCCAGGTAATTGTCCGCCAATAATGGCTAAGTCAATTTGTCCATTGGCGACACTCCAACCAGTTCTTCTCGTACTATGAACTTGAAGTTGAACGGATACATCAGGGTATTTTTGTCTGAATAGTCCTATCATTCTCGGCATTAAATATGTACCCGTTGTTTGGCTCGCTCCAATGACAAGAGTTCCACCTTTTAAGCTATTTAAATCTTCAATAGCTTTGCATGCTTCGTCGCATTGATTCAAAATTCGTTCACAATATTCAAGTAATAGTCTCCCTGCTTCAGTCAATAGAGCCTTCCTACCACCTCTGTCGAAAATTGTGATTTCAAGTTGTTTTTCTAAATTTTGTATTTGTAAACTTACGGCAGGTTGGGTTACATATAAGATATCCGCAGCTTTTTTAAAACTTCCTTGAGCTGCTATAGCTTTTAATATTCTTAATTGGTCGAGTGTAAATGGTAATTCTGGCATCTATTATGCCTACAATTTCTTATAATTCTAATGCTTAAGAGCATTCTTGTTAAGAACAAAAATTATTTGAACAATTTAAATTAATGGAGACTCATAAAACTTCGCTAATCATTTTAATTTTGATTTTGATTTTTGCGGTCATCCATAGTGGGGGAGCAGCTTTAAGAATCAAAGCAGAATCTATTATGGGTCCAAGATTATGGCGGTTATGTTTTGTTTTTTTAAGTTTGCCATCTGCAATTATCTTGATTAGTTATTTTTTTAGCTCATAGATATGACGGAATCAGATTATGGAATTTACAAGGTAATAATTTTGTTTTTATGGTCGTTTGGTTCTTAACTGCAATAAGTTTTTTATTTTTATATCCCGCTACTTACAATTT
>CACLGU010000018.1 GCA_902606505.1 uncultured Prochlorococcus sp.
TGTAAGCTAGGAGCACCAATGGAATATATCGACGTTGGGGGAGGATTAGGGATAGATTTTGATGGAACTAAAACCTCCTCCAACACCTCTACTAATTATTCTCTTCAAAATTATGCTAACGATGTAATTGCAACCATTAAAGATTCATGTGAATTAAATGATATCAAGCATCCAACCATAATTTCAGAAAGTGGAAGAGCAATAATTAGTCATTGTTCAGTTTTAATTTTTAATGTCTTAGGAACAAGCCATGTCAATTCCAAGCTACAAATTTTGGATAAAAAAAATCAACAATTAATAATTTCAAATTTACTTGAAACTTTCTATGAATTAAAAAAACTTAAAAATAAAAAAATAAATTTATCTCAAATAATTGAACTATGGAATGATGCAAAAAAGTTTAAAGAAGATTGCTTAGTTGCCTTTAGATTAGGATTTTTAAGTTTAGCGGAACGAGCTTATGCCGAAGAACTGACCTGGGCTTGCGCAAAAGAAATTTCTAATAACCTGAATAATAATGAGATCAATCACCCTGATTTATCTGAAATCACAGAAACTCTTGCATCAACTTACTATGCAAATTTATCTATCTTTAAATCTATTCCCGATAGCTGGGCAATAAATCAGATTTTTCCAATAGTACCAATACATAGACATTTAGAGGAGCCTTTCTGCAAAGGCAACTTTGCAGATTTAACTTGTGATTCAGATGGTAAGCTAAATAATTTTATTGATAATGGGAAAATTAAATCATTACTCAATTTACATAAGCCAGAGAAAGATAAAGATTATCTAATTGGAATTTTTATGACTGGAGCCTATCAAGAAGCATTAGGAAACTTGCACAATTTATTTGGCAGTACAAACGTTGTTCATATAGATATAAATCAAGATAATTCATATAAGGTCAAAAATATTATTAAAGAGGACAGTAAATCTGAAATTTTACAATTATTAGATTACAGTTCAGCTTCTTTGGTTGAATCTATAAGAATTAATACTGAATCAGCAATTGATCAAAAAAAATTAACTATTGAAGAAGCAAGAAAATTAATGGATCAAATCGAAATTAGTCTCAGAAAAAGCAGTTATTTATCAGAATGACCATCAAATGTTTTTTGTAAATGATTTTTAGCATAATCTAAAGCATCACTTAACTTATCAATATCTTTAGCACCTGCTTGAGCAAAGTTAGGCTTTCCTCCTCCTCCTCCTGAACAAATTCTTGCAATCTCATTAATTAATTTACCTGCATGCAATCCTATTTTTACTGCATCATCACCTAAAGAAACTACAAATAACAACTTTCTATTTTCTGGATTTGGTATTCCCCCAAGAATCACTATTGCTTTATTTCCCAAATGAGAAGTTAAATAAAGTGCTGCAGATTGCAAAGAATTCCCATCTAAGCCATCAATCTGATTTACTAAAATTGAAAAAGAATTTACTATTTCTGCGGATGATTTTATAGAAGAGTACTTAAAAAATGCAATTTCATCTTTCATTTTTTGTATCTCTTTATTCTTATTGATAAGCTCTGCTTGCAAATTATTAACCCTCTCAAAAAGTTGATTAGGATTTGCTTTTAACAAATCACTTAGTTGATTTACTAAGGCATTTCTATCACTGAAATAGTCTAATGCTGATTGGCCTGATAATGCTTCGATTCTTCTTACTCCGGCTGAGATTCCTTCCTCACTAATTATTTTGAAAGAACCTAATTCGGATGTAGTTTTAACATGTGTGCCGCCACAAAGTTCCATTGAAACTCCTTGTACATTAACAACGCGCACTTCATCATCATATTTTTCTCCAAACATGGCGACTGCTCCCTTTTCAAGAGCCTCACTCTTGGACATATTTTTTATTTCTAGTGCATGATTTTCCATAATCCAAGAATTAACTAAAGTCTCAATCTTAGAAATTTGATCTTTAGAAATAGGATTAGAGGAATTAAAGTCAAATCGTAATTTGTTAAAGGCTACTAATGAACCTTTTTGTCCAACACTTTCATTAACGACTGATTTAAGTGCGGATTGTAATAAATGAGTAGCCGTATGATTTGCAGCAGCCTTAGTTCTATTAGAAGAGCTAACATTAGTCTTCACTTTTTGTCCAATAGTTAATATTCCTTTTTTGATCGTTCCATAATGTAAAAAAACATTTTTCTTTCTCACAACATTATCAACCAGAACCTCTACATCTTTTGAAAATATCGTTCCAATATCACCAACTTGCCCGCCAGATTCTCCGTAAAAAGTTGTCTGATCAAGAACAATTAAAACTTTCTGGCCTTCACTTGCTTGCTTAACTAATGTTGAATCCAAGAATATACCCTTTATTTCAGCTTCTGAAATGAGTGAATCATAACCATTAAAAACAGTTTTTTTAAAAAGATCTATTTCTCGCTCTAATGATCCCTCTAATGTCAAATCAATATTACTTGAAGCAGCTTTAGCTCTCTCTTTTTGTATATTCATTTCTTCTTCAAAACCCTTTATATCTACACTGATCCTATTTTCTTCAGCAATTTCTACAGTAAGTTCTAGAGGAAATCCATAAGTATCATAAAGTTCAAAAGCTTTAAAACCAGAAATTAATTTCTGTCCTGAAGAAATTAACTCATCTAGCAATTTCTCTCCTCTTTCAAGAGTTTCCCTAAATCTTATTTCTTCAATTTTTATCTCATTCAAAATTAAATCATTATTATTTTTTAAATCAGGATAATTATTTTGCATTAAATTAATTCCGACAGAAGCAATATGAGGTAAAAATTCATTTGTTATACCTAATAATCTCCCATGTCTGACCATCCTTCTAATAAGCCTTCTTAGTATATATCCCCTGCCGAGATTACTTGCTGCTACTCCATCAGAAATTAAATGAATAACAGCTCTTGTATGATCACCAATGATTTTTAAAGAAATTTTGTTTTTATCATCTGAAGAAAAATAATCAATATTAGCAATCTCACAAATTTTTTGAATGATAGGAAAAATTAAATCTGTCTCATAATTATTTTGCTTTTTTTGTAGTATTTGAGCCATCCTTTCAAGACCCATTCCTGTATCAATATTTTTAAATTTTAAATCTGTCAATTTTCCATTAGGATCACGATTATATTGCATAAAAACAAGATTATAAAATTCAATAAAACGATCTCCATCTTCTAAATCAATATTCTGCAGACCCTTTTCAGGGTGAAAATCATAATAAAGTTCTGAACAAGGTCCACATGGACCAGTTTTCCCGGACGACCAAAAATTATCTTCCTCTCCTAGTTTCACTATCCTATCTTGATGAATACCAATTTCATCTCTCCAAATTTTTGCGGACTCTTCGTCTTCGTGATAAACACTCACAATTATATTTTCAACAGAAAGTTGATAAATATTAGTGACTAATTCCCAAGCCCATTTAATGGCCTCTCGTTTAAAATAATCTCCAAAAGAGAAATTACCAAGCATTTCAAAAAAAGTGTGGTGTCTTGCTGTAACTCCAACGTTTTCTATATCGTTTGTTCTGATGCACTTTTGGCTAGATGTAGCCCTTTTGGATGGTCTACCTTTTAAACCTAAAAAAACTGGTTTAAAAGGTAGCATTCCAGCAATTGTGAGCATAACCGTAGGGTCATCTGGAATTAAAGATGCACTTGGAATGATTTTATGTAATTTTTCACTATAAAATTTTAAAAAAGCATTTCTTATCTCATCTCCAGTAACTATTTTTTTAATTAGTTGAGATGCCATTTATCCAGAAAAAGAAGATTAAAAATTAAAGAAAAGCGTAATTTCGGTTATTTCGCAAAAATAATCACGCGAATTTATATTCTATATAACTAAAGTTAATTTATAAAGCTAATTATTCTATGATAGCCTCTGCCCAGACAAGTAATTCTAAATTGGCACAAACTAATAATAAGTTGACGGTTCAATCTCAAAACTTTGCAAGTGATTCTTGTGCCATAAGATCTTTGGATTGGGATCGTAGTAGATTTGATATTGAATTTGGTTTAAGAAATGGAACTACTTACAATAGTTTTATTATTAAAGGCGAGAAATTAGCAATTATTGATACTAGTCACGCAAAGTTCGAAGAGTTATGGTTTGAAGAATTACTGAAAAAGGTAAACCCGCAAGAAGTTGATTATCTAATTACAAGCCATACAGAACCTGATCACTCTGGTTTAATAGGTAATCTTTTAGAACTAAACCAAAATATAACAGTAGTTGGATCAAAATTAGCCCTTAAATTTATTGAAGACCAAATACATATTCCCTTTAAGCGTCTAGAGGTTAAGAGTGGAGAGTTTTTAAACCTAGGAACTAATTCTAATAGCGGTTTAGAACACAATATTGAATTTATAAGTGCACCAAATTTACATTGGCCAGATACAATTTTTTCATATGATCACAGCACACATGTTCTCTATACATGCGATGCATTTGGACTCCATTATTGTTCTGACGAATTTTTTGACACTAATCAAAAAGAAATATTCGATGATTTCCGTTTTTATTACGATTGCCTTATGGGTCCAAACGCTAGAAGTGTTCTCCAAGCAATTAAAAGAATAGATAGGCTTCCTGAATTAAAAACAATAGCTGTTGGTCATGGGCCTTTGCTCCATAATCAGGTCAATTTTTGGAAAGGGAAATATCTAGAATGGAGTAGCAACAAAAGCAAAGGTAATGATTTTGTATCAGTCTGCTATATAAGCGACTATGGTTATTGTGATCGACTAAGCCAAGCGATATCTCACGGAATAAGTAAAGCAGATGCACAGGTTCAATTAATTGATTTAAGATCTTCTGAACCGCAAGAATTAACAAGTTTAATTTCCGAATCAAAAGCAGTAGTCATTCCGACATGGCCAGTTGACTCAGATAATGAATTAAAAGAATCCCTCGGCACTTTATTTGCAGCACTAAAACCAAAACAATTTACTGCTGTCTATGATGCATTTGGTGGAAATGACGAACCAATAGATTCCTTGGCAAATAAATTAAGAGAACTTGGCCAAAAAGAAGCTTTCTCCCCTTTAAGAGTTAAAAATATTCCAGATCCAATTGTTTACCAACAATTCGAAGAAGCTGGAACTGACTTGGGTCAACTTATTAATAAAAAGAAAAACATTGCCTCTATGAAGAGCCTTGATTCAAATCTAGATAAAGCGTTAGGTAGATTAAGTGGGGGATTATATGTAGTTACAGCGAGCCAAGGGGAAGGTTCGACATTTAGACAAAGTGCAATGGTAGCAAGTTGGGTTAGTCAAGCAAGCTTTTCTCCACCAGGCATTACAGTTGCAGTAGCAAAAGATAGAGCTATTGAATCATATATGCAAGTTGGTAAAGGTTTTGTTGTGAATATCTTAAGAGAAGATAACTATCAAAAAATGTTCAGACATTTTTTAAAAAGATTTGCCCCTGGAGCTGATAGATTTGCAGATGTAGATGTCATTAGCAACATCGCTGAAGGAGGGCCAGTTCTCTCAGATTCACTCGCCTTTTTAGATTGTAAAGTTAGTTCCAGACTAGAGACTCCAGACCATTGGATAATTTACGGAATTGTTGAAAATGGTAATGTTTCTGACTTATCATGCAAGACAGCAGTTCATCACAGAAAAGTTGCTAATCACTATTAGAAAATAAGTCTTTAAAATGTCAGATATCAATATAGACTTACTTGCAAAAAATCAAAACTTATCAGAATTTAAAATTACCGAAAATTTTTCTTGTGTCAGATTCTTAGACCAAAATAAAGAAAGATTTGAACTTGAATTTAACCTTGAAAAAGGAACCTCTTTTAATACTTTTTTTATTAGAAGTAATGAGGAACTTTTTATTATTCATCCACCAGAGAAACAATTTTTAAATTCGTTTAATAAAATAGTTTCTAGGTTTTGCTATCAATTTAAATTAGATAAAATCAACTTCATTTCTGGTCATATTAATCCCCAAATTATTGAAACTATAAAAAATATAAGTAACACATTTCAAAAAACAACTATTACTTGCTCTAATCCAGGTTATAAACTTATTAGCGAACTTTGGAATCAAAGAAATCCTACCTTAGAAAACTTTATTGAAATTCAATTACCTGAAATAAATATAATCAAAAAAGAACTTAATTTAAAGTTAGATAATATTTCACTAGAGTTAATTCCTATTCCAACAGCACGTTGGCCTGGTGGCCTGATAATTTATGAAAGTAATCAAGAAATACTGCTTAGTGAAAAAATTTTCTCTGCTCACATTGCTTCTGCTGATTGGTCTGAAACAAATCGAGTTAGTACAGAAATTGATAGGAAACATTTTTATGATTGCTTGATGGCACCAATGTCTAATCAAGTAATATCAATAACTGAAAAAATTGCAGATTATGAAATTAAAACTATTGCACCATTGCATGGTCCCGCGATCGAATATAGCTTAAAAAGCTTTCTAAATGACTATGTTAGATGGGGAGAGAATCTATCAACAAACAATCCTAAAATCGCACTGATATATGCAAGTGCATATGGAAATACAGCCTCAATAGGTGATGCATTGGCTAAAGGGATAAATAGAACCTCTGTAGAAGTTGAAAGTATTAATTGTGAATTCACACCTAATGACGTACTTATAAAATCTATCCAAAATGCTGATGGATATTTAATAGGCTCTCCCACATTGGGTGGTCACGCCCCAACTCCAATAGTTAGTGCACTAGGAACATTGCTAGCAGAGGGTAATAGAGATAAGCCAGTCGGAATTTTTGGTAGTTTTGGCTGGAGCGGTGAAGCTATAGATTTACTTGAAACAAAATTAAAAGACGGTGGTTTTAAGTTTAGTTTTGAACCTATAAGGATTAAATTCAGCCCAAATAAACCAAAGATTAAAGAGCTAGAAGAAATAGGGACTCACTTTGGAAGAACAATTATAAAAAAAGCAAAGAAAAAACCCAGAAAATCTGATACTGGAATGATTACAAGCAAAACAGATCCAAAGCTTCAAGCTCTTGGAAGAGTAATAGGTTCACTTTGTGTCCTGACAGCCTCTAAAGGCAAAGATGAGAACAATATTAAAGGAGCTATGCTTGCATCTTGGGTTAGTCAAGCAAGTTTTTCTCCCCCTGGGTTAAGTATCGCAGTAGCAAAAGATAGATCGGTAGAGTCTCTTCTGCAAATAGGAGATTCATTCGCATTAAATATTCTTAGTGAAAAAGATTTTAAAGAACCTTTGAAAAGATTCACAAAGCCCTTTGCACCTGGAGAAGATAGATTTAAAGGTATAAATATTGAATTAACTCCTAATGAACAGATAATCATTCCTGAGTCACTCGCATGGTTAGATGCTTCTGTAAAAGAGAGAATGGAATGTGGAGATCATTGGGTAATTTACGCCGAAGTACTGCACGGTAATATACTAAAATCCGATAGTCTAACGGCAGTTCATCACCGCAAAACAGGTGCTAACTATTAAATTCATTTATCTAATTTATGTCTAAAACAAAAGATCTAATAATCATCACGGCTAGTTGTGGTAAAAATCTAGAACTTTCTGAAAAATTTCTTGAAAAAAGTAATGAACTTAAAATAAATTCTGAAATTTTAGATCTTACCACTCTTGATATTCCATTATTTAATCCAAGAATTCACAGCAAAGAAAATATTCCAAATAAAATAAAAGAATTAAAAAAAAAGCTTTTCAAGATCGAAAGGTGGGTGATTTGTGCGCCTGAATATAATGGATCTATACCTCCTATTCTCTCTAACTTCATAGCATGGCTTTCTATTTCGGGAGATGACTTTAGAAATTTATTTAATGGTCAACCGATTGCAATTGCAACATTTTCTGGTGGCATAGGGTTAGAACTGCTGACTTCATTACGCATTCAATTAGTGCATTTAGGAAGTCAAGTTTTAGGGAGACAACTTTTGTCCTCATATAGTAAACCTATAGATACAAAGACTATTGAAGATATTATTCAAAGACTTTTACAAATGAAAAAATTAAAAACATAAACGCTTTAAACCTAATAAAATTTCATTCTTTTTCATTCCAAACTTTTAAAATTTCTCTAGCCATAGGCAGTGCATGAACAGAGCCTCCACCCGGAGTATTTTGTGCAAAAGCAACTACAAGTAATTCGCTTTTTTCAGAGGGAGTAAAGCAAACGAACCAAGCATGATCTAAGCCGCCTTCACCATCTTCAGCAGTTCCAGTTTTACCTGAAACTGGAGGTAAATTTGAAACTCCATAATTAATTGATACTCCGGTGCCGGACTCTACTACTTTCCTGAGACCACTTTTTATCAACTGAATATTATTTGAATCAATATCGACTTTAATAAGTTTTTTATCTGATAGATTTTCATCATCTTTTTTAACTAAATAGGGAGTAACTAGATAACCTCCATTTGCAATTACAGCATATGCTCTAGCTATTTGAATAGGAGTAACTTGTACAACAAATTGTCCAATAGACATACTCGCAATATCTTCTGGAACCCAAGGAGTTCTTCCTGGTTGCCCCCATCCTCTGCCTTGTTTAGCCCATTCACTACTAGCTACTAATCCTATGTTTTCTTGTTCGGAAATTTCAATTCCAGATAAAGAATTAAAACCAAGCTTTCGTGAGACCTTATGAATTGCATCAACTCCTACTCCATAACCTACTTGATAAAAAAATGTATTACTAGAAACTCTTAAAGCATCTTCATAACCTATTACTCCAAAGCCTAAATCATTATGCTCTCTAAAACATTGGCTCCCATAAGTTATACATGGTTTCGTATCTAACATTGTTTCTCTCGGGAATTTTCCACTTTCCAAGCCAGCTAAAGCCGTTACAATTTTCCAAACGCTTCCTGGATCGTAAGCATTTAATGCTCTATTAAATAAAGGTTTTTCAGGAGAATTAAAAAGGTTATTATATTCTTTCTCAGGTTTAAAATCCTTTGAGAAAAAATTTAAATCAAACGTAGGTTTACTTGTCATTGCTCTTATTGCACCATCTCTTGGATCCATTACTATTATCGCTCCAGCTTTTTTATCTTTAAGAACTTGCTCAGCAACTAATTGAAGATTAAGGTCTATTGTTAGTTCAATATCATTACCTTGTACTGGAGGTCTTATACCCAGTGATCTTTGAAATTTTCCTAATGAATTTACTTCAACCATTTCTCCTCCCCATTCACCTCTTATAAAATCTTCATAGACATATTCAATTCCAGTTCTACCAACTAAATCATTTAATTTATAACCCTTTTTAAATAAGGTTTTATATTCTAATTCAGTAATTGGCTGAGTATAACCAATTACATGGGCAGCAAGAGATTTATAAGGATAATTTCTAATTAATTGGGTAGCTATTTGAAAACTAATTAAATTACCTTCATTCTCCTTAAATTTTATTAATTGATCTACACTTAAATCATCTAGAATAGTTACTGCAAGTTTCTGATTTTTAAGACCATCAAAGTATTTTTTTTGAATTTCTTTACTATTAATATTTAACAAGTTAGAAATACTTGATTTATGTTTCTCCCAATTGCTTTTATTAACAGATTGAGGCTTTATTATTAAAGAATATTTAACTCTACTATCTGCTAAAACATAACCATTTTTATCTAGTATTCTTCCCCGTATTGGCTGTGAAGCAATAAGTCTGATCCTATTCTCATCTGACATCTTCTTAAAAGATTCATAATTTAAAAGTTGTAAAAAAATTAACCTAAATAGAATCAATAAGAAAGAAATAGAAGAAAAAATAAGTAAGACTAGTGGTTGTCTTTTCAATGAAATAAGTTTTTTATTAGGATTTATTTTTATCAAAGATATAAAAATTATTTAAATATTGTTTCTTCCAATAAAGCAATGTTTGATTTTATCTCTTTAAGTTTAGTAATTAAATCTTTGTAATCAGTATCTTCATTGTTCAGATTAAACTCATCATTTTCAATATTATTTGAATTCAAATTTTCACTCATAAAACTTATACTTTTTTAAGCAATTATTCCATTTAATATAATCTTAAATAAGAAATTTATTTTTTCATAATTATACTAACTCAGATAGTTAAAAAATATCAAAAAAAATTAATTTAATTGATCTGTATTTTGTTCAAAATAAGGATTACAACTATTCTTTGATATCCCTAAAGACCATCCAATAAATGAAGAAATAAATATCGTTACTATTAAAGGCAAAATGGCTTGTTGAGTGTTTACAAGACTAAACCATTCCCTCCAGCTACTAAAAAATCTTTCTCTTTGAAATTTTCTTCTTTCATTTTCTAATAATCTCGCTTTTTTGGCGAAGGATTTTGTTACCCACTTCTCGAAAGGAATCTTTTTTATAATCGCCATTTTTCTCTCCACTTCTAATAATTGTCCGGAACTAAGATAAGGATGAAATGTACTTATCAATTCAAGAGTTTTTAAAAACATTTCAACAGTTGCATCTTTTATGAGCTTTTGCTCATGACTTAAATCAGCCCACTCTATTTCTGGATAAAAACGGTTCCTGTTTGCTGAAATTTGATCATCTGACATTTGACCAGGTTCTCTGAGCCATCTATTAGTATTTTCGTCAAATCTCCGCCAATATAAAAAAGGATTTATAAAAATTGTTTTACCAGATACTTTGACTACATCTTGTTGAAGATGATTAGTTATCTTTCTTTCAGAATTTTTCGATTTTATCAAAAGTCTAAATTAATAATCTAATTAAAGATTATCTTTTATTCGCTACTTTTCCAGAAATATGAAAAAATTATCCTATAAATATTAAGTTAATGATAACTGCCAACGCTTCTTTAAATAATTACAGTATTCGCAATTTAAGGAAGGTTTGGGGAAATTATCCGAACGCAATAAATTTACAATATCAATTATCTTTTTTTCTACCCATGAAGTAGAACAATCTAATTTAATTAGATGAACGTCAAAATTTAATTGGTTATTAAATAACTCTTCATTTTTCTTTCCATTGAAATATAAAAGATAAGCTTCTTTAGCTACTTGAAAACCGTTTTTTTTAAATAACCACTGATACATTTCTAATTGTCTCTTATAAGCTTTTGCATATTCGTATTTATTAAAAGTCTCTGACCAATCAAAATTATTTCTAGATGTTGCTTTTACATCAACAATAATGAGATCACCATTGTTTTTCTGCCAAATATCATCTACTGCTCCACCAAAATCATAATTATATTCAATTGACTTATATCTTATCCCTTGAAAATTACTTCTCCAACGTTCTAAATCTTTGTGTTTAAAAGGAATAGCATCAATACCATGTTCAGTGAATAAAGGATGAGGCTCCTGAATTTTTCTGTAATAATCAAATTCATTTTTACATAAATTGTCTACAGCAATATTTAAAGTAAATGGTAATGATGGTGGTTTTATTTGATATTTTTTGTCAAGTACGCAACATCTTGGACAACTAATATATTTCTCAACAGTAGATCGACTTAATTTAATAATCTCGCCCATTTTATTTAAATCTCATTTCAAAGCTTTTTTGCCTAAAAAGTTTAAACTCATCCCTTCAATTATGTAAATCAAACATGCTTGTTGATTAGTTTCTGGAGAATTCGTTAGAAATTGCAATTAAATTAAATCTTTATTTAACTAAGAAAACTTTAAAAAAAAATTTTGTAAAGACTATACTAGCTTTGAAGAAATTATCTTTATTAAAAATGAAAGGTTTTGGCGAAAAGAACCAATCAAAGAAAGAAAAAATTTCAAAAAATAAACAGAAAGTAAATGCCGGCCAATTGATTAAAAAAGCATTTGATCTACAGTCACAAGGACGGAAGTTAGAAGCAGCAAAATACTATGAATATCTTATTAAACAAGGAATAAAAGACTATAAAGTTTTTTCTAATTATGGAATATTCCTTAACGAGATCGGAAAACATAAAGAATCAGAATCAAAACTTAAAAAAGCAATTTCTCTAAATCCTGACTATGCAAATGCTTACTACAATCTTGCCGTTTTATTCATAGGTCAAGGAAATTTGGGGAAAGCAGAATTAGAACTCAAAAAAGCAATTAAACTTCAACCAGACTTTGCTATTGCTCACTACAATCTTGGATTCATATTAAAAGATCAAGGTAGATTAAAAGAGGCAGAGTCATATACTCAAAAAGCACTTGAAGTTGATCCTCAATTAACTGATGCATATTTATCACTATCAACTATACAAACAAGTAAAACAACTCAAAAATGGCATAATCAACTTTTTTCTGAAAATATTTTAAAAAATAAAAACAATAGAGAGTTAGTGAATATTTTTTTCGCAAGATCAAATATTTTTCATAGAAAAGGACAATATGAAGAAAGTGCTGAGAATCTTATTAATGCAAATAATATGAAACTTAGAATGCATAAATCTGAAGTAGATTTATTAATTGATAAAACTAAAAAATTAAAAATATCCTCAGATAATTATGAAAGCAATAATCAAAAATTTGAAAATTATTCAATGACCATTTTTATAGTAGGTTTGCCTAGATGCGGTTCTACCCTTGTCGAATCAATAATAAGTTTAAATACTAAAGTAAAAGATCTTGGAGAAGTTAATATCTTTGAAGAATCATATAGAGAATATAAACAATCTGAAAAACGAAAAAACCTTAGCGAGATATATTGGAAAAAACTAGAAATAACAGATAAAAAAACAATCACAACAAACAAGTGGTTATTTAATTATCAATATGCAGGCATTATTGCCAAAGCAATTCCAAATGCAAAAATAATACATTGTTATAGAAATCCTTTAGATAACATTCTTTCAACTTATAGAGCACATTTCGCAACAGGGAATTATTTCTCTTCTAGTTTGGTTGATTCTGCCGAAGTCTATTCTGATCAAGATGAGATTATGAGAACATATACGAAAGAATTTAAAAATCATATATATTCATTAAATTATGATAAGTTAGTGGCTAATCCCTCAGATGAAATAAAATCCTTGATTCGTTGGTTAGGTTGGAGCTGGAATGATTTATATTTATCACCACATTTAAATAAACGTATAATCTCAACAAGAAGTAATGTTCAGGTTCGTTCGCCAATTAACACAAAATCTTTAGGAGGATGGAAAAACTACAAAGAGATGCTTAAACCTGCGATGGAAATAATTACTAAAAAGGATAAATATAAAGACCTTAAATACTAATCAAGAAATAAATTATTCATCTAAAGAAAGCATATGCTGTGAAAACGACTAAACCTCGACAATGACTTACAAATTGTTGTGGAACTACTCTAACTTTATAGTACCGAGAAATAAGGCAGTGATAAACGTAGTGATACCAGCATGTTTGAAACCATAATAACACACACATGTTCCCACTAGAAACCTATTTTTTGTGTCTATATCTACACTTTAACCCTATTAACTATTCCCACTCAATAGTTCCATTGCTCTAATCCCGCACTACGACAGGGGTGGATTTTGCGTGACAAACCTATGACAAACCAACTTATTCCTAACATTATGTAAATCCAACTCATTGTTGAACTAATTGTAGAGAATTCGTTAGTAAATACAAAATTTTTACATTTAGAAAGTAATATCCCAGAATTTTTAAAGATACTATAATCAACACTAAGTTGAAAATTATTTCTCGGAAATGAAAGGTTTTGGAGAACAGAATAAATTTAAAAAGAAAGTCAATAAGATAACTACTCCTTCCAAAGAGAAAATAATTAATCAAGCATTTTTATTTCATTCACAAGGAAATATTAGAGAAGCAGAAATATACTATAAATATTGTGTTGATCAAAAAATAAATGACTATAGAGTATATTCAAATTATGGTCTTATATTAAAAAACAAAGGAAATTTAAAGGAAGCAGAAATATCTCTCAAAAAAGCAATACAGTTAAATCCCAACTGGTCCGAAGGGCACAATAATATTGGAACTATACAAAAAGATCTAAGAAAATTTTCCGAAGCAAAAATATCTTTGAGAAAAGCAATTGAACTTGATGCTAACTCAGTAAATGCTCACTGTAATCTTGGAAATATTCTACGAGAATTAAAAAATTTTCAAGAAGCAGAGATATATCTGAGAAAAGTAATCGAACTTGATCCTAATTCGACACTTGGATATGCGAATTTAGGAGATATGTTAAAAACTATTGGAAGATTAAAAGAAGCAAAAATATTACTTATAAAAACAATTGAAATTAATCCTAACTTTGTAAAACCATATTTTGCATTATCAAAACTTCAATATGAAATTTCTGACAAAAAATGGCATAAATATTTATTTTCTGAACAATTTTTAAATAAAAAAAATGATAGAGAAAAAATCAATATCTATTTTTCGAGATCTAACATCCGTCACAAAGAAAAAAAATATTATGAGAGTTCTAAGAACCTCCAACTTGCAAATAAATTAAAACTTTCACTTTACTCTTCTGAATGCAATTTGCTTATTAATAAATCACAAACTCTACTTAAAGAATCAGAAAAAAATAAGCAAATTGACAATTCTAAATCGTATTATCCTATGAGTATTTTCATTATAGGAATGCCCAGAAGTGGAAGTACTTTAGTTGAATCTATTTTAAGTATCAATAAGAAACTGAAAGATTGCGGGGAAATTAATATCTTGGAAAAAGCATATATAACAAGCAGAAAATTTAATCAAAAAAAGAGTCTTGCGGATTTATATATGCAAGAACTTAATCAGTTGTTTAAAGAATTCAGCATCACAACTAATAAATGGTTATATAACTATCAATATTCTGGAATAATTGCTAATGAAATACCAAATTGTAAAATTATACATTGTTTTAGAAATCCTCTAGATAATATTCTCTCAATTAACAGAGCAAATTTCGAAAGAGGTAATTACTATTCTTCTTCATTGATTGATTCTGCAAAAGTTTATTTAGATCAAGAACAAATAATGAGTATCTACAAAGATAAATTCCGCCAAAAGATTTATGATCTGAATTATGATTTATTAGTGAAGAATCCACATAAAGAGATTCAATCATTAATAAATTGGTTGGGATGGAAATGGAATACTTCTTATTTATCCCCTGAATTAAATGAAAGAGAAGTATATACAGCAAGTAATGTTCAAGTCCGTTCCCCAATAAATTCAAAATCAATTGGTGGATGGAAAAACTATAAAGAAATGCTCAGACCTGCTATGGAAGTCATCACTAAAAAGGATAAATTTAAAAACCTAAGTTATTAATCTAAGAATATTTTGTAATTAAGATCAACAAAATAAAAAACAAATTGTAGAGAAAACCACTACTCTACGATTTCTCAACAGAGAAAGTGCCAAAGTGCCGTGACAAACCTATGACAAATAGAGGGTCGAAACCCCAGTAAAATCGTATCTCTAATCTACTTGATAAACCTGTGACAAACCACTAAACCCGCACTATGACTGACAAAATGCCCGTAGAACTACTCCCACTCAATAGTTCCTGGAGGTTTGCTCGTAATATCATAAACAACTCTATTTACTGAAATTACTTCATTTACAATTCTATTTGCAATCCTCTCCAAAATCTGAAAAGGAATTTTTGACCAATCGGCTGTCATGCCATCTTCACTAGATACACAACGTAAAACTATTGGCCATGCATAAGTCCTTTTATCTCCCATAACTCCTACAGTTTTAACCGGTAGCAATACTGCAAAAGCTTGCCAAATATCATTGTAAAGACCAGCTTTTTTAATTTCGTCTCTTACTATCCAATCTGCATCTCTTAAACAATCAAGTTTTTCATTATTCACCTCTCCCAAAATTCTTATAGCTAAACCCGGGCCTGGGAATGGATGCCTTTTGATGATTTCATTCGGCAAACCTAGGGCAGCGCCGACTTTTCGGACTTCATCCTTAAAAAGTTTTCTTAATGGCTCAACTAATTTAAATTGTAAATCTTTTGGCAATCCACCCACGTTATGATGACTCTTAATTTTTACAGCTATTCTTTCACCAGTCTTAGGATCAATATTAGTACCAGCACTTTCAATAACATCAGGATAAAGAGTACCTTGAGCCAAATATTGAAAAGGTCCCAATCTATTGCTTTCTTCTTCAAATACTCTAATAAATTCTTCACCAATAATTTTCCTTTTTTGTTCTGGATCAGTAATCCCTTTTAATTTGGCAATGAACCTTTCCCTTGCATTAATGTATTGAACTTTAATGTGAAATTTATTATCAAAAAAATTCATTAAAAATTCTGGTTCACCTTTTCTCATGAAACCTTGGTCAATAAACATGCATGTAAGCTGATTTCCAATTGCTCTATTAAGAAGAAAAGCAAGGGTTGAAGAATCCACTCCTCCTGACAAGGCAAGCAAAACTTTTTTATTACCAACTTGCTCTCTTATCCTAGGAATAGTTTCCTCTATATATTTTTCGGTTGTCCAATCAGCCTCACAACTAGAAATTTTATAAACAAAATTTTTAATTATCGTCATCCCAAACTCTGAATGTATAACTTCAGGATGAAATTGTACGCCAAATAATTTCTTTACATCATTTGAAATTGCTGCATGGAGTGTGTTCTCAGTATGAGCAATTTTATTAAATCCATCAGGCAAACAATTAATTGAATCGCCATGACTCATCCACATTATAGATTTATCTTCAACATCAAAAAGGAGGTCAGATTCTTGATCTATATTAATTGGTGCTCTACCATATTCAGCTTTTTTGGTTGCTGAAATAACGGACCCTCCAAGTTCTTTGACCATTAATTGCATTCCATAGCATATGCCAAGAATAGGAATTCCTAAATTAAAAATTTTTTCATCACATTTCGGAGCATTTTGTTCATATACAGAATTTGGGCCTCCACTAAGAATGATCCCTTTAGGATTAATATCATTAATGTCCTCAATTGAAATACAATTACTTACTACAAGAGAAAAAACATTAGTTTCTCGAATTCGTCTTGCAATCAATTCAGAATATTGAGATCCGAAATCTAAAATTAATATTGAAGGATCTCGTTCTTTTTTGAAAGATGTTTGACTCATGTATAAAAGTTAGCTCAATTTATTTGCAAAAGCATAATGAATCACAAATTAATCTTGTTTAAAATAAGAAATATACTTATTACCGTAAATTCCAGCCCACCTAATTTTCCTTTTTCTATCAAAAATGATTGATGCAATTTCCATATCAGTTTTTACATACCTATTTACATAAGTTAAAGAACGCTTTTCAATCATATGGGATAAATTATGGAATAATTTATCAGCTAAAGATTGATTAAATCTTTCAAGAAGTTGTAATGCATCCTCTAGATTATGTAACTGAGATAATTCAAATAATTTTTCAGGTGGTACCTTTTCTTGAACGGCTAAATAAACAAGAATCTCAATTCTTGCATCAGCTAAATGATTATGTGTATGAAAAATACCGCCAGCTAATTTAATTAATTTTCCGTGATAACCAAAAAGAATTACAGTTTTAACTTTTTTTATTGCAGCTTCTACTAATAGTGGCCCTATCCAATTTCCAATTTTAATAATTGGTAAATTAACATTATAAGTTTTTGCCAAATTTAACCCATTTTCACCAATAACAAAAACAACTTCCCCTTTAAAATCTTTTTTAATTAACTTTGCCAGATTAGTTTTAGCCTTTTCTAATTGATCAGGTGAAGCACTCGAATAAGTCTCAGCCGAAGTACCAATAATAGATAATCCATCAACGATACCGAATGACTTATTACTAGTTCTTTCCGCTAAAAAAGCCCCCTTTGGAAAAATAATTTCTAGTTTCAAATTAAAGCCCTCAGGAATAATATCTAATAAATTTTGATATAAAACTTCTTTTGCAAAATTAGAAATACATATCTCTGATGTATCTTCTTTTACACCTACACCAGATCCTGCAATAATATTTATTGGAATTGTTGGAACAGGATTGTTAAAAGAAATTTTTTCTAAAGAGGCTATTGCCCATATTTCTAAGTTTTGTGTTATGTCGAGATCTAAGCCTGACTTTGCAAAGGTAATTCCTAACGCATGCGAGTTATCTTTAAGTAAACCAACAGAATGAATCTCGATTTTTATTTCTTTTTTTTCATTAGGAATTTTTATTAGTTCATAATTCTCAAATGTTAACCCTACTAGTTTTTTTAATGCTGACCTAGCAGCTCCAGCAACCCACAAAGGTAAAGAAAATCCTTTTTTCAAATCAAGTAATTGAAAAATATATAATGAGAACTAATCTAAGAATGACCTATTTAACAAAAAGTGGCCATACAACAAAAATTATCATTGATGATTCCTGGACCCACCCCAGTTCCAGAAAAAGTTTTACAAGCATTAGGTAAACATCCAATAGGCCATCGCAGCAAAGAATTCCAAGATATCGTAGAGAGTACTACTAAAAATTTACAGTGGCTTCATCAAACTCAAAATGATGTTCTAACAATCACTGGAAGTGGGACGGCCGCAATGGAGGCTGGAATAATAAATACCTTAAGTAAAGGAGATAAAGTAATTTGTGGAGAAAATGGAAAATTTGGCGAAAGATGGGTAAAAGTAGCTAAAGAATTTGGTCTAGAAGTAATAAAAATTAATTCCGAATGGGGAACTCCACTTGATCCAGAGAAATTCAAAAAGGTATTAGAAGAAGATACACAAAAAGAAATAAAAGCTGTTATTTTGACTCATTCTGAAACCTCAACAGGTGTAATTAATGATCTAAAAACTATAAGTTCGTATATTTGCAAACACAATAAAGCCTTATCAATTGTTGATTGCGTTACAAGTATTGGAGCTTGCAATGTACCTGTAGATGAATGGGAATTAGATATCGTTGCTTCAGGATCACAAAAGGGATACATGATACCTCCAGGGCTTAGTTTTATAGCAATAAGCCAAAAAGCATGGGAAGCTGCAGAAAAATCTAATTTACCGAAATTTTATTTAAATTTAAAATCCTACAAAAAAAGTCTTTTAAGTAACAGTAATCCATATACTCCAGCAGTTAATTTGGTTTTTGCTTTAGATGAATCTCTAAAAATGATGAGAGAAGAAGGCTTAGATAACATTTTCTTTAGACACAATAAACATAAATTAGCAATTAGCAATGCTGTAAAGGCTTTAAATCTAAAATTATTTGCTAATGAAAAATACTTGAGCCCTTCAATTACTGCGGTAAAAACTGAAGGAATAGATGCTGAAGAATTTAGAAAAACTATAAAAAATAATTTTGATATTTTACTTGCTGGTGGTCAAGATCATATGAAGGGAAAAATATTTAGAGTTGGACATTTAGGTTATGTTAACGATAGAGATATTATTACTGTAGTTTCTGCTATAAGTAATACACTTCTCAACCTCGGTAAAATCACGGGCCAACAAGCTGGTGAAGCATTAGTTGTAGCGTCTAGATATCTTGAAGAAATAAGTTAAGTACCAGGCTCTTCAACATTTCCGCCTAATTCAACAATCTTTTTTCTAAGAACAATTGATTTTTTTTCATCACCGTTAGTTTGAGCAATCGCTAGGGCAAACTCTAATTTTTCAAGCTGGTGGCCACCCTCAATAAAAGATAATTTTTTCCTTATGCGGTTTTTATTATCTTTGTATGAAATTTGTGAAGACATAAAAATTCATCCTTTAAATAATATTATGCCAACAAAAGGGGACATTACGAGAGGAAATCAAAAATATTATTTGACTATAAACTTAAGCAAATAAATTTTTTTCTAATATTATGTCCAAACATCACTAAAAATTATGCCAAACATAAA
Source organism: uncultured Prochlorococcus sp. (assembly GCA_902606505.1). GTDB lineage: Bacteria > Cyanobacteriota > Cyanobacteriia > PCC-6307 > Cyanobiaceae > Prochlorococcus_A. Next base: position 19,758 of record CACLGU010000018.1, read on the forward strand.
TCTCATATATTACTTTCTTGCTGGCGGCATTTTTGGAGCTTTAGCTCTAAAAACAGGTATCCCAGCAGCTCCTCTTGCTGGGGCCTTAATTGGCGCAAGCGTACTAAGTATCAGTGGCAAAGTCGATATTGCAGAATGGCCAATAGGCACGAGAACAATTTTAGAAATCGGAATTGGAACAGTTATTGGTACATCATTAACCAAAGACTCATTAATGGATCTTCAAACCTTATGGAGACCCGCTATCTTAATAACTTTTACTTTAGTTATTACGGGATTAGCAATTGGATTATGGACAAGCAGATTACTTAATATCGATGTGATAACAACAATTCTTGGTGCAGCACCAGGAGGTATTAGCGGTATGAGTCTTGTAGGTTCAGAGTATGGAGTAGGAGCTGCAGTCGCAACTTTACACGCAGTAAGATTAATTACTGTTCTTCTAATTCTTCCTTTAATTGTAAAATGCTTGAATTTATTCGGAGTAATTAAATCTTAAAAATCTATAGACATAATTCAAAAAAAAGATATTTTTAAATAGAACGCTTATAAATGATGAAGAGGTTTAAAAAAGAATTAATTTTAATAACCTTAGGAGTCATAACTCCTTTTTCACTTCATACATTAAAAGTAAATGCAGGATCTTTTGGAGCGGAAATTTTTTGTACTATGAGAGATGGAGGTAATGACCACGAAAGTAGTTGGGATGCAGCATATACATATATCAAAAAGCAAAAAGGTGGAATTTTCAAAGTCTCACCTAAACAAGCAGCAGCACAAATTACTGAATCAGTTATTAGAGATAGAGAATCCTTCAGCTATTGTGTTGAGTACCTAGATCAGCTTCATCCAAATAGGCAACTAATAAGAGATTTAGAAAAAGAAGAAAAAAGAAAAGCAAAAGAAAAACAAGATAGAGAAAACAAAAGAATAAAATTAGAAAAAGAATTAGAAGAAACTAATAAAGGAATTTCTGAAGAATTTACTGATGAAACACTTGATAGATATAGTTATTAATCAAGTTTTTAGAAAAATAATAATTTTTTTCAAATTTACTAAATATTTTTTTGTATCTAAACACACTAAAACATATTTTTAATAGCAAATTTAGACTAAAAAGGGTTAGCAATTATTGACTTTTAATATATTCAAGCCATTATTTATTTAACTAAATATTCTGAATGCATATCAACGATGCGGTGTTTTTAGAGGATTTATGCCCTAAGTTCAGATTGAGACAATGGCGAAAATCTATTCATAGGTTTACAGGAAAAAGTTGTATATATTGTGGAAAACCATCTGAATCTATTGACCATGTAATACCAAGATGCCAAGGAGGCTTAAGTTCAACAGAAAACTGTGTCCCTGCGTGTCTTTCCTGTAATGGGGATAAATCAGATGAAAATGCTTTGTATTGGTATAGAAGGCAAAAATTTTATGATCCTCGAAGAGCAATGGCTATAAGAGCTTGGTTAGAGGGAGATTTAAGATTAGCTATTAGATTGCTGCAATGGGCTAATCCTAATTTTAAGGTAAAAAATAAAAATTACGAAAAAGATGAATCGGAATATAAAGCAGCTTGACTACCAAACATTACATATTTTTCTAGAGTTATAACTCTCACATATACTTTCCAATTCTTTTGGTGATTCTGGAAATATTAAAATTGTCGAAAATGCGAGAAGAAAGACAAATAATTTTTGGTAGAATTTAAAATTAATTAAACTAACTTCTTTTTCTATAATACGAGGATAACTTTTGCTAAAACAGAAAGTTTTTGATTTCAAATCAGGCTTAAGAGCTGTCTTCATCATTAATTAATACATTTGTACTACTTTAACCCAACATGAAGAAGCCTACAAGTTTAATAGGAAATAAAAATAAATTTTTAATCTTAGGATGTGGTTACAGCGGTAGTTATTTTGCAAAAACTATTAAAAAATTCGGTTGCACTGTTTTAACAAGCTCAAGATCTATAAGGAGGGACCCAAATAGTTTTGTTTTCAACAGTGAAAACGGTGCGGCTCCTGATGCAAAAATTTTTGATGGAGTAACACATATTCTTAGTTGCATACCTCCCGACAAAAATGGAAATGATCCAGTATTAAAAAGTCTAAAAAATAAACTAAAAAGTTTGTCACTAGAATGGGTTGGCTATTTATCTACAACAGGAGTTTACGGGAATACAAAAGGTGATTGGGTTTCTGAAATTAATGAACCAAACCCCTTTCAAAAACGAAGTTATAAGAGGTTAAATTGTGAAAAAGAATGGATTGAATCTGGTTTACCTGTACAAATTTTTAGGTTACCGGGCATTTATGGACCTGGAAGATCCACTTTTGAGGCAATAAAAAATAAAAAAATTCGCGTTATATCCAAAAAAAATCAGGTATTTTCGAGAATTCATGTTGCTGATATTGCAAATGCAATTATCTATATATTACAAAACAAAAATTCCATAAAGTTTTGCCAAATTATTAATATTGCAGATGATGAACCCTGTTCTCAGATTGAGGTTATTCAATTTTGCTACGATTTACTTGGTTTGACAATGCCAAAACCAATATTATTTGAAGATGCAAAAGAAGAATTGTCACCTATAGCTCAATCTTTTTGGATGGAAAATAGAAGAGTTTCGAATAAACTTTTATGCGAAACACTTGGATATAAACTAATTTATAAAAACTATAAAATAGGCTTAAAAAATTGCTATCTGAATAGTTAAAAAATAAATTTAAAATTTTTTATGAATTTTCAAAATACAAATAAACCATTAAAGGTAGTAATAAGCATAGGAGATGAGTCAGGTGTTGGACCCGAAATAATCTTAAAAGCGCTTTGTTCTAATGAGATACCAGAAAATATTGAATTAGAATTAGTTGGATCAAAAAAAAATCTACAAAATACATATGAACACCTTAGATCCTTAGGATTGGAAAATCTTGCAAATCCCAAAAATTTAAAGATACATGATCTCGAAATTTCTTCACAAAATAGTGGTTCTAAATCAAGTTACGGTGATTCAAGTTTCCAGTATTTAAAAAAAGCAATAGAAATTGTAAAACAATATCCCGATTCAGCACTTGTAACTGGACCAATTTGCAAGAAATCATGGTCTCTAGCAGGTCATGACTTCTCTGGTCAAACTGAAGTACTAGCAAAATCATGTGGGGTAAAAAAAGTTGGAATGTTATTCACAGCAAAATCACCAATTACAGGTTGGAGATTTAATACTCTACTAGCTACGACCCACATAGCACTTTGTGAAGTTCCCAAGAAATTAACTACAGAATTAATTCACTCTAAATTAGATCTTTTTAAAGATTTTTGTAATACCTATAATGATAAACCTACTTTTAAAGTAGCAGGATTAAACCCTCATGCCGGCGAAGAAGGCATTTTAGGTCATGAAGAAAAAGATTGGCTGAATGATGCGTTAATTACATGGAAAAAAAAGAATAGAAATATTAAATTATTAGGCCCTTTATCACCAGATAGTTGCTGGAATTCTTCCGTAAAAGCCTGGAGTAACAAAAATGCTGAAAAGCATGATGGTATTCTTGCTATGTATCATGATCAAGGTTTAATTCCAATGAAAGTGATAGCCCTTAATTTCTCAGTCAATACCACAATCGGTTTACCTTTTATAAGAACATCTCCAGATCATGGAACAGGATTTGATATAGCTGGCAAAGGAATTGCTCAATCTCAGAGCATGATTGAGGCAATAAAGGCTGCTGTAGAAATTACTAACAATTCAAGACTGCTTAACACGCATTAAAACTTGGCCAAATTCTACTGGTGTCCCATTTTCAACGAGAATCTCTACAATTTCGGCATTAAATTCAGATTCAATTTCATTCATTAACTTCATTGCTTCCAAAATACAAATAGTTTGACCAACATTAACGTTATTTCCTACTTCGACGAATGGCTCCTCACCAGGCGCTGCAGCCCTATAAAATGTTCCTACCATAGGAGAAGTAATTTCAGTTAGGTCAGAACGGCCTGGAGGTGCTACCTGAGGTGCTTCAGGCCCATTAACGACAGTGATATTATCGTTGATAGGTTTTTGATTAGCAATTTTTTGCTTATCAAATGAAGTATTAGAAACTAAATTATTAATAACTTGGTTCTGATCAAATAAATTCCTTTTTATTTCGAGTTTAAAATCTTCTCCCTCTAGCGAGAACTCTTGTATATCACTTGTAGAGATCTTGTCTATCAAGTGATTTAAGTCTTCATGATCTAATTTCATAGCAATTAATTTTCACGTCCAAGATAACTGTCATTACGAGTATCAACTTTAATCATTTCTCCCACAGAAATAAATAAAGGAACCATAACTTGAGCACCTGTTTCTAGAATAGCTGGTTTCGTGCCCCCACTAGCAGTATCACCTTTAACTCCAGGATCAGTCTCCGTAACTTTCAAAGTGATAGATATTGGAAGTTCTACTTCTAAAACTTTACCATTATGGAAAATTACATTAACCTCCATTCCCTCTTTCAAATACTTTGAGCCTTTACCGATTTGTTCAGAGGAGAGTCTTGTCTCTTCAAAACTTGTCATATCCATAAAAACATAATCACCAGACTCCACATAAGTGTGCTGCAGGTTAGACTTCTCAAGGATAGCCTGCTGTACTGATTCTCCGGCTCGAAAAGTTTTTTCAACCACATTGCCGCTTTGAACTGATTTTAATTTTGTTCGCACGAAAGCAGAACCCTTACCAGGCTTGACATGTAGAAATTCTACAACACGCCAAACTTGTCCATCCAATTCGATGGTAGTACCTGTGCGAAAATCGTTACTGGAAATCATTCCTGTATTACATCCCCAAGGATCATAAACCTGCAAGAGTGCTATGCAAAAATTCTTATCAAATCAGAACAAACTTTTCTTAATCCTATTTATTTTAATTTTACAGGTTTTTCTCTTTAAACCGATTCAAGTACTAGCTGATTTACCTACTGGAAATGCAGTAAAAGACCCTAATGCAATCCTCAGAAACGCACTTCCCATCAAGCAAGTTGAGTTGCAAGAGATTCAACACAAACTTGAAGAGACTAGTGATCTTGTAAGAGGCGGAAGATGGCCCGCTCTTACGAAAACTGTTACAAAATGTCAATCTTTACTAAAAAAATACCAGAGTAAAATTATTCAAGAATTACCAAACGATAAAAAGAAAATTGCTGAAAAAACATTTTTAGAGCTCAAAGAAAATTTTGTTAGTCTTCAAGACCAAACTAAATCAAAGGATAAATACGCATTTATAGCGACCCGAAGAGATGCCTTAGACAAGATAGGTGGATTAGAAGAATATTTTCTACCAACTGAATTTCCATACTCTATTCCTCAGGAATTTGATAATTTACCAAGATTACTTGGCAGAGCAAAAGTCAATATAAAAACCTCCAAAGGAGATATGCAAGCTATTGTAGATGGATTTAACGCGCCACTTACAGCAGGAACATTTGTTGATTTATCTTCAAAAAACTTCTACAAAGATTTACCTATTAACAGAGCAGAAGAATTTTTTGTACTGCAAACAGGTGATCCAATTGGTGAAGATATTGGTTACATAGATCCTGAAACAAACGTAGAACGTCACGTTCCCTTAGAAATTAGAATTCCTAATGAAAAAGATACTTTTTATAATCAAACTTTTGAAGATTTAGGTCTTTACACAGAGACGCCAACATTACCTTTTGCCACACTTGGAACTCTAGGATGGTCCCATTCAAATACCGCAGTTGATGATGGCTCATCGCAATTTTTCTTCTTTTTATATGAAGCAGAATTAAATCCAGCAGGTCGCAATTTAATTGACGGGAGGAATGCTGCCTTTGGATACGTTGTAGATGGATTTGATGTATTAGAAGAGCTTACTAAAGATGACACAATCATTTCAATTGATGTTTTAGAAGGGATTGAAAACCTCAAATTAAATGCATAAAGAAGTATTAGAAGATTTTGGGGAAAAAGAATTAATCAATAGGCTAGGAAGATTTATGCCTAAAAACCAAATTTCAGATGATTGCGCTTTAATCAAAACTAAAAATGAAAATTTACTTGTTAATACTGATTCTTTGGTAGAAAATGTTCATTTCAATGACATTACTATTTGTCCTAGGGACCTTGGGTGGAAAGCAGTTGTGAGCAATATCTCTGATTTATTATCTAGTGGAAGCAAGAAAACTATTGGTATTACAATGAGCCTAGTTCTACCTCCAAGAACTGAGTGGATTTGGGTTGAAGAATTATACAAAGGAATAAATAAAGCACTAAAAGAATATGGAGGCATAATTCTTGGAGGAGATTGCTCAAAAGGGAATCAAAAAGCCATATCAATTACTGCCTTTGGGATTCAAGGTGAACTTGAATTACGAAGAAACGCATGTAAACCAGGAGATGTCATCTTAACTACAGGAATTCATGGTCTTAGCAAACTAGGATTTTTAATTAAAAATAAAATTAATTTAGATAGTGATATTTCTCTTAATAAAAGATTAATTAATAAATCCATTGAACATTTTTGTCGCCCTAAAGCATACCCAAATTTTCAAAAAAATCTTATAAAAACTCGCTCCAATAAAAAAATTAAGAGAATAGGATGTACTGATAGCAGTGATGGTCTCTATCAAGCTTTACAAGATTTAGCAAGTGCTAGCAAATGTAAAGCAATTATCAATTATGAAAAAATACCCAAAGATAAGGATTGGCCAAGAGGAGATAAATGGGACGAATATTATTTTTTTGGAGGTGAAGATTACGAATTAGTTTTCTCCTTGCCAAAAAAGTGGGCAAAGAATTTATCTAAACTTGATAAAGATATTAACGAGATTGGTTTTTTTGCTGATGGTGAACCATCAATAGAATTTAAAGATAGTAACAGAAACAAATTATTAAAAACCACCCCTTTCAAGCACTTTTAATTATTCCCAATTTTTTGCAACAATCTCGGCTAAATCTACAACTCTTTGACTATAACCCCACTCATTGTCATACCATGCAAGCACCTTTACAAGGTTATCTCCGATACACATAGTAAGGTCACTATCTACAATTGATGATTCATTGGTACCTGCATAATCGCTTGACACTAATGGTTCATCTCCATACTTAATAATGCCTTTCATTGAGCTTAAAGATGCTTCCTTGAGAGCATTATTAACTTCTTCAGCTGTGACAGATTTAGAAGATTCAAAAACAAAATCTACTGCTGAAACGTTAGGAGTTGGAACTCTCATTGCAATTCCTGTTAATTTGCCTTTCATTTCTGGGTATACCAAAGCTACTGCTTTTGCAGCTCCTGTAGAAGTAGGAACGATGTTTGTAGCGGCGGCTCTAGCCCTTCTTAGATCTCTATGACTATTATCTAAAATTCTTTGATCCCCTGTATAACTATGAATTGTAGTCATCAAACCTTTATTAATCCCAAAAGTTTGGTCTAAAACTTTAACTACTGGAGCTAAACAGTTCGTTGTACAACTAGCATTACTCAAAATATCATAATCTTTATGTTTGTATGTATCAGCATTGACTCCAACTACATAAGTACCAACGCCATCACCTTTACCTGGAGCAGTTAAGATGACTTTTTTAGCTCCTACCTCTAAGTGCTTACTTGCACCTACGTCTGTATTAAATACCCCAGTAGATTCAATAACCAAATCTACACCCCAGTCTTTCCAAGGAAGATTCATTGGGTTTCTATCAGAGAAACATTTAATTGTCTTGTTATTAATTACAAAAGTATCATCAGTATATTGAATATCAACACCATCAAGTTGACCAAGAACCGAATCATACTTTAATAAATGAGCATTAGTCTTTGGATCTGAGGTAACATTAATTCCAACTACTTCAATATTGGTGTAAGCCCCTCTACTAAGCCAACAACGCATAAAGTTTCGACCAATTCTACCAAAGCCGTTAATTGCAACACGCAAAGTCATAACTAATAATTTCTAAATGATTAACCTAAGTTGCTGATCATACTGAATTTTGTGCAATAAAGTAAGTTTTTTTTGATTTATTAAGCAAATAAGTCTAGTTTTGTATTAATTCAAGGAAAAAAAGCATTTTTTTTTAAGAAAAAATAGCAAAATTTTACCTAGAAGTTATTTTTATTTAAGTAAAAGATAAACATTGGATAAAAAATTACTTTTGAAAAGTCATTTTCATTTTATTGGGATTGGAGGTATTGGGATGTCAGCATTAGCAATAGGTTTACTTAAAAAAGGTTGTTCAGTTTCAGGATCTGATTTAGTTAAAAACGATGAAACTAAAAAATTGGAGAAATTAGGTGCAGTAATCTTTTCTTCTCAAATTCGACAAAATATTGAATTTGTCATTTCAAAATTTACCAACAAATTTATTAATTTTGTTGTAACCTCCGCGATTAAGCCAGAAAATGAAGAATTTTTGTACTGCAAAGAAAAAAATTTATCAATAAAACATCGTTCAGAGATACTTGCAATGCTAATGCGCACTTACACTACATTGGCGGTAGCTGGCAGCCACGGAAAAACATCAACCAGTACATTTCTATCTACAATACTTGAGTTATGTACACATAATTCTTCATCAATAACTGGAGGAATAATTCCTATTTACGACTCTAATTGTCATTTAGAAAATACAAAATACTTAGTAGCTGAAGTTGATGAATCTGATGGAACAATTAACAAATATAAGTCTGATATCGGAATAATAAATAACATTGATTTTGATCATTGCGATCACTTTTCTAATTTAAGTGAAGTCATATCTTCTTTTAAAAGTTTTGCTAAAAACTCTAAAAAATTACTACTTAATTTTGATTGTGAAAACTCAAGAAATAATTTTAATTCTGATTGTAAGTGGTCAAACAAAAAAGCCAAAAACGTAGATTTTGCAATAATTCCGACTGAAATTAATTCAAAGTATACAATTGGAAAATATTATGAAAATGAAAATTTTATTGGTAGTTTAAATATTCCAATTCCAGGATTACACAATCTATCTAATATCACCGCAGCAATAGCAGCTTCAAGAATGATAGGAGTAGATTTTATAGAAATTAAGAAAAATATAAAACATCTTAAACTACCAAAAAAAAGATTTGAATTCAGAGGCCAAGTAGATGAAAGAAATGTATATGATGATTATGCACATCACCCAAACGAAATAAAAGAGACGATTAAATTAGGAAGATTATTGGTTCAGGAAAAAAATAATAATGAATGTCAAAAAAGTAGATTAATAGCTATATTTCAACCTCATAGATACTCTCGAGTAAAGGAATTTACGAAAGAATTTGCTGAAGAATTATCAAAAGCAGATGTTATTTATGTAACCAGTATTTATGGAGCAGGAGAAGAAAACAAAAATAAAATTACTTCGAAAATTATCACTGATCTGATTTATAAAAAAAATAAAAATGTTAGTTACATAAATAATTATTATGAAGTTACAAAGAATTTTTACAAATTAACTCAAAAAGGAGATTTAATTTTAAATATGGGTGCTGGTGATTGTCATAATTTATGGTGGATTTTAAATGAAAAAAATTAATTTATGAATAAAAAGATTTTTTCTGAAAACTGTAATTTAAGTAGTTATACAAGTATAAAAGTGGGAGGAGTAGCTGAATATTTTGCAGAGCCAAAAAGCATTGAAGAACTTTCATATCTAATGAAATGGGCTAATTTAAACAAACAAAGATGTCAAATAATTGGGGCAGGTTCAAATCTTTTAATAAATAATATTTTCATAAAAGGCTTAGTTTTGTGTACAAAAAAATTGAAATCATTAAAGATAGAGCCATATTCAGGAATTGTTGAAGCGGAAGCAGGTGTAATGCTCCCGACATTATCTAATTCTCTCGCTAAAAATGGATTAAAAGGAGGAGAATGGGCTGTCGGAATTCCAGGAACATTAGGAGGAGCAATTTATATGAATGCTGGCACAGGTAATTTATCGCTAGCAAAAAATCTTATTTCCGTAAAAGTTATAAATAATAAAACTAATGAAAAACTTAAAATTGAAAAAAGAGATATCGACTTTGAGTATAGATTTAGCTCTTTTCAAAGTAATGATTTGACAATTATTAGTGCAAAGCTTCATTTTGAACCTAATGGAAATTTAGAACAATTAATTCAAACAACCAAAAATAACCTTAAATTAAAAACGGAAACGCAACCATATCATCTACCAAGTTTTGGTAGTGTTTTTAAAAATCCTGAAAATAATTATGCAGCGAAATTAATTGATGATATAGGTTTAAAAGGATATAGAATTGGCGGTGCTGAAATTTCTACAATGCATTCAAATTTTATAATTAACAATTCTTCAGCAAGTTCAAAAGATATTTATGAATTAATAACTGTAATTCAACAAAAAGTACTACAAAAAAAAGGAATTTATCTAAAACCGGAAGTAAGAATGATTGGTTTTGACTATCCTAATTAAAGAAACTTTTTTTAAAATGGCGGGTTTTGGACTTCCTAACTTTGGACAACTTACAGAAGCTTTTAAAAAAGCTAAACAAATTCAGCAAGATGCTCAAAAATTACAAGATGAACTTGAAAATATGGAGATTGAAGGCAAAAGTGATGATGAAATGATAAAAGTTTGGATAAGTGGAAACCAACTTCCTTTAAAGGTAGAAGTACAAGAAAATATATTAAATGCAAATAAAGAACAAATAGAGCAAAACATACTACAAGCTATTCAAAAAGCTCATGAATTATCAACTACAACTATGAAAGAAAGGATGAATGATTTGACCGGCGGATTAAATCTTAATCTTCCTGGTTTTGATAATAGTGACTCTTAGAAGACTCAATCATTTCTCTATAAAAAGAATATCTTTCGAAAGATTTATTTAAATTACATCCTTCATCTTCTAAATGTAAGCAGTCCCGAAATTTACACTTAATCCCTTCTTCGATTACCTGTTTATATATTTCTGGATAAAAATTTGGTAGCAGCTTAATATCAACCTCTAGAGGTTGCATATTAAATCCTGGAGTATCCACAATGTAACTTTGATTCGATATAGAAAATAACTCAACATTTCGAGTAGTATTTTTTCCTCTCTTAATTTTATTGGAAACTGGAGCGGTAGAGTTTTGAAGACCTGGAATTATCTTGTTAAGCAAAGTAGTTTTACCAACACCGGATGGGCCCATGAAAATCGAACACTTTTTTTTCTTTAACTGTGCTAATAAATCTTGAAACTGATCAGATTTATATAAATTTAAAATAATTGCTTGATAACCCCATTTCTTGAATTTATCAAGTAAAAAAATCTGTTTTTTGTCTGGTATTAAATCACACTTTGTCAAAACTAATGATACTTCTACCCCCATAGATTCTGCTGATATCAAAAACCTATTAACTTGAGATAAATTTAACTTTGGCTCTTCAACTGAAAAAGTAATATAAATGTTAGAAATATTTGCAACTGATGGTCTATTTAATAAATTTTGTCTTTTTTTTAGACTTGCTATTACTGCCCGTTTGCTTGTTAAATCAATATTATCAATTTCTACTTCATCTCCTACATAAATAAATTGATCTTTGAAATTTATAGACTTTCTTACCTTACATAAAAATCTTTCGCTATTTCCAAAGTTTTCTTTATTTTTTAGGTCAACAAAGAAAAATTCATTAAATTTTTTCGTAACTAAACCTAAATGTTTACTATTAGTTTTCATTTAGAATTTTTATTTTTAAAAATTTTTCATATTCATTGATCTGTTCATAGAAACATCCCATCTCTTTTAAATTTTTTAATACCATTTCTTCTGGTTCACCTTTATCTAATTCAACAATAAGTTGTTCATTTTTGGATAACTTTTCTAAAGCCAATTTAATCTTGACGACATTTAAAGGACATGGAACAGATTTCAGATCCAAATACTTTAAAAAAGTCATTAAGATTCTTTACCAAATAATTTACTAAATAGTCCACTACTGGAATTGATATTTTTATCTGAATACTGAGAAGCTAAATCCTCTAAAAGATTTCGCTCTTCATCAGTTACACGAGTTGGCAATTTTACCTTTACTAGAACTTCATGATTTCCTCTAGCAACTGGATTACCAAGTCTAGGTACTCCTTTATTCTCAAGTGAAAGAGTTGTATTTGGTTGCGTCCCACTTGGAATTTTTAAATTAACTTTGCCATCAACTGTAGTAATTTCAACAGTATCTCCTAAAATTGCCTGTAAATAACTGACGGCTATTTCTGAGTAAATAGTCACACCATCTCTTT
>CACLGU010000019.1 GCA_902606505.1 uncultured Prochlorococcus sp.
CCCAAATAATCCAGAACTTGCTTTTTTTGTAAGAGGATTTAACTGGGACTATAAAAATACTCAAGACAATTCTGGTTTAGAAGGAGCATTTAGTTGGCAAGCCACTCCTCATGTTGGATTAGAAGCTTATGTATCCAATGAAATTGCTGCAGCATCTACAACCGTAAATACTTCTCTACCAGGTACAGATGAAACATTCTTTGGTTTAAGAATGAACATCACAGGCAATCCAGTTAAGTATGAGACAGCAAATTACAAGAAAAATATGATCACTCAAATGATCCAACCTGTAAAACGTAAATATGATGTTCTTTTAGAAAGATATGGAACTACAGATGGCTGGACAGCGAGGGTCAAAACTAAATAAAAACTATCAATGAAAAATTACACTCTCAAACAAATGAAAAATTTACTTATTAGAACAACTACTTCACTTTCAATTTTATCTTTAAGCCTTTTTAATGCGAAACCGGGTCTAACTGAAACTGTGTATGGATCAAATTCCACTAGACCAGACTCTCTAAAGGTTACTTTTTATCAGTTAGGAATTTCAAACTCTGATTTTACAAAAGTATTTTCTGTTCTAGATAGTGAATCCGGACAAGAAGTTGATATTTCTAACCAAAATTCAGTTAATGATATGGCTTCTGGGGTTAAACCCGCTATTGGGACATACACTCACTTCTTTGCTGTTATTAGCAACACATACAAAATGAAAGGCTCAGCAAATGGTTGTTATACCAAGAATATAAGTGTAAATAAGTCAAATGCCGTTTTTGATGCTTCTATTACTAAAGAAAATGGAGTTACAACTTGCACAAACTGTCAATACGATGGTTGGTCTGCAGCCACGAGCAATTCAGCTGAGTTTGGAGAGGCCTCTCTAAGAGAACAAGCCTATGGGGTTCAGGGTGATGGCGAACCTGATTTTGAAGAGGCTTATGGTCCCGTTGTCCCATTAACGAATCTTACAGTGGGGGGGAATGAAGTTATATCTGCAAAAATGTATTTAACTAATAGCAGTAACCCATATTCAATCGTTGAAGAAGGAACTGCTATAAACGCTTTACCAGCATCTTCAACAAGAGATAGGTCACTTTATTTTGGAGAATTATCATCCTCAGTTATTGTGAGTGATGATTCAGAAGGAATAGTTCAAATTTATTTTGACTATTCAAATGGATTAGCCTTTGATGATGACTGCGATGCAGTCGTATTTAATAGTGGAGATTTTGATATGAGCGTTATTACTGAATAAAAGAATGCACCCAAAACGCACCCAAAATAGCGCATATTATTCCGAATTAGGCCACACTTTATTTCTTAAAAGTATTGATATAGCTATAAGACTCAGTTATAGCCTTGTTTTAGCGGGTTCTTTGGGAGCACTAGGTCGCAGGTTCGATCCTGTCGCCCCGATCAGTTATAGCAGTAAGTCTCAGCCAATACCTAATTCACGCAAATAATTGCTTCACGCAAAACTCACGCAAAAGTTATTTTCTTCAGAATAATTGGCATAACTTTAGAAGATAGTTAGATATTTGGTTCTGCCCGACTTATGGCATAACCATCAATGGGTTTTCTTTCGCCTCTTTTTTTTGTCTATTATTGATTTATGGAGAAATTTACTCTCATAAATAAGGATAGGTCGAGAATAAAAGTCTTTGAACCATTTGAAGATGTTTCCAAGCCTTCGCCAAGCATTGATGCAATGATGATTAGTTATGGCTGTGTTTATAAGAGAAGTAGTAAACCAGTTATGAAAGGTAGCAGAGTAGAAACTATCGAAGCTGCAAGAAATGAATATTCAGAATTATTAAAAGAAGGTTGGAAGAAAACTAGTATTTTTAGAAGTTATTTTTAATTTAAAAACCATTTGCATAATTTCTTACAACTGTTAATTTTAGTGGACTTAGAGTAAGTTCAAATGCAAGATCAAAGAATTGAAAAGATAGCAACTGTTGCGGTAAATATAACTAAGGTGCTGGTAATAATTTATCTAGGCTTCGTAGAAGTATTTAAAATTGGCAAATTACTTAGAGAGAAGTTAGATGTTGAATTTGATATTTCTCGAAAATGGGCTTCACAAGCTTATTCAATTCTAAAAAAACGACAAGCGGAAAGAAAAGTAGCGAGAGTTTAAAATTTTTTGCTATAAATTAATTGAGGCCAAACCTCGTCAGTACACTCTACGTTTACTGCAAGACATAGATTGATTCAATATAGTTGCGAGTCGATTTAATAACCCTTTCAGTAGTTGGAATTTCTGGAGGGGTTTCTTGTTACTGATATTTATTGAGTAAGCGATTATAGATCACCAACAATACTATTACTCCAACTATTCCATAAGTTGCATGGGCTAGGTCATGATGATTCTGCCAAATCTCATTTAAAAATTCTTTCAAAACTTGATAGCTTTTGCCCAATTACGATAACACCTATAAGATTTCTCTCAAATTAATTGTAATTTTCTGCTATTTATTTTCACTGCGATTCCAGAGGAGAGTAAACCTCCCAATCTATATCGTAATCATCATCAATATCTTTTTCATAAACCCTTGCAAGTTCTCTTAGTAAGGTTTTTACTTCCATATCTGTAGCACCAGATTCATCTTGGAACTTAGTGCAAATTGCCTTAAGTTCGTCATAAGCTTGTTCTAGCAATATTGTTTTTTGATCTGGATTTGTCATTTAATTTTTATCAACCACTTCTCCGCCATACTCTCTTGCTATTACATCTAAACACCTAAGAATATCTTTGTTTTTTAATAGATCTGTTTGCTCTAAATAATTAAGAAGAGTTCTTATTTGTTCGATAGTATTTTCTTCTAACTCTTTCATAAGTCTAATTCTATTAACTCTATTTTATATCCAACAGGATCTTCTACGAACCCTAAGACTGCTGATCTTATTGTATTTGTTTTTTCTTCAGTCTTTCGTATTCAACATGAAGAACACCTAAACGCCAAGCATCTTTCAATCCTTTTACACCTCCCATTAGGAGTTTTGCATCTGCAGGTGAATGTGACTTCATGTTCAAGAAATCTTTTTGCCAAGATTTGTCATTCCATTTATTAGTCATTCAACTATCTCAAGTTTATAAACTATATCTTTGCAGTTATTAGCTTTGTCCCATGCCCTAGCCCATTCTGTATCTAACATCTTTGCGAACTCTTCTAAACTTGAAACTGTATAGAAGGAATGAGACTTGTGATCATTAATTTTTACTAAATCATAATCAAGTACAATTCCATCTCCTTGCTCTTTTACCCATTGATCAACTGTCTCTCCATAATATTGAAAAGAGCAATCAAAGGTGCAAATGATAAATAACTTTTCCATAAAAAAGAGAGTTTCATCCTTCCAATTTTAAACCTAATATGAAATTAAATTTCACGCAAAACTCACGCAAATCAAGCTTAAGTAGTCCGCATTAGGCTACACTTTTATCTCTAAAAGTACTGCTAGCTAAATAAGTCTCAGTTATAGCTTCAATCTTGCGGATGCTTTGGGAGCACTAGGTCGCAGGTTCTAATCCTGTCGCCCCGATTGGGTTTTCAGAGAATGACTAAAATGCTTGTGGTATAAGCGTGGTATAGCAGATGATACAAACTGGAATAAAGATAGAGGGTATACCCCTAAATCCCTTATACACCCTGCTTTTTTAGCGATTTTCTTGCTTTTTTCTTATTTGTTCGTAAGTATGCGTATATAGGCTCTAATTTGCTCTAAATAGGACTATTACTGGCTTATTTGGGCTTATTTTCCTCAAAAAACTGTTACATAGAGGTTGACGATTATGAAGATTCCAATCGAAATGTTGAAAGAAATTAGAGAAAGTGGGTACGATAAAAAGCTTGTATATAACTACATAAGAGAGCTATTAGACAGCGAGAAAAGAAAATTTCCTGAAGAAAATAACAATCTAGAGCTTTTAGACAACTACTTATTAGACAAAGATATACAAGAACCTGATGCTGAGATACTGTTGGCGGCAGACCTTATAGACGATTACTTAGGAGATAAAAGATTTATGAGAGAGCTTGAAGATAAGGATTATGATGCGGCTTAACTTTCGACTTTATCTCCATAAAAGGGTACAGGGGTTAAATCTATGTAGATTTAGTAGTTTCCCGTACCCCTGATGTAGGGAAAGTCAAAAGATACGATTGATAGTCGACCTAAAATTGGAGGGATAAAACCCTCTTTTTTTATGAGTGCTATAGCCTTAATTATTTTTGGATTAGTTGGTTGGTACGTTTATTACTGCGTTAAAAATGAAGGGGTTTATTGGATTCCAAAAATACTTCTCAATACAGGAGCCTTTGTTGGTTTTTTCTGGGGCATTAGATTTATTTTCCCTTATGTATATGAGCCAGTTATTAAGTCAACTTCAGTACTAGGGCAATTAGGAAAAACAGGTATTTTTAGTATCAGTTATTTAATAATTTATTACGCTTGTATGTATGCAACTTATTCTAAATGGATAGTCAGCATAGAAGAAAAAATAGAAGAAAGAGTTGGTAAAAATCCTTATAAAAAGAAAAATAAATGAAACGCTTACTACTTGCACCGCAGATAAATTAAGGCTTGGTTATCCTGAATCAATAACTCCTGAAGAAATACCTTTTTAATTAATGTTGAGACTTCTTCCGTTACCCATTTTTATTTGCATTTATCTATTTTCTTGGTGGAGATGTAAAAATAATATTATCGCTAGTGATAAGCAACTAAAGCCTTGCATTGATTGGGCATATATAAAAAATTTACCTCTCCCACCAAAACCTTCATTTGTCGAGTTTTATGTTGTTTATGTCTCCTCTTTTTTTAAATTTCCCTTTGGGATAATTATTCAACAACTACCTTTTGCAAAGAAAGTAAGATACTACGAAAGAGAAATGAAATTAATATTTGATAAATGGAATCTAGAAAAAATTAAAAAAATAATTAACTAATTTATTGATATGTCTGAAGTAAAGATATATAAATTCCGAATAATACTAAAAGAAATGTATTAATAGACATTTAACAATAGAGGTATATTCATAATGTGTTATGTCGGCTATTAAATAAAATCTCACGCAAAATTCGCGCAAAACGCAGCAGAACTAAGAAAAAAAGAAATAGATTTAAAAACTATTGCTGGTCTTCCCCTGTTAAGTACTTTGGCAGAACTTGGTGGATTTATTCTTAATCCAATGGCCTGAAAAAGATAAAAATATTTAGTTGATTAAATAACTTTTTTTAACCTATTTAGCATTTTTATTTTTTAAAATAAGTAAAATTTAAATTTTAATAAAATGAGTAAATTTAAAGATAACTTTTCAAGCGAAAGCTTTTACCCAGATAGTAATTATTATCTTGACCAAGATAATAATTTTGAAGAGCAGCCAATTTCAGAAGATCAAAAATCCAACATCGGGGGAGATTTTGAATGGCCAAATACTTATTGGTTTATTGCTGAAAGAACAAATGGAAGGCTTGCAATGATAGGTTTCATGGCTGTCATTATTAATTACACCTTATTTGGATGGATAGCTTATCCAATTCTTTAAATGAGTAATTCTAATTTTGATAAAAATGGTTTAGATAAGTCTGGAACACACTGGCTTCAATATGCTGCGTTTGTTGTAACTGCATTTGCTATTTATTTTGGGTGGGCATTTTTCAATGATGCCAATTTTCATAAATTCTCTTACAAATTATTTAAGTTCTGGAATTGTAATGGATATAACCCATTAAGTTATTGCCTGATGCGTTGGAAAGTAGACTTTTATCCTTAAAAAAGTAATTGCTACTAGGTCTTACTGGTTGCTTAATTCAAATAGGTTCAGGGGCTAAGGGTTTATCGAAAATATAAATAACAAAGATCAATTTTAAAATATATGTTTATTGATTCTGGGAAGGTTATTTATACATACATTGTCAACGAACCACCTGTAATAAAAACCAGAGAAGAATTAAAGAAAGATAGAGCTAAAGAAGAATATAAAAATTTAATTTTTCGGGGTTGGAGCATAACCGAGGAAGATTGGACAAAAAAAGAGTGCTAGCGCTGCTAATCTGCTAATCCTTAATAGATGGTCAAATAATACTCAATTACTAACTAATGGCGGTGCAATTAGTAAATGTTTCATACTACTTAATTTATTTCTACCAAAGTCGAAAAGGATAAATCTTGCATTTTTACTAGCAAATTTACTTTAACTTCCAAATTACTTTTATTAGTTTTTGATTAGTAATATGTTTTTGAGGAGTTTTCGAGTAATCCATTTAATTCTAAAAGTTCTTCTTCACTAAGTTCTCTATATTTTCCTGTTGGCACGTCTAACTTAATATTCATAATTCTTACACGCTTTAATGATCGTACTCTATATCCTAAGGACTCACACATTCTTCTAATCTGGCGGTTAAGTCCCTGCGTGAGTATTATTTTAAAATTTCTTGGACCCAATTGTTTTACGAAACAATTTTTAGTTATTGTGTCTAATATTTCAACTCCATTACTCATACTTTTAATAAAGTCGCTATTGATAGGACGATTAACTTTTACAATGTATTCTTTTTCATGATTATTTCTTGCTCTGAGTATTTTATTTACGATATCTCCATCATTAGTTAAAAAAATCAATCCCTCACTTAGCTTATCTAATCTTCCGATGGGGAAAATTCTTTTAGGATATTTAATGAAATCTATGACATTATTGGGTTCTAATTTTCTATCTGTTGTACAAACAATTCCTACAGGTTTATTAAAAGCTAAGTATATATTTTTTTGTCTCTTTGTTTTTTCTATTCTTTGACCTTTAACTTCTACTTGATCACTATCTTCTACTATGGTGCCAATTTCTGGAATTTTGCCATTAATGGTTACCTTTCCTTCTATGATTAATCTATCTGCTTCTCTTCTAGAACAATAACCGACTTCACTTAAATATTTATTTATTCTGGTAGCCATTTTGAATAATTCATTTTTATCTACACTAAATAAAATAATTTACTAATCTCCTCATATTTTATATCAGCTGTCAATTTAGTTAGTATTCTCATTATCAAATTTCAGATTATTTTCATTAGTGAATTCTGGCCCATAGCACTAACTCTCTATCTAAGTCCAAACTTTTTCAATTTTCCTCCATCCCTGTAAAAGTAATCTTTCATAAATTTCTCTGGCTAAATCTATTTCAACAGAAACTGTATTTGTCATTACTGGTGGTTTGTTTCCTAATCCCCCCACTATTTTTCCAGTATCTATAAACATATATTCAAAAACCCCATCAATACTCTTATCGTTTTTCATGAATCTTTTAATTTCTGACCTATTTGAATTAATCAACCAATAAGATTTAGCCATTAATCTAACCTTGGAATTAGTAAGCGTTCCATTTAAAACAAACTCATTTGATCAGTTTCTTTCTTCTTTAAATCCTCTACAAGCCAACCATTAGGAGACCAACTCATCATGATTGCAAATAGTCCTCTTAATTCATCTAAATCTTTAACTTGTTCTGTCCATTGTTTCTCATATCCATTAGGAACGATCACAGGCATGCGGTGATGTAAAGGTTTAATTAACTCATTTGGTTCAGTTGTTAAAACGCAGCAACTCTCAAGTTCTGCTCCATCTTGTGAAGTCCACCTACTCCAAATGCCGCCTAACCAAAAAGTCTCATAATTCGATTTTCGAACACGATATTTTTTTTCAAAAAAACCGCTCGCAGGTATTAGGCACCTTTTATGTTTCCAACTTCCACTAAATAATTTTTTTTCTTCTACTGTTTCTGATCTTGCATTAAATGGTCTTGGTATCTCTTTATCAAATGGGTCTCTGGCCCAAGGAGAAATAAAGCCCCATGTCATAAAAGTAGTTTTAATTCTTCCTTCGTTTTTAATTACAAGAACAGGATCACTAGGTCTTATTAGACTTTGAGTATCATATTTAGAATCAAGTCCACTTGGATAGTCTTGTTTCAAAACCTTTGGCAAATCCTCAAATTTTGTTTTCAGCTCAAATCTTCCGCACATTGATTTTTAAATATTATTAAAACTCACTTAAAAAAAGAGTAAATTTACCTTATTTTAGATCTACTTTCAGTTTTTCTCAATTATAAAACAATTTCCTGATCGTAGAAAGTTTTTATCCAAATAATTAAAAGAAAATATAGATATTGAAAAGCTTCCTCAAATTTAATTTGAATGTTTCAATATTGAGTTGTGACAGATCCTATTCTTTATTTATCTATGTTATTGGGACTTGGAGGAGTTTATGTATTAATCTCTTCTTTCCATGATGATGACGATGGTGACGATGATGGAGAAAAATATATTTATAATCTCGAACAAACTTATTTAGCAAGATAATTGATTTGTTTATAAACACACGTTATCTAAAAAAATTTCTTGGAAAAACAGGCTCCAACAGAAAATAATTTATATAGGAGTATCGGAGATATTATCAATCTTTAACTCAAATCATTAATCATTATATTCATTTTGAAATTTAGTTGTTGGTCCTCTATCCGTATATTTTTGTGCCTTAAACCGTACATTTTTGCTAGTCGGTCGATGAGCATGCCTAGTTAGAACTTAGTGGTAGCAGAAAAAAATTAAATGCCTTCAATACCGATCAAATCTTGTAATAAGTATGTGTTGAGTTACAAAGATTCATCAAATAAGACACATGAAGTTGGCTTCTACGCACGCGATGCATACGATTGCCTAATGCTTGCGAGAGAATTCAACTCTTACGTACATGACAACCCAGGATCTGTAATCAGAATCCAACAAAAATTTTGAGGGAATAAATTATGAATTTTAAAAGATCACCTTTCGCAATTCAAGATAAAAATGCAAGAGATCTTGATAATGCAAAAGATTATCCAACAATTGCAGATTTAATGAGAGAACAGAAAGTTCCACATGATGACAGAAATACAGTCCACCACCGTAGAGATCTAGACTCCCTAGGTTAGTTTACGAGAATGGCTATTTACTAACTTTTAAAAATTAACGATCATAATGAATGCAATTTGCGATTCATTCATAAGATAATATTTTCTTCCTCAAGTTTTTTTTTAAGTTCTATAGGCATATATGCAATATCCTTCTTTATTGCATTAATGGCATCTCTGTACTTTTCAGGCTCAGCTAAAAGCATTTTTATTAAATTGTACTGACTTTCAATTTCTTCAGAAGAAAATTTTTCCATAAAAAATTGGTACTATCATTTTATTTTAGATCAACAGTCAAACACTCAAACGATTAGATATTAGTTGGAGGCTGCTGCAATTTCTTTATGGACAGAAAGAAATTCTTTATCCGTCAGAACTGGTGTAACTTCAATTTCTACTCCAAAATTATCGACCCAAATACTACTCCATTTCCAAATGTTCTGATGGTTTGAAGATTCAACTATTGCCCAACCATTAGCTCCCTCAGGATTTACTACTCGATTAAGAACTTTAAACCCTTCAAATTCATCACCTTCACATCCTCCTTCTACAAAATCAGCAAAAGCTTCGACCCCTTGCATATGACTTTCTTGATCTGGAAATTGCCAGTGTACGATGTAAGTTTGCATGAATAAAATTATTTTTTTAATTATTAATTATCAAATTTAAAAATTAAATAAAAAGTCTTTAAACTCTAATCAAAAAGGAATAAGTTTAGAGGGAAAAATAGCAAAAAAAAAGACTCTTACGAGCCTAGGTGATGGGGACTCCTATAATGACAAATTAAATAGAAACAAACAACCCCATCAATAGGTAGTTTTTAATACTTACAAGCACCATATATAGTGCTAAGATTTAAAAAAGCCTGGGTGATGGGGATTATCCCGCTTTTTGATTGGGGCGAAGCTAGCGCCCTTTTTTTATGGGAACATTTACTTTAATCAATAAAGCCAGATCGAGGATTAAAACATTTGAACCTTTTGAAAATAATTCTAAGAACTCTTCTATGGTTAATGCAATTTTAATCTCTTATGGTTGTGTTTTTAAAGCGATCAAGTAAGCCAGTTATAAAAGAGTCTAGGGTTGAATCTATCGAAGAAGCGAGAAACGAATATAAAAAACTATTAGAGGAAGGGTGGGGAAAAACTTTAAAGATTCAATAGTTTTTTTAAAAAGATGGTGATTAGGTACCTTACCTAAAATTTAAAGTATTAAAAATTAATTGCTAAATAAGCTTCAGAATGGAAGATTGAACGTGAAAAAAGACATGTATTCAAATATTAAAGATTCAGATGCTTTGGAAAGTTTTTTTGAATGTATAACCTTTTATAGCCTCAATAGTGAGGGAGTAGATTGTACAACAGCATTTTACGCAAAACATTTAGAACCAAACAATATCGATTACCCTTTAAAATTTTCATAAGCAAAGCTTATTGATAATTGTTATATTTCATTGATGTTATTTCCACCTCCTCAAGTTATTTTTGGTCTATTGCTTTTATCTATAGCAGTAGTTCTAATCTGGGATATTAGATACAATCCTTTTGGAGAAGACGAAGACGGAATTTAATCTTCAACTAGGAAGCTGATTTGTAGGTGGTGAGTGAAATTGCCGTTTCTTTCTTTTAATTCTTTTGTAAGCTACTAAAGAGCCTAATAATAACAATGTAATAGCTATTGAGTTAATCATAAAAAATAGTTTTATATATATAAAAACAAATATGTTCTAAATATCAATGATTAAAGTTATTTTTTCGCAAAGTGACTAATTAAGGACTAATTTTTAATATTTAGCTTTGACACTAGGTACCCAAAATAACCAAAATAAAATTCTTATCTGACCAAAAGTAATTTCAATGCAATAAGAATAAATCACTTTTTCTTATTTCTCAATTGATATTGCAGAAAAGCTTTTAGGTGTTTTACTTCTTTTTCTAAAGTCTCAATTCTCTTTTTTAGTTCTTCATTAGTTGACATATTTTTGAGAGATAAATTCCTAGATATTTATATTATTAAAAAAAGTGACTTGTTATCCATAGCAAACGTCAAATAAGTATTAGAGCCTATTGATGGGCATAATTTCTCTAGATAAATTATGCAGAGTATAAATGTAGGGGCAATTTATGAGTGGAGATTATGAGACACTAGAAATCAATCAACCTAAAATCACATATTTTCAGAAAAGGTCCGAAAATAATACAGAATGGTTAGATGATTTAATAAAACAAATTGAAGATATGAAAAACAATATATCTAAATCTGTTTAATGACAGAAAAAGAGTTGAAGGAATTTGAGAAATTTGCAAAAGAAAATGGTTATAATGACGAGCTAAAAGATATATATTTAAGGGAAGTTATTGACAGAAATAAAGAATACGAATGAGATCAAATTTTCGACCAAACATTCGACTAGCTACAAACATTCTTTTAGTTATTGGTACTTTTGCTATTGCTTTAAAGATTACTCCAATAGCAGAGGTATATAAGGAAAAAAATTTATGTATTAAATATTTAAAACATCAAATAGATCGAGACAAACTTATCAAAAGACTAAAAATAGTTAAACAAGCAAATCCATCTAGTATTTGTGATTCTATCCTCAAAAGTTAAAAATGCGTATTATTCTTAGAAATTTTAAATTTTTTATTTTTTTATTTCTCTTATCTCTAAATTTCAATAATTATTCTCTTTCACATATGAGGGGTACATTTCTTTCTGAGGAGGAAGCTGAAAAAAGGGCTTTAGAACTTGGTTGCGAAGGAATACATAAGAACCAGGATAAATGGATGCCATGCAAAAACGAAAAAGAATTACATATTTATTTGAGGAAATAGATGGAAAGATTAAAAACCAATAAAAGAAAAATTCACAGAAAAATAACCGCAATTTCAGCAATCCCCTTACTAATTACTATTGTATCTGGGACTATTTATAGTATTCTTCAACCATTAGGAGTAGATGCTTTTTGGTTAATAAAATGGCATACGGGTAATTTTGGCATTATTAATTTACAACCTATTTACTCTATATTTCTTGGTATAGCTTCAATAATCTCAATAATATCTGGCGTTAAACTATTACAAAAAGAATCTTAGATATATTCTAAGCCAAGCCAAAATCTAACTAATTAATACTATTTGCGCCACCACTTACTAAGAAAATTATCGCTCCTAATGCCATAGTTGCTACACCCATATAAGGATATTTCTTAATTCTTGATTTAGTAATTGGAAGCCATGAAAGGTATCTATCAGATTTATTTAATTCATTTTTTTGTCTAGGTGGCAATCCTAATTCTTCTCTTCTTTTAGCTTCGCCCATAATCTTAAATTTATTTATGTATCAATATTAAAAATTATGTTCCACACCTGCGAGTTAACTTTATTAAGAACAGAGGTCATTTATAAATAAACAAATTATTTAAAATTTATTTAGCCTTCTTTAAATATAGATTCTTTGTATTTGCCTGATCTGATGTAAATAACAAAATTAAGATAGTTCCAACTAGAAATGAAAAAATCATTGTCAAACCAACAACTTCAACCATTTCACTAGGCAGATAATTTAGAAACATTAATGAATAGATATCTTATCTTAAACTTAGCAATTGTATTTTTTATGTAAAGTAAGTATTCCTCATTAAATTTCAAAAAGAACCTTCTGAGACTTTTTAATCTTTATTTATTTTTATTTGCGGGATAAATCTACTTCTAGCCGATCACAATTTTCTTACTTAGCTATTCCTATTTTCTTAAGCAATTTCATGTAAGGCAAGGCCCAATTACCAAAGGTAAAAGAGATTGTCGTATTTTTTGTTGTTGGTAATAGTGTTTTAGAACGTGTAGAGGCTAATTTAGAAAATATCTTAATAGTCTCTGCTTCTAGATTATCCATAAACAATTTTTTTTGAACACCTCGATCTTTCTTTTGGGGCAAATAATTTTCTATAAACCATAAAACTTGATCTAAATGTGATTTATTGGGTGAGGTTTTAATTTGTTTATTTTTCTTTTTAAACATATTTATTTACCTCTTAATTATTGAATTAAATTTGCCATTTATGTAATTTAAATCAATAGTAAAAGCATCAAAATTATGTTCTTTTTAACAATAGATAATCGAAAAAATAAATTAATAATTACGTTGTTTTTATAAAAATAAAAAAGAGGGATAAAATCCCCCTTTATAGATCAGTTTCAAAAAAGAATTTAATTTTTTGAGTCTTTCAATTTCATTTCTTTTTGTGTTTTCCTGATTCTTTCTTCAAAGACGGATCTTCTGTATGGAGTAACTTCTCCACTTTTAGTTGCCAAAAGTTGGGCTTCATATAGCCTATTGGCTCTTTTGATTTTTTCTCTTATTTGTAAGAGGTTATTCATGGTCTTTTGCAGTTAATGAGAATCCCGTTCCCTACTCCCATATCATGCGTCCAGAGATATAAACTTGGATGAACGTTAATGAACAATAACATCTTCAAAAAAATTCCGCGAGAGTAATTTTTACTAATTTTTCTCAAAAAAATAAACATTGCATAAAAAGTATAAATAAGCTTTTAAGAATAAGTAAATTAAGATAAAAAAATTGTTTGCGACCCATCATTATTATCCTGAATCATTATTTTTTTATTTGGGAAAATATCTGATAATATTTTTTTCAAATTTGAATTATCTGAAGAAATTATATTATTCATATTTTTTGAATTAATTTTCCAATTTTCATCCACAAAAAGTTCTTTATCATCACCTTTTTTATTCTCCAGTGATGTCTTATTTAGAATCTTAAGTAACAGTTCTGAATCATAATCTTTAAATTCTTCAGGGCTCTCTTTTAAATTTTCAATCATTATTTAGATATCTAATATTTCTAAATCTTGAATGAGAAATTTGAAGAATACAAGGTATTAATTACCTAAAAATTTCTCTCAAGATAAAAAATCCGGATCCTATTATAATAATTTTCCTTAGAAAATTTAATTATAAATTAACCAAAGAATGATATTTAAAAAGATTAATTAATCATTTACACTATTTATTTACTTGTTAATTTGCAATTAAGGGATTCAGAAAAGATGTCAAGAGTAATTAACAAAAAAATTAGACTTTTAAGATGGTTAAACTCAGGCATGATACTACCATTTATTATTATGGCTGCATCCTCATCAATCATTCTTTATGTTGTTTTATTTATACTAATAAAATAGTTTTCTAACTTAAGCAGCTAAGTTTTCCTCAGATTTAGACATTATCATTGCAGCTTTTTTTAATAAACTAACTACTTCTTTTCTTCCAACTGCATTATCAGCTTGACGCATTATTTCAGCATATTTTTTATTTATTTTTTTCATAAATAGTTTTAATTTAATCTAAAATTACAGCACCCAAAGATGGTGTCAATCGTAAATAATTATCATCTATTATTTTTTCATCATTCATTACACATTTATTTTCATAATTTAATATCTTTAAAAGTTTTTTAAACAAAGGTTACAAAGATTCATCAATATCAAAATTCACAATCCTCATAATTAAGCAATATTAAAGGATTTGAAAACATAAAATAAACCTCCGATTAGGATAACTATGGCAGCTCCATAAAAAAGAAAAGGGATAATTGGATATTTATATAGTGTAGACCTAACTTTTTGCTGTATGACTTTTTTATCGAGTTGGGGTAAGTTTATGTCTTCATTTTTTTCTCTAGGCGGAATACCTAAATTTTTTCTTCTCTTTGCCTCGCCCATGATTAATACTGAGGTATGCCCATACATTTTAAATAATTGTTATCAGCTAAATCTAAATTTTGATTCCATTCTTCATGAGATGATTCTAAATGATTTTTAAAATCTTTTTCAAATTTAAAAATACATCTTTTTTCTATATTTTCTGGAGAATTATAATTTCTTAAAAAAGTAATACTCAAATAAGATAATGATGAAAAAACTATAATTACTTTAGCAATTCTAAAACGATTCATATCCAAGATGATTCTTCCATACTTGAGAAATCAACTTTGTGACTTTTTATCCATTCACTATTTGCTTGAACAAACTTTTGAATATTTCCCTCTGGAGCCTGATGAATACAAATTACTTTTTTAGGATCATCTTTACTGAATCCTCTAAATAGTGGTTTAATATCTAATTCAGAATGTCTTAGATCTGCTTCTTTACTATCAAAAATTTTTACCCATTCTTCAAATGTACTTTCAATTTTAAAAGAAATTACAGTTGTTATTTTCCTGGACATTAAAGAATAAGATATTTTTTTATATTAAAAGGTATGTCAAACATTTTTCAATTATTTAAACTATCTAATTTTGAAAACAAAATAAATCTAATATAAGAAATTTTATCTTAATCTTCTAAGTAATGTTCAATAGAACTTTAAAAGAAAAATAATATAATTTTAGTTATCCTAAAAATTAAAGATTTGATCTTAGAAATACTTAATTAAAAGGTGTAGTGTTATTAGTAGGAGCTATTAATAGGATTTCAAAAACTATCCCAGTTATGGCAATTGGTAAAACCCAAATACCAATAAATCTATGATCAAAAAATCTCAAATGATCTTCACCCTTAAAAACATTCCTCAAAGCAGTAAATAGTGTTTCTGGTTGTTTATATGATGGACCATTTTCAGAGGGAGAATATGGTTTAACAAAAGCGGATGAAGAAGAAAACTTTGCAAACTTTCTAATGAAATAAATTGGCAAAACCCATATAGCAACAAATCTTCCTCCTAACCATTGCCTAGCATTAGGAAGGGCATACTCTTTTATAGATTTATTCTCTGGCATCCCAGATTCTAAATCTCTATAAATATTTTCTAAAGTATCTTTTTTATTTAATTCATTAATCATTAAATTCACCTATAGATGAGATAAATTCTCTAAAATTTAAATATTTAATAAAAATATTCCTAACTACTAAAATAACTAAAACGTAGTTAAGAATATTTTTGTTGGCTAGGTTCATAAAGACGGATTGTAAACCGTTGCAGATGCGCCAAATATCTACATATTCTTTATAAATAAAAAACTATTTTTTAAAAAGTAAATAATATACAAAGTCATATATATTTTATAATTGAAAGAGTTTATTTTTGATACTGAACTTTAACCTTATATTATTTTCTTTTCTAAAAATATTTAAACCTCATTTTCTAAGATTGCGAAAAAGAAAATGAGGTTAAAGGGAGGTTCTCATTACAAACCGTACTTATCAAAGCTAGCGGCTAGTAGATTGCCCTAATATCTACTTCTATATTTATATAATGATTTACTAAATTTAGAAAGATTAATTTTATACAAATAAGTGTTTAATATTTTATTTAATTATCAATTAGGAAAAGCTTATTAATGCAGTTACTAATGTTATTGAAAGATGGAAAAAGGCATAAAGAGAAACTGCAAAAAATAAATACTGTTCTATTGGAATCATGATGATTTAATAAATAAAAATAGATAAATTTAAATTAATTTTTTGTTAAAAAAATATTTTCTAAAATATAATTTTGATCTATTGATTCATTTTTTTGAGTCATTTTTTTTGACATATTATTTGTTGAACTAAAAGCTCCCCATT
Organism: uncultured Prochlorococcus sp.; assembly: GCA_902606505.1. GTDB lineage: Bacteria > Cyanobacteriota > Cyanobacteriia > PCC-6307 > Cyanobiaceae > Prochlorococcus_A. The sequence continues at coordinate 16,534 of CACLGU010000019.1, forward strand.
TTCTCAACCAATATAAGGTATAGAAAAAAGCAATAATGAAAGGTGCAACTACAATTAAGTATCTTATGTCCATTAAAATACCTAATTAATAAGATTTAAATTGCATTGCCAAAATAGCACCTAAAAAGAAAACAGTAGGAATGCCTAAAGCATTTACAGCTGCAGTTCTAACAGTAAAAACAGGATAGCCTTCTGGAGGTCTGCCAGTAGCAGGAACTAGTGCAGTATCATCCCATACTTGATAGTTTTTAAAAGGTGCAACTCCCTTCTTGGGTAGTCCAAGTGGTGTCAATCTAAATACATCCCATCTACCTAACCAAAAAACTGTAAATATCCATGAAAATACTATTGGTGTAATAACAAGTAAAACTCTAAAATCCATTTCTATAAAGTAAGAATTAATTTGGTATTTATTTTGACCTTTTAAAATTATTAATTGATTAAATCATTAACTTATATTTATACAAAAACACTTAATAACATTATTTTTAATCATTAATCACAACTAATTATGATTAATTGATTTTCGTTAAGTATATTTTTTAAATAAAAATATTTGAATATTTAGTTTGGTGTACATTTAATTTAATAAAAATTAAAAAATATGGAAAATTTTAGATTTTTACTTTTTGGAATCGCAGGTGTAAGCGTTATTTTTTGGGTTGCAGTTATAGCATTGTGGCATACTTATATGTTCCCAAAATTCTTTAATGAAGATAAAGGTCTAAATTCAGTTATCAATCAAGAAGTAAATATCTCTACTGAACCCATTTTAGGAAGCTTAGTTAATAGTGAAAATTTTAAAAGTAGAGATAAATATTCAATGAAAAATTTAGTTGTGGCCGATTTTTCAACAAGTAATAATTTCACTCTAAATAAACTTTATACAACGGTAATGATTGGGGTAACTTTTGCAAGTTTTATTTTTATCACATATGGGTTAAGTAGCTCTATTACAACAAATAGTTAAATGGAATCTATATATGCAATTGTTTTCTTAATTTGCTTCTTCTATTTAATTTTCGACTCTTTTAAAAATACAGGTATCAAATAAATTGCTAATGCTTTTCGCCTTTCAATAAAATTTTTCTCCTTATATAAAAGAAAACTAATGTAGTTATTATCATCACCGGTGGATGAAATGAGATTGAATTAAGATATTCATAATAACTAAAGTTTTCCAATTACTTAAAAACAAACTCTAAAAACTATATCCTTTTTTCGAATCTCAAATTGATATAAATAAACCATTCTCATGTATAAAATGTTTATATAATTTCTATATTTATTTGAAGTTTTTAGTAAGTAAAGATTTTCAAATAGGATGATCATATAATTCTTCACTAAAAATTAATCAAAGTAAGTAAAAACCAATTAGTAATTATTCTCTATCGAGGTTTATAATTTTCAAATATATTGTTTACAACAAAGAATGATTAGTTCTGTTAATTTAAAAGATTTGCCTATTCAGGATTTGGTTATCTCAGGGTTAATAATATTTATTATGTCGACAATTATTGCCAATATTTATGACCCATTATTAGGAATAACTTATGCATTTGGTAATATAATCACTCTTACTTTTTTGAGTTGGTTATACAAAGAGACCTGGAGTGATCCAAGGAAATAAATCTAATTAAGACAAAAGATAAATAAAAAACTACTTCTGTATTTTTAATTTTGCAGAATACTTTAAATTAACAATGTAAGTTGCAAGAAGAGAAAGTATTAAAAAAAATAATAAGCTTTCCAAGGTAGATTGGGGCATAACCATGAGTAGTACAAAAAATGATATATCTTTAAAGAAACGAATTCTGAAAAAAAATCAACCCTTTCATTATTTTTTATTCTCAAAATTATAAATTTAATTTGTCTTATAGAATATCAGTGAATTAGTTTTAATTTAAATTAAAAAATATTTTTCTGCCCGCCTAAAGGCTTTTATTGCTCCTTTATAATCAAGACTTTTTAATTTTCCCTTACTTTTTTGTTCCAGCATTTTTACTATTTCATTTCTCTTTATTTCATCAATTTTCAGCTTATGATCAAATATAAGATCAAATTTTGAGGAATACAATCTAGATAATTCTTCTCTATATTTTTCAATAATTTTTTCATCACAAGATTTGGATTTTAATATTGCATTAGCCTTCATTTTGTCATCTATTGCCCCTTTAAAATTTCCTAGTTTAAATTTCTTTTCACTTGATCTAGTTAGCTTAATAATATTTCCTAATATCAATTCATTAGAATCTTTCATTTATTTATCTGACCTTGGGTTAATGCTACCAGAATAAAGAAAAAACAACTTATTTTTTTAATACTCAAATAATTAAATAGTTAACCAATAACAAGTCCTTTTTCGAGAAGTAAATCGAAAACCTCTACACTTTTAGTTTTCCCAAATTTGGGGGGCTTATGTAAATCTAATATTTGAGCAAGGCACATGATCCAATAAGTATCTTTTTTTAAATTTAGACCTTCGCAAATATGAGTGGGGGCCGATTTAAAACAGCCAAATTCTGTTGATATATTAATGTTCATGATTTGAGTTTCAAGTTCCAGACTTAAAAGTTCTATTTCTTGCTCAGAAAGGGATGTCCCAAAAGAATATGATTCAATTAAAAGTTGATAATTCATAAAAGATTTATTTTTTCAAGAAATCCATCGAGTTATTTTTGTACCCTCATAAATATGCCCTGAAGCTTCAACAATAGGTTTTGTTTCAGGATTCATAAAAATATCGTATAGAACATTTTCTGGTCCTTGAAAAATTACAGTTGCTCGTTGAGGATCATCTAATGATTTACCCATATAAAATGTTTTAACTCCCATTTCTTTAAACATCAACTGCTGTTCCTCAGCATTCATATGAGATTCATATTGTTCAAACGTATTACTTAATTGAAAATCTAGAATAGTTGTTTCAATAGTCATAGTATAAATAAAATGTTAATTAAATTTTAAATCTTTTTGCAAAAAAAATAATTGATTAAAGATTAGTTTTTATTAAGCAAACTATTAACTATTTTTTATTTATGAGTTATAAATCAACTATAAAAAACAAATTTTAATTTTGGACTCAAAAATTTCGCCAAGAGAACAATGGACTAGTAAGTTAGGGTTCATTCTTGCAGCGGCTGGTAGCGCGGTAGGACTGGGTAACCTTTGGGGTTTCGCCTACAGAGCCTCTCAAGGTGGAGGTGCTGCTTTTGTAATTTTATACATACTAATCGTCTTAATTGTGTGCCTTCCGGTATTTGTTGCCGAAATGGCTTTAGGAAGAAACGCTACTGCCAGCACATTGCTTGCACCAGTAAAGTTAGCTGGGAAAAATTGGTATCCATTAGGAATTCTTTTCTTTATAGCCCCTTTGGGAATAGCATCATATTATTCAGTCATAATGGGGTGGACCGCAGATACCTTGTTCCATTCATTATTTTTTGGATTACCAAAAAATTTAAGTGATGCAGAAACTTTCTTTGGCTCAATTAGTAGTGGTAGCAGTGTTTTATTGGGGCACCTATTAAGTCTCGTTCTTACAGCCATAATAGTTTCATCAGGGATAAAAAAAGGAATCGAAAAGGTAACACGGTTCTTTATGCCTATACTTTTTATAATTCTTCTATCTCTTGTAATATGGGCCACTTCACTCTCAGGCGCATGGGAAGGATATAAAACATTTTTGTTTAAGTTTGACTTTGATGAATTAAGGAATCCTCAAACCATAAGAAATGCTTTTACACAAGCTTTCTTTTCTTTAAGTTTAGGAATTGGAGTTATGGTGACTTATGCTTCCTATCTAAATAAAAAGAGTAATCTTCCAAAACTAAGTGTTGGAGTTGCATCATTGGATACCTTGGTGGGTCTTATGGCAGGACTTATTACTTTTCCTATTGTTTTAACGTTTGGTTTAAGTGATGCTATTTCTGAATCAACAGTTGGCGCATTATTTATATCAATTCCTACGGGCCTTGGTTCATATGGAGCGGTAGGAAGAATTGTAGCTGTTGCATTTTTTGCACTAGCTTATATTGCAGCAATAACTTCCTCTGTTTCATTATTGGAAGTTCCAGTTTCCTCTTTAATGGATAAATTTGGTTTTAAAAGAGAAAAATCTGTTTGGCTGATAACTCTTTTCCTATTCTTAGCAGGCATTCCTTCTGCATTAAACTTAAACATTCTTGGAACTATTGATTCGATTTTTGGAGGTGTATTACTTATCTTTGGTGGATTCTTGGTTACTTTCTTTATGGGATGGGTAGTACCTGGAAAGTTTAATGAAGAACTTAGTGATTCAAAAGTTGGAATCAAAACGACACGTTATTTGAAATTCATGACAAGATGGGTTGCGCCTCCAATTATTGGTTTTGGACTATTTATTAGTATTTTTGATTTACTAAAAGGCTGGGTAAGTTAGACAATATTTTACTGCGGAACCTTTTTTAAGTAAATGTTATATTTTAACTTCTATTAAATTTCACAAGTATCGGCAGAAACTATCCCTAATAGAATCTGTATAAGATATATTTAGGTGTTCAATTTAAAGAAATTAGAACTCCTAAAAGAATAGATAACAAATTTGATGTCAACCAAATCTGATTCATTAAAAGGAAAGCTTACAGAAAATTTTTCTGAATTTTCTCTACTATCTGACTATTCTTTTATGAATTCTCTTAAAGCAGATCCTCAATCAACAAAAGATGGAAATGATCATAAGCCACGTTCAGTATATTCAGGTCATTACGTACCAGTTGTTCCAACTGCTATTCCAGAACCAGAATATATTTCCCATAGCAACAAACTTTTTAAAGAACTAAGGCTAAGTTCAGATCTTACTAAAGACCAGAATTTTTCTCGTTTTTTCTCAGGTGATATTTCTGTTGCTAATTATCCAATGAGTCCCGTTGGCTGGGCAACAGGTTATGCATTATCAATTTACGGGACTGAATACACCCAACAATGTCCCTTTGGCACTGGTAATGGTTATGGCGACGGCAGAGCAATTTCTGTTTTTGAAGGTTTATTCAATGGAAAAAGAATGGAAATGCAACTTAAAGGAGGAGGTCCAACTCCCTACTGTCGTGGAGCAGATGGTAGAGCTGTCTTAAGGTCAAGCGTACGAGAATTTCTCGCACAGGAATTAATGGATGCCTTGGGAATCCCTACTTCAAGATCTTTAACACTTTATGTCTCACGTTCAGAAATAGTTAGAAGACCATGGTATTCCAAAGGGTCCAGATATTTTGAACCTGACATCATGATTGATAATCAAGCGGCAATTACTACTAGAGTCGCTCCATCTTTTTTACGTATAGGCCAGATTGAACTTTTTGCAAGACGAGTTCGCAATAATGCTCATGATGAGGCCCTCAATGAACTAAAGATGATAGTTGAACACCTGATAGATAGAAACTATAAAGATGAAATTGAATATGAAATTTCATTTGAAAGTAAAGTAATAAAACTGGCTTCTTTATATAGATCGAGACTTATATCTCTTGTAGCCAACTGGATGCGAGTTGGTTATTGCCAGGGAAATTTCAATAGTGATAATTGTGCTGCTGGAGGTTATACCTTGGATTATGGCCCCTTTGGATTCTGTGAATTATTTGATCCAAGATTTCAACCATGGACTGGTGGAGGTGAACATTTCTCATTTTTTTATCAACCTTCTGCTGCGGCTATAAACTTTAAAACATTCTGTTCTTCTATTAGCCCCCTACTTTCAGAAAGCAAAAAAGGTCAAGAAAAGTTAGATCAAATCGAAAAGGGATTTTCAGAATCGATGAACAAAGAGTTGAAGAAAATGTGGGCTGGCAAACTTGGTTTAGAGCATTACAACGGAACTCTTATTAATGAATTGTTTAACCTTATGGTCATTTCAAAAGCAGACTACACAATCTTGTTCCGTAAACTCTCTGATATACCTGATAACTTAAATTCTTTAAAAGACAGTTTTTATTTACCAATTAATGATGAGCTCAAGAATAGATGGGAAGTTTGGCTTAAAAACTGGCGATCAATCTTAAAGAATGAGGTAGATTTTAAAACAAAATCAGTTTTAATGAAATCTCTTAACCCAGTTTATACATGGCGAGAATGGATGATTGTTCCTGCATATGAAGATGCCGAAAAAGGAAATTACACAAAAATTAAGGAGTTACAGGATGTTTTTAGCAATCCATATATAGAGCAATCCTCAGAAATAGATCAAAAATATAATCGTTTAAGGCCAAGCCAATATTTTAACTACGGAGGCATATCTCATTACAGCTGTTCTTCATAAATGTTGAATCATCAAAATGTAGATTGGAATAACTTAAAAAAATTTTATTTATTTATGGCTTTAGGCATTCCAACTACTGAAATAACTCCCACATGAAGTATAGCTGGCTTGCTTGCTACTTTTTGGACATAGTGGGAGCTCCCATTATTACTCTCTATAAATGCATCACCTGCCTTAAAGAAATTAATTTCTTCACCCCTCACATGCTTTAATCTTCCTCTGGAGACATGAATCAACATTGAGGAAGGATGCGTATGAATTGGATTTTTCAAGCCAGCCGGAATCGTTACTTTTAAAAGTCTTAATTCAGGCTTTCCCTTGAGATAATTAAAATTTTTGCCACTTAGTCCTTTTGATCTTTGAATAATAGGTATAACTTCAATCTTTTCTTCTGCGGTAGAAGGTTGCGGCAGACCTAAAGTTTCAACAAGAAGTAAGCAGATTGAGATGATATTTTTTAATTTCATTAGATATTTGTTTTCATTTACAGTTACTAGTTTAAAAATAATAAACTTATTTATTTTTTATATAACTTTTCTAATTGATTAATTTCCTCTCTTAAATCCTTACCTCTTTTATTCAATTGATTATTTTTATTTATTATTGGGATAATCCACCATGCTTGAAGACCTAAAAAGATAAATACTAGAATCAATAATTCAAAAGTACCAGGCTGCATTTGATAAATAAATCCTCTTTGTTAATAATATTATTCTAAAAGTTATTAAACATTCACAAGATATTCAATATTTCTAGGCTGCCTCTAATTCAATATTAAGTTCAATAGCCTTTGAAATGATTGCTTCTTTAAATTCAATAAGTTTGAAAATTATTTTTTGCTTCTCTTGATCAGTTTTATAGATATCCTCTAAAACTTCATGTATTGCAAGTGTTACTTTTTGAAGTTTGATTTCTAAATCTTCCCTGTAATTCATAAACTTAAAGAAATTACCTTTTTTATTAAAAAACAAAATAATTATTAGTAAATAAGTACTTAACCTTAAAAGGATTGACAGCTAATCAAGTAGGATCTAATTTTAGTACAAATGTATTGTAATCAATTAGCCTTTCAGGGGAAAGCTATGGAGCAAAAGTACTCATTTGGATGTAGCACTAGCAAACCAAACGGCTGTCTACTAAATCCCGAAGGCAGCAGAATGATCTTTTTTGAAGAATGTAAAAATCGCCCTAAACCTAATTTTAAAATTTATACTCATCTTTTTTATACAAATCACCTTGGAGAACCTGGTGGGTACAAATCCTCAGAAAAACTAAACATAGATTCAGCTTGGGAAAAGTGGCACGAACTTCACCAAAAAGGGTGGACAGAAGTATCTCATAATTACGGATAAGGAATTCCGCCAAGAAAAAATCCTTCATGTTTTTATGAGCATAAGAGTTTAAAAATGAGATAAAGTTTCAAAAATAAATAATTAAACAACGAGCTGGAAACTTATTCGTTTACGAACCGAATTGCAGAGCGCAGTAAATACTAAAAAACAACTATTTAATTATATTTGCTACATTTATGCTACAGTAATGTAATAAATATCTTGAAAATAACTTAATTTCGGCTAATTATTTTACATTTGTTAATAGTAGTGTTACATTAATTAACAATTACATCACTTCAATGGCTAATTCAAACGTTACTACTGAATCAGGCGGCAGGCAGAATATGTTTCCTACTGAGACACGTCCTTACATAGATGAGTCTGTTTCATACGATAGCTACCCACAAAATGCAGAAAAAGTTAATGGACGTTGGGCAATGATTGGCCTTGTTGCATTAGTAGGTGCTTACGTTTCAACTGGACAAATTATTCCTGGCATTTTTTAATGAGTCCTCTTTCAGGTTTTTTAGCCGTAATTGTATTCTTTACAGTCACTCTCGTTGCTTATCTTACTAAGCAATTTCAAAATGAAAATTTAAACTATTCATCTTCTAATCAAATGAAAAACACAAACACAAAAATCAAAACAATCGAAAAAGAAAAAGTTGTTGCTGAAACTCTCAACGGCAGATTCGCAATGCTTGGATTAATTGCTGCTGTTGGAGCATACCTAACAACAGGTCAAATAATTCCTGGTTTCGTTTAAAACTAACTATTTAATAAACCTACAACTTAGAAAAATGGAAAATTCAAAACCAACTTATTGGCAAAACGCCGAAAGAACTAATGGAAGAATGGCAATGATGGGCTTATTTGCATTAGTTGTAAATTATGGCTTATTCGGCTGGATAATCCCAGGAATTTTTTAAAATGAACTTAGGCTTACTTTTTCTTAAAGTAAATACTTTGGGAGTTATAACTCTTTCTGAACTTGATTGGATAACTAACCATCAATCTGAATTTTCAAGGTTAGATATGGCTTTAGTTATTAAAATCGGCCGTCTTATGGATTCAGGAGTAGTGGAAATTGATAATAGATTACCTGTTTAATTTTTTAAAATATTGATCGTCATGAGTGTTTGTCAATAGGGATACTAACAAGCACTTTTTTATTAGAAAAAATAATTGTAAAAAAAAGAGATTGTTTCTTAGCTAAAAACAATCTCTCAATCATCTAATTCTTACATGAAAATTTCAGGTAAGCTCATAGATCTTAACTGATTTGTTTTTATAGTATATAAGTAAAAATGCTTTTGTTATTTATCTTTTTAAACCACCTCTTTTTATCCATAGGAACCATGTAACCCAAACAGGAGGGAGGAATCTGATTACAAAAGAAATTTTATATATATAAAATGGGGCATTTTCACTTTGAAATAAATTTATCAAAAAGGAAGATATAGTTACCCAAAGTAAAATTATTAATATATTTGCTCCTAATAAAGCAGACTTATTTTGTTTGAATATTTTTGGCATAAGGTAAATTTTTAGCTTCTTAATTTTAAAAAATCTTTCGCAATTAATTATACATTTTCAAAAAAACTTTAAATTTAAAATCCAAATCCAAATAAAAAAAATGCTAAATTTCAATCCCTCTCCAAATAATATTCCAAGAGCAATAGGAGGAGAAAATATTAAAAAAAGAATAGAGAATAAACTAAACAAAGCAAATGATCCTCTCAAGAAAAAATTCTTTCTTTTTGTTCTTCTTAGATTTTTTAAGGTATTCCACTCCCATTCAATAAAACTGTAGAATTTTTCTGATAATAAAAATAAATACTTCATTTAATATTATTAATTTCTATCGAGCTTTTCCTATTTATAAAATTAATTTTTCCTGTTAGCAATAAACTTTATCCCCTTCTTCAGAAAGATAGTAAATTCTATTGTCTGAACTTACAAAGAAAGTTAATCCCTTATATTGTGATCTTCTAAATTTATCTAATCTAAGTTTGTGTAAAACCCAATTATCTGTACTTATATCAGGATTAAATTCTTGTTCTTTTAAGAAAGGAACATAAGTTGGACTAATTGTTGTTTTTTGGGCTAACCCTCTATTTCGTTTTGAATAAAAAAATAATAAAAATAAAAGTACCAAAAAAAGGATTAATAATATATTTGTCATTGTCAATTTTTCTAATTTTAAAAAACTTTATTTTTGAGAATCAAGAACTTTTCACAATAAATTTCTTAATAAGTAAAAAATCCTATTTTTATATTCTTGTATTTTTGAATACTTATCAAGGGGTTACCTAAATCAGATTATTAAATTAGTCGCATTTTTAACATGACTCAAAATTCCATGAATACTCCTTATGCAAAAAGAGTAGCTGAAAAATTTAGAGAGGCTCAAAACTATTTAAAAACTAATGGTTTTAGTAGATCAACTAAACATTTACTGGAAGATATTGAAAATTCTGTTGAGAAATAATGCCAATCCCCCCTCACTTACCGCAATTACAATATGGCTACGATGATGGTTTTACAACCATTGTTTTTGGGTTAATAGGAAGTTGCTTAGGATGTATCTTAATTTTATTAATTTCATTTTTTGAATTTAAATTCAAAAAGCAAAATAGTAAGCCTTAAGAGACTTACTAAACATTAAATAAGAACTCCATTACATCACCTTCGTTAACAATATATTCCTTACCTTCACTTCTTAATAGACCTTTAGTTTTTGCATTGGCAATTGAACCTGAATCAATTAAGTTTTGATATGAAATAGTCTGAGCTCTTATAAATCCCTTTTCGAAATCAGTATGAATTACTCCTGCTGCCTGAGGCGCAGTCATACCATCTTTTATTGTCCATGCTTTTGTCTCCTTTTCTCCGGTGGTGAAATAAGTTTTTAATCCCAATAGTTTATATGTTGATCTAATTAAGGAACTTAATCCCCCTTCTTCTACTCCTAAACCAATAAGATAGTCTTTTTTATCTTCTGGTTCTAACTCTATTAATTCAGATTCGACTTGCGCTGATATTTTTATACATTCTGTATTTTCATTGCTTGCAAAACTCTGAACTTTTGATGAGAAATCATTACCTTTAGCTAAATCATTTTCATTCAAATTTGTTGCGTAAATAATTGGTTTAGCAGTAAGGAAGCCAAGTTGCTTAATTATTAAATTTTCTTCTTCACTCAAAGATATTGATCTAACTGAAAGTCCGTTCTGTAGCTCATCTTCAATTTTTTCTAGTAAATTATCTTCTTTTGCTGCCTCTTTACTAGTTCTAACCTGTTTTTTAATTCTTTCTCTTCTTTTTTGGAGTTGGGATAAATCAGCTAAATTCAATTCTAGATTAATTATCTCAATGTCATCCAAGGGATCTACCTTACCGGAAACATGAATTACATCACTATCTTCAAAGCACCTCACAACATGAACTATTGCATCAACCTCCCTAATATTTGATAAAAATTTATTTCCCAAACCTTCACCTTTACTAGCTCCTTTTACTAGTCCTGCGATATCTACAAATTCAATTTTTGTTGGGATAATATTTTGGCTAGAACTTAAATTACCTAACTCTTGTAACCTTTGATCTGGAACTGAAACTATGCCTTTATTAGGTTCTATAGTACAAAAGGGAAAATTAGCCGCTTGGGCCTTAGCATTTTCTACAAGTGCATTAAATAGAGTTGATTTTCCAACATTTGGTAATCCAATAATACCTGCTTTTAACATTTGAAAAAACTTATAGAAAAATTATCAAGAAAACATCTTCTAGTAATATAGTATTTACTTAACCAATCTTGGATAAGTTAATTATAATCGTTTTGATTATTTATTTAGTTCCTAAATATTCTCTACTTCTGCTTTTAAAAAGAAATGTTTGATTTAATAAAAAAAAATATAAATTTAAGAAGTGGAATTATACTACTTTCTCTAGCTATATTTTTCGCTTTTATAAGCAATTCCTTCAAGAAAAATAAGTCAAAAGATATTTCTGATTTTGTAGTTCAAGTTGAAAAAGGAATCCTCTCAGATTCAATTAATACTAGTGGTGAAGTAAAAGCAATAAGGACAAGCAATATTGGGCCTCGGAAGCAAGGCGTAATAAAAGAAATCAAAGTAGATGAGGGCGATCTTGTAAAAAAAGATCAGGTTTTAGCTTCTCTTGATGATAAGGACTTTATCTATAAAATTGAAGAACTTGAATTAAATGTAGAAAAACAAAAATCTGAATTTTTAAGAAGGGAATATTTATATCAAGAAGGTGCGGTAAGTAAAGAAGACTATGAAAGTTATAAAAATAACTACAACATTAGTAGCGCAA
>CACLGU010000020.1 GCA_902606505.1 uncultured Prochlorococcus sp.
ACTCCCTCTTATTTGGTTAATGTGCAGAGTAATACCGCTGTTATTTACAAAGGCAATAAAAAACTCTCTTACTAGTTCAGTATCATAATTTCCTATTCTAGGGGCTTTTAATTGAAGATCATAAGATAGATGCGGTCTACCAGAGCAGTCTAAAGTGACTTGAACTAATGCTTCATCTAATGGGGCAAAGAAATGTCCAAATCTGCTTATTCCTTTTCTTTCTCCCAAGGCTTTTGAAAATGCTTTGCCTAATGCGATTCCTACATCTTCATTAGTATGATGATCATCAATATGTGTATCTCCAATTGCTTTTATTTTTAAATCGAACAAACCATGACTGGATATTTGATGAAGCATATGATCTAAGAATGGTATCCCTGTATCAATCTCAGAAATTCCATTTCCATCTAAGTTTATAAATACAGAAATATCTGTTTCATTCGTTTTTCTTTTTATTTCAGATTGCCTTAGAGATGACATTTTTATGCAAAAAAAATTAGTTTACATTCCATTAATGCAGTAACCCGCATCAACATAAATTGTTTGGCCTGAAATGCCGCTAGAGAGATCACTTAATAAAAAAGCAGCGGTATTACCTACTTCTGTTTGAGTGACTGTTCTGCGTAAAGGAGCCTTTTCTTCAACATTGTGAATCATATCTAAAATGCCACCTATAGCAGAACTCGCAAGTGTTCTTATAGGCCCAGCACTTATTGCGTTAACTCTGACTTGTTTTTCCGGACCAAGTTCTGCAGAAAGATATCTTACTGAAGCTTCTAAAGCTGCTTTAGCAACTCCCATCACGTTATAGTTAGGAATCGCCCTTTCTGAACCTAAATAAGTTAATGAGACAACTCCAGCACCATCACTAAAAAGTGGTTTTGCTGCTTTACATAAAGGTGCTAACGAATACGCACTTATATTAAGAGCCCTATCAAAACCCTCTGAAGTGGTAGCACTATAATCTCCAATCAATTCATCGCGTCCTGCAAATGCTAGGCAGTGAACTAGTCCGTCAATTTGCCCCCAATTGTCTTTTATATTTTTAAAGATTTCTTCAATTTGAGTTGGATTTTGAACATCAAGAGGCAAAAATAACGATGGGTTTAAAGGTTCAGTTAGTTCTCTAACTTTAGACTCGAATCTTCCCTTATCATCAGGCAAATATGTGATTCCAAGTTCTGCGCCAGCTTTTGAAAGTTGTTGAGCGATACCCCATGCTATTGAACGATTGTTGGCAATTCCAGTAACAAGAATTTTTTTGCCAGTTAGATTTAGAAGCATTTTATTTATTATTTCTATTATTCTCCTATATAAAAGTACCTATCTTTACGGATTACTGCAAAATATACAATAATTTTCAAATATCAAAGAATTTTTAACTTGAACATGGTAAGAACAAATTCTATGGTTTTGGAATTGGGTTTTCAATTACCGAATTTCGAAATGTTAAATGCCAATTCTTCAAAAAATAAATATTTTAATTCTCATAATCTAGATAATCGGCATTTACTTTTAATGTTTATTTGTGCCCATTGCCCATTTGTTAAATATATTGAGAATCAAATTTTCACCTTAAGTAAAGAAATTGAAAATACAGTTCAAACAGTTGCAATTTCTAGTAATGATATTGTCACTCATCCTTCAGATTCTCCTAAAAATTTGAAATTACAAGCACAAACACAGGGATGGAGTTTTCCTTATCTATACGATGAAAATCAAAATTTTGCTAAGAAATTAAAAGCGGCTTGCACCCCAGATTTTTATCTTTTTTCTAATGAAGGATCTGGTGATTTTTTATTGTATTATCATGGCCAATTAGACGATAGTAGACCAGGTAATAATATCCCTCTATCTGCAAAAGATTTGCGCTCTGCCGTAAAAGATTTGAATCATGATAATTCTTATCCTTCAAATCAGATCCCTTCTTTAGGTTGCAATATAAAATGGACTCCTGGTAAAGAACCAAGTTGGTTTAAATGAATTAAAAATTTTTTACCCATAGAAATATGGTTTAGGGTTAATATATTTACTATGCAGATACCTCCATTTACTTTAGATAGGCAGTTCCAAGAAATTGGCTCTGAAATTGAGAGTGAGGTTTTTAAAGTTTTAAAAGGGGGCCAATATATTGGAGGACAAGAAATTGCCAAATTTGAGGAGAGCTTTTCAAATCTGATTGGTGTTGAAAATACTATTGGATGTAATAGTGGAACTGATGCTTTAGTATTAGCTTTGCGCGCATTAGATATTGGTGTGGGTGATGAAGTTATTACCTCATCTTTTAGCTTTTTTGCAACTGCAGAGGCTATCAGTGCAGTTGGCGCTAATCCTGTTTTGGTAGATATAGATCCAGAAACTTATCTCATTAATACTGAACTAATAGAACAAGAAATAAATTCTAATACCAAGGCAATTATGCCAGTTCATCTATTTGGTAATGCAGTAAATATGACTTTAATAAAATCTTTGGCCCAGAAATATGACTTAAAAGTAATCGAAGATTGTGCTCAGGCAACATGCACAATGTGGGAAACTTCCAAAGTTGGTAGTATCGGTGATATAGGCTGTTTTAGCTTTTTCCCTACTAAAAATTTAGGAGCTGCTGGAGATGGTGGAGCAGTAACAACTTCAGATCACAAGATTGCCAAAAAAATTAGAGAACTTGCTGTTCATGGCAGCCCGATAAGATATCATCATACCCAAATTGGATATAACAGCAGACTTGATACCATTCAAGCTGCCATATTAAATATTAAAATTAAATATATTTCTAAGTGGATTAATAATCGCCAAAAAATTGCTAATAATTACCTTGATTTATTAGAAAAAAATCCATTTATTAGTTTTCCAAAAATTAGCTCTGATTCAATTTCCCATTCTTGGAATCAATTTGTAATCAAATTAAGAAACGATAAATATTTTTTAAATGAAGATTTTTCAAATTTATTTGATACTGATTTTAAAAAATACTATTCCTTAAGGAATTTGGTAAAACAAAAACTTTTTGAAAAAGGTATTAATTCAATTATTTATTATCCAATTCCAATACACGCACAAATAGCTTACAAAAATAATAATTTTTCTAGAACAAAACTCATTAATACAGAGAGAATTTGTACAGAGGTTCTTAGTCTTCCAATGTTTCCTGAAATTTCTTATGAAGAGCAAGTTTATGTAGCAGAAAATTTAGATAAGGTTTTAAAAAATTGTATAGAAGAAATTCAAATTTCAGCATAAAGTGATTTAAATAATCTTTGTTGCATGTTGTGATTGACAATAGGGCTTGAATAATTATTTTTTTCTAAATTAGATATCTCCCCATTTAATAATTCTGAATTTGACACTTTAGATAATTCAGGAATCCAATATTTTATATATTCGCAAATAGGATCAAATTTTTTTGCTTGAGTATATGGATTAAAAATCCTAAGTGGTTTTGGATCCATACCGCTACTGGCGCTCCACTGCCATCCCCCATTATTTGCAGCTAAGTCTCCATCAACCAAAGTCTCCATAAATTTTTTCTCGCCCATTTGCCAACTGCATATAAGATCTTTTACCAGAAATGAAGCGACTATCATCCTACATCTGTTATGCATCCAGCCAGTACTATTTAGTTGACGCATTGCAGCATCAACTATAGGTACTCCGGTCTCTCCGTTGCTCCAAAGTTGAAACCATTCATTATTGTTTTGCCATGGAAAGTGATCCCATTTTTTTCTATATGGACCTTTCTCTAGCTCTGGGAAATGAAATAAGCAATGTTGATAAAATTCACGCCAAACAAGTTCTTTTTGCCAAGTTTCAATTGATAGATAATTTTCTTGATTTGCAAAATCTGAATTTAAATTTAATGTGGCGTTCCAAATTTTTCTAATGCTTATGGTGCCGAATCTGAGAGATGCACTTAGAAAAGATGTCCCATCATGGGAAGGAAAATCACGTGCAGAATTATAAGAATATATTTTTTTTTCGTTAATGAAGTTTTCTAATAATGTTTCAGCAGCATTCTCTCCAGGTCTACAAGGACAAATATTCGAACCAGGAAATTTGATATTTTTGATAAATTTCTCTAGAACAGAATCAGATGAATTTATTGTTTTATTTTCTTTGAGTTTATTATCTATATCTTTAAACTGGAAAACAACTTTATCTTGGTCATATGGACCTAATAAATTCATTTTTGATTTAAGGTTTTTATAAAAAGGCCCATAAACTGAGTAAGGTTTATTATTTCCGGAAAATATTTTTAAGGGTTCTACTAATAAGTGATCCCAAGTTTCAATAACTTGAATATTTTGTTCTTCTAAATTTTTTTTTATTTTTAAATCGCGATTAATCTCATAAGGTTCAATTGATCTATTCCAAAAAACAAATTTAGCATTTATTTTCTTTGCTAATTGAGGAATTATTAATACCGGATCTCCTTCTTCCATGATTATTCTACTACCCATTTTTTTCCAATTATTTCCTAATTCTTGAAGCGAATTTCCAAGAAACCAAGCTCTTGAACTTGCATTGAAATCGTGTGGGTAATTTTTATCAAATATGTAAGTTGAAGTAATAGCATTTGACAATGAAAATGCTTTGATTAAAGCTTGATTGTCAAATATTCTTAAATCCTTTCTATGCCAAAAAAGTATTCTAGGTTTATTCATAATTTATCTAAAAATTGTTTAGCTCTAAACCAAGCTGTCACGGTTTTTGCGTCAAGAATCTCATCCCCACTAGAAATAAGATCATCTAGTTCGTTCGGATCTAAAATTAATACTTCTATATCTTCATCTAAATCTCCTTTAACCTCGGTATTTAGTTTGTTTAAATCACGAGCTAAAAATAAATAAATTTCTTCATCTGCATAACCAGGAGCAGGGACAAGAGTTCCTAATTCATCCCATTTGTTTGCACTAAATCCAGTTTCTTCTTGTATTTCTCTTTTAATTGAATTAATAGGTGTTTCACCTATTTCTAATGTGCCTGCTGGAAATTCTAATAAATACCTTGAAACAGCAAATCTATATTGCCGAAGAATGATAACTTTATTGTCTTTTGTAATAGGTACGGCTAATGCTGCCCCAGGATGCTTAATGTATCCATATTCACCTTCATGTCCATTTGGAAGCTCAATTCTATTTATTTCGAAACTAAATTTTTTTGACTTTAATTCAGATATTTTTTCTTTAAAAATGGATCTTTTTATAAGGTTTTTGTTGCCCATAATTTTTAAATAAAAATAGCCTAACAGTTATTTTTTGGTTTTGTAAATCATCTATATACCCCATTTTTGGAAATCAATCTTTGTGATTTTTTGGCTTCTACTTAAGATTTCAGATAGTGGTGTTATAACGAAATTCCGATTCATGAATCTAGGGTGAGGTAATGTTAATTCCTCGTCAACTGTATAAAAATCTTCCCACCAAAGAATATCTAAATCGAGACATCTTGATAGCCATTTCTTACCCTTTGGCGTCTCTTCTCTTCCGAAAAATCTCTCTAACTTTTTTAGCTCTTTTAAAAGTAATTTTGCGTTTTCATTTGATGTTTTAGGAAAAGAATTACTTTTTATAAGTAAGAGAGTATTTAAATAATTTGGCTGTACATTTTCAATACCGTGGGGTGATGTCTCATAAATTGAAGACCAATAAAAGTTTGCATGAAATTTGCTTTTCTCTTCTTTTTTTTTGTTGAAACTATCTCCCCACTTATTTATTATTTCCTCTAATTTTGGTTTGCAAATTAAAAGTGACTTCAGAGGGCTTCCGAATTTACTATCAATATTTGCACCGAGGGATATACATAGTCCATTTTTGATATTAAGATTTGATAATTCCACTACAAAAAACAAAGTTATTGGATAAATTCTATATCAGGCATTTTTAAAGTGATTTTGAACCCCGAGTTAAAAGAAAAAGGAGAAAAAAAAGATTTAATGAACTCAAAGGATTCTTTTAGAGCTTTTCCATTGGCGGCAATTACGGGTCATAGCTTATTGAAATTATCTTTGCTTTTGGCAGCAGTCGATCCGAGTTTAGGAGGAGTGATTATCGCTGGCGGAAGAGGTACTGGTAAGTCAGTATTAGCAAGGGGTTTGCATACTTTACTCCCTCCTGTAGAAGTATTAGATAATGAATCAATACTGGAAACACTATCTAAGAAAAATGGTAATACTTCATTAAGACCTATTGGTAGGAATCTAGATCCAGATAAGCCAGAGGAATGGGATGATAGTACTAATAAATTGTTAGAGGAGGCAATTGGAAGTGATTATTTGAATCAAATTGATGAAATTCCAAAAAAAGTAAAAGAGGCACCATTCATTCAAGTTCCAATTGGTATTACTGAAGATAGACTTGTTGGATCAATTGATGTCGCTGCCTCATTAAGTACGGGAGAACAAGTTTTTCAGCCTGGAATTTTAGCAGAAGCTCATAGAGGTGTTCTCTATGTAGACGATATAAATTTATTGGATGATGGAATTGTAAATTTAATTCTTGAAGCTATAGGAAGAGAGCAAAATAATATTGAAAGAGATGGTTTAAGCCTCTCTCATCCCTGTAAGTCACTTTTAATAGCAACATATAATCCTGAAGAAGGTGCTTTAAGAGATCATGTTTTAGATCGTTTTGCTATTGTGCTTTCTGCAGATCAATCTATTGATAATTCTCAAAGAGTAGAGATTACAAAATCTGTTTTATCACATGCAGAAAATAATATAAAATTTTCAGAAAAATGGTCGGAAGATTCTGATAATTTATCAACTCAATTAATTTTGGCAAGGCAATGGTTAAAGGATGTCAAGATAACAACAGAGCAAATGACCTATTTAGTCAATGAAGCTCTTAGAGGAGGAGTAGAAGGGCATAGGTCAGAATTATTTGCAGTAAAAGTAGCAAAGGCAAATGCAGCGCTTCGAGGAGATGAGAATGTAAATTCTGAGGATCTAAAAGTCGCAGTAAGATTAGTTATTCTTCCACGAGCAATGCAAATCCCACCTGAAGAAGATGATATTCAACCACCCCCTCCTGAGGATCAGAGCCCTCCACCTCCGCCTCAATCAAACAATGAAGAGTCTGAACCTGAGGCTAATGAAAATGATGATAATCAAGAGCAAGAACAAGAAGAAGATAATTCTGACGGGGAAGAAGAATCTACTCCTGAAATACCTGAAGAATTCATATTAGACCCTGAAGCATGTATGGTTGATCCGGATTTGTTACTTTTTTCATCTGCCAAAGCTAAAGCTGGAAATAGTGGTAGTAGATCAGTCATATTTAGTGATAGTAGAGGAAGATATGTAAAACCTATTATTCCAAGAGGTAAAGTAAAAAGAATTGCTGTAGATGCTACCCTTCGAGCTGCTGCGCCTTATCAAAAATCTAGAAGACTAAGGAACCCTAATAAATCGATAGTTATTGAAGAAAATGATTTTAGGGCAAAGCTTCTTCAAAAAAAGGCGGGAGCTTTAGTAATTTTTCTTGTTGATGCCAGTGGCTCTATGGCCTTAAATAGAATGCAAAGTGCCAAAGGCGCTGTAATAAGACTTTTAACCGAGGCATATGAGAATAGGGATGAAGTCGCTCTGATTCCTTTTAGAGGTAATCAGGCTGAAGTGCTTTTGCCTCCAACAAGATCAATAACTGCTGCAAAAAGAAGGTTAGAAACAATGCCTTGTGGTGGAGGATCTCCTTTGGCACATGGATTAACACAATCAGCAAAAGTAGCAAAAAATGCTCTTTCAACAGGAGATATTGGTCAAGTTATTGTTGTAGGGATCACTGATGGCCGAGGAAATGTTCCATTAGGGTTATCTCTAGGACAAAATGAGATTGAGGGAAAAGATAACGAAAATGATAATGTCAATTTAAAACAGGAGGTTCTAGATATCGCTGCAAAATATCCAATGCTTGGGATAAAACTCTTAGTAATTGATACGGAGAGAAAATTTATAGCAAGTGGATTTGGTAAAGAATTAGCAGAGGCTGCTCAAGGGAAATACGTCCAGTTACCAAAAGCTACAGATAAAGCAATCGCAGCTATGGCTTTAAATGCAATTAATGAATTCTAAATATTTCTTATGGATAAATTTCGTTAAGGAATTTTGAAAGTCCAATCGTTAAATCTCTTATAGATTTGGTTAATTCTTTATCTTGAGTTAATTTTTCAAAATCATCACTAATATCATCTATTTTGGTTGAAATAGACCTAGTAGCATTAATTGTCAATTTAATGTCGTTAAGAGTTTCTTTGTCATCGATAGTAGACAAAATGTTATTCAAATGATTAGCAGCAATTGTAATTTCTTTTATTAGAGGTTCAACTCTTTGTATTTCTTGTTTCGATAAATAAATTAATTCATCAAGATTTTCTTGTGTTCTGTCAAATTGATCAATTGAGTTAACGATGTTTTCAATTAAGTTTTCTTGATTAGTGTCTTTTAAAAGTTGACTTATTTTATTAGTTATATTTGATAGGCTTGATAGTTGTTTACCTGTAATAGTGTCTCCCTGACAAATAATTAATTTGGTATCGCATTTTTCGGATATAGGTTTTGCAATATTCTTAGGAATTGTCTTGTCGCTAGTTTCTAAAGAAACTTGTACATCTCCTCCAAGGAAAGAATTTGTAACTACCCTTGCAAATGCAGGCCTTGGAAGAATAATTTCAGGATTATTTAAAACTATTTTTGCTTTAATTGATTCATTCGTGAACAAGATATCTTCTATTGATCCAACTAAGATTCCTCTGTAAGTAACTGGAGATTTTTTTGATAAACCGCTTGCGTTATTGAATTCAGCAAATAGGTACCAATTTTTTGAAGATAATCTAACACCTCTAAGCCAAAAAGAAAAAAATGTGAATATTAAAATTCCTCCTAATAAGGAAAAACCAACTATTGAATCTCGTAAGCTTCTACGCATAATTTCTAAATGTCTTTAGGTTGCATTGGGCCATCCAGTTTTCCATTCCTAAATTGAAATACATAGGGATCTTTACTCTTTTTAAATTCATCAATCGAGCCTGCCCATCTGAATTTGCCTCCATAAAGCATTAAAACTTTATCTGAAGTTCTTTCTATAGTACTAAGAACATGGCTAACCACAATAGATGATCCGCTAGCTTTATGATTTGTCTTATTTATTAAATCTTCAATTCTTGATGAGGCAATGGGATCAAGTCCGGCAGTTGGCTCATCAAAAAGTAATACAGGTTTAGACTTTGCATTAAGAGTTTGATCAGTAATTAATGCCCTCGCAAAACTTACCCTTTTTTGCATGCCTCCACTTAATTCATTGGGCAGTTTATTCTCAACATTAAATAATCCCACCTCAGCTAAGCATTCACGTACTATTTCATGAATTGACTTTTTCGATAGATTTTTATTTCTCTTGAGGAGAAAACCTACATTTTCTTCAATAGTTAGAGATCCTAATAAAGCCGGGTTCTGAAAAACTAGTCTTACATCAGGAGGATTATTTTGATCTAATCTCAAATATGTTTGCTTCTCACCAAATATTCTTAATTCTCCTTTGCTAGGTAAAATTAGTCCTGCTAATATTTTTAATATGGTTGATTTCCCAGAACCTGAGGGGCCAACAATAGCTAATTTCTCTCCATCATTAAGTTCAAAATTTATTTGATTAAGCACATTAACTTCCCCCCAGCTTATTGAGAGGTTTTTTGTTTCAACTGCATGCTTTGATTTTTTCAAAACTTATATAAAAAACATCTATATATTTCATTTTGCCTTTTTTTAGAAATAAAAAAAGGATGTATGAATTTGATTTATAATGATTTTATATAGTCTTTAAATTTGAGAAAAATAATTTAAGAGGTTTTTAATGAATAAACGTAAAAAAAGGGTAAGAAGGTACTATAAAAATTTTAAAAAGACAAATTTTGCCTTGTTAAAGAAAATCTTAAGAATTTTGAGTTGGCTTTTGCCAGGATTGGTAATAAAAAGATGGATGCTTACATCTGCGATAGGATTTTTGACTACATTATTAGGCCTGGTAATTTGGACAAATTTAAGACCGCTCTATTGGCTTATCGAAATCTTTTTTGGGGTAATGACAGGTTTAACACGTATTTTGCCTATTTCGTTAATGGGACCATTGATTTTTGTTATTGGACTATTATTAATCGGGATTGGACAAAATAGAAGTATTAATTCTATTCAAAAAGCGCTTGTTCCAGAAAAAAACACATTTTTAGTTGATGCATTAAGAGTTAAAAGTAAATTAAAAAGAGGTCCAAATATTGTTGCAATTGGCGGAGGTACAGGTTTATCTACTTTATTGAAAGGCTTAAAAAATTACAGTAGTAATATTACAGCAATCGTAACTGTCTCCGATGATGGTGGAAGTAGTGGAATTCTCAGAAAACAATTAGGTGTGCAACCTCCAGGAGATATTAGAAATTGTTTGGCAGCCTTATCAAATGAGGAACCTACTTTAACTAGATTATTTCAGTACAGATTTTCAGGGGGAAGCGGTCTGGAAGGCCATAGTTTTGGAAATCTATTCTTGTCAGCTTTAACAACAATTACAGGTAGTTTAGAAAAAGCAGTTCAAGCCTCTAGTAAGGTTTTGGCTGTACAAGGTCAAGTTTTACCTGCAACAAATATTGATGTTATGTTATGGGCCGAATTAGAAGATGGGGAAAAAATTTTTGGTGAAAGCAAGATCAGTAAATCTAAAAAATTAATTTCGAGGATTGGTTACCTACCAGAAAATCCTTCAGCTCTTCCGAGTGCTCTTGAAGCTATAAAAGAAGCTGATTTAATTGTTCTAGGCCCAGGTAGTCTATACACTTCTTTATTGCCTAATTTGTTAGTACCAGAGATAGTTGATGCCTTATTGCAAAATAATGCTCCTAAAATTTATATAAGTAATTTGATGACTCAGCCTGGAGAAACAGATGGACTTGATGTCTATCAACATATCAAAGCAATAGAAAAACAATTATCAAATTTTGGAGTTAATGCTCGAATTTTTAACTCAATCTTATCTCAGATTCAATTTGAAAAGTCTCCATTAGTAGACTATTACGAAAGTAGAGGTGCAGAGCCTGTCCAATGCAATAAAGAAAAATTATTATCTGAGGGTTATTATGTTTTGCAAGCACCATTATATTCAAAAAGAATAACTCCAACTCTTAGACATGATCCAAGGAGATTAGCAAGAGCAGTTATGTTTATTTACCGCAAATTAAAAAAATTAAATTAAAAATTAATAAGCATCTTGAAGTTCGTAAAAATCTGGCTGAATATAATCTTTTCGCAATGGCCATCCTCTCCAATCTTCAGGCATTAAAAGTCTTTTGGGATTGGGATGATCAATAAAATTTATTCCATACATATCAAAAGTTTCTCTTTCTTGCCAATCACTTCCTTTAAAAATTTTGTACAAACTAGGGATTGATAAGTCAGAATCTCTTTTTAAGAAAACTTTTAATCTAACTTCCTTAATTTTTTCAATTTTTTGTAAATCATCAACAGTTATAAAATGGTAGAAACTAACAAGATTTTTGCCTGGTCCCTCATCATATCCTCCTTGACATTGGAGATAGTTGAAACCGTAATTTCTCAAGGCAGATACTGCTTCATATAATTTGCTAGGTTTCACAGAAATGTTTTCAATTCCTAAGTGATCATTAGATAAAGATTGATTTGGAATTCCATCATTAGACAAAGATTGGCTTATAAACCCTTCTTTTTCTATTGAAGTATCTGTGGATGTGGCAATACCGTCTTTTTCCATTAATCTTCTTCAGAATTAATAATTTCAGTTTTTTCAGGTAATTCGGTTATTTTTTCTTTTTTAGAGGAGGGTATTTGGTTAGCTGAAGTTTTGTTTAGATATTCACCTGTATTTTCTGAGAAAACGAGATTCATTTCGTGATTAGATGTTATGTATCTGTGAGTTTGTTCTGTTTTTGTGCGCTCTAAAATTGATTCATTCCCAACTTTTTTTCTTAATTTAATTACAGCATCAAAAATTGCTTCTGGTCTTGGGGGACATCCTGGAAGGTATAAATCAACTGGTATCAATTTATCAACGCCTCTCACAGCAGTTGTAGAATCTGCACTGAACATCCCTCCTGTGATTGTGCAAGCACCCATAGCGATAACATACTTTGGTTCAGGCATTTGTTCATAAAGTCTCACTAGGGCTGGAGCCATCTTCATAGTTACTGTTCCTGCAACTATTAGCAAATCTGCTTGCCTTGGCGAGCTTCTAGGTACTAATCCAAATCTATCAAAATCAAATCTTGATCCAATTAAGGCAGCAAATTCTATAAAACAACAAGCAGTTCCGTACAAGAGAGGCCATAGACTGCTTAGTCTAGCCCAATTATGAAGATCGTCTAAGCTTGTCAATATAATATTTTCGCTTAAATCTGTAGTGACTTGGGGAGAACCAAGAGGGTTGCAAGTCCCTTCTCGAATTTCTCTTATTGCTTTTGGGGATAATTGTGGATTCAATTTTTTAACTCCATTCTAAAGCACCTTTTCTCCATGCGTACGCCAGGGCAATAACAAGTATTGCAATGAAAATTAAAGCCTCAATAAAAGCTAATAAGCCTAATCTGTTGAAGGCTACAGCCCAAGGATAAAGGAATACTGTCTCAACATCAAATATAACGAAAACCAAGGCAAACATGTAATAACGAATATTAAATTGAATCCATGCTCCTCCTATAGGCTCCATTCCAGATTCATATGTAAGTTTTCTTTCCCCTGTTCTGCCTTTTGGTGCAACGATGAGATTAGTAACTAGAGCTAATATTGGAACAGCTGCGGCAATTAGAAGGAAACCTAAAAAGTATTCATAGCCAGTTAATAAAAACATCTTAAAAATTAATTTTGAATAAAAGTCGCTTAATTAAGCAAAATCTTTTAAAGTTCTTAAAGAACAATAATAAACCGTGAGTGAAAACATTCAACCAGCCTCTGAGGAAAACAAAATAAGTGAAAACTTTGGGAAAGAAAAACTTTCTGAAAATCCCTCAGGAGTAAATGTTGAACAACCTGCACTTAATCTAGAACAAAATAGATTCGAATGTAGAAGTTGTGGATATATTTATGATCCGTCTGAGGGAAATAAAAAATTAAACATACCTAAAAATACTCCTTTTTCACAGTTGGATGGGAATACCTTCGCTTGCCCTGTTTGTCGAGCGGGTAAAAATTTTTATAAAGATATAGGTCCTAAATCTAAACCAAGTGGTTTTGAAGAGAATTTAGTTTATGGATTTGGTTTTAATAGTTTACCTCCTGGACAAAAAAACATATTGATTTTTGGAGGTCTTGCGTTTGCTGCTGCTATGTTCCTCTCCTTGTACTCTTTGCATTAATATATACTAATGAAAAAAATTATTACCAGCATTCCTAATCTTCTTTTATCAGTTCTCCTTTGTTTTGTATTGAGCAGTTGTTCATCTACAGGAGTAAAGATGGGTGATAGCAGCCCTTGGAAAACGATTCAGTTTGAAGATCAGGCTAATGCTCTAGATGTTGATTTTATAGATGATAATCATGGGTTTTTAGTAGGCTCAAACAGATTGATTATGGAATCTACTAATGGTGGTGAAACATGGGAAAAAAGATCATTAGATATTTCTGCTGAAGAGAACTTCCGCCTTCTAGATATTGATTTCAAGGGTTCTGAAGGTTGGTTAATAGGGCAACCCTCTCTCGTAATGCATACTTTCGATGAGGGTAAAAATTGGACTAGGCTTTCACTTGGGAAGTTACCAGGCCAGCCTTTCTTAGTTACTACTATTGATGAAGGAGTTGCTCAATTGGCGACAACCTCAGCAGCTATTTATGAAACTTCCAATAGCGGTGAAACATGGGAGGCAAAAGTATCAGACCCTTCGGAACAGGGAGGTATAAGAGATTTAAGAAGAACATCTAGCGGTGATTATGTGAGCGTAAGCAGTCTTGGAAATTTCTTCTCTACACTTGATAGTGATAGCAATACTTGGATTGCTCACCAAAGAGCAAGTAGTAAGAGAGTGCAAAGCATTGGTTTCAATCCAGAAGGAAGTTTATGGATGCTTTCAAGAGGTGCGGAAATTAGATTTAATGAAGATCCTAATAATCTAGAAAGTTGGTCAAAGCCTATAATCCCTATTCTTAATGGTTACAATTATTTAGATATGGGATGGGACCCAAATGGTGACATATGGGCTGGCGGCGGTAATGGCACTTTAATAGTAAGTAAAGATCAAGGTGAAACTTGGAATTCAGATCCTCTTGCATCTGCATTGCCTACTAACTATATAAAAATAGTCTTTCTTGATAAGGAGACTTTAAAAAATCAAAAGGGATTCATACTTGGCGAGCGTGGTTACATTCTTAAATGGAATGGCTAAATCTGTAATAACATACGAAAATAATAAAAAAAATCTTAATTTTGGATTAATTTAACAACTGTCTGTAACCAAGCTGTTAATTTCTTCGCGAACTTATGATTTTACACTGTAAGATCGTATGGTAAACATTTGTGATTATGGCCGCAGGTTCAACGGGTGAACGCCCATTCTTTGAAATAATCACCAGTATTAGGTACTGGATTATTCATGCAGTAACATTACCAGCTATTTTTATAGCAGGCTTCTTATTCGTATACACAGGTTTGGCTTACGACGCTTTCGGTACTCCTCGTCCGGATAGCTATTTTCAGGCATCTGAAGCAAAAGCTCCTGTTGTAACACAAAGATTCGATGCGAAATCTCAACTTGATTTAAGAACAAAATAACTATGTCTAATTCTCAAGCTCCAATGCAGGCTGCGGAAGTCCGCGTTTATCCTATATTTACTGTTCGTTGGCTAGCAGTTCACGCTTTAGCTATTCCATCAGTATTCTTTTTGGGTTCCATTGCTGCTATGCAATTCGTAGCCCGATAAATTTAAAAATCATGCAAGTAAACGAAAATCCTAACAAAGTTCCAGTCGAACTTAATCGTACAAGCCTTTACTTAGGCTTACTATCAGTCTTTGTATTGGGAATTTTATTTTCCAGTTACTTTTTCAATTAAATTAAAACTATGAGTAAATTAAAAGGACCTGATGGAAGAATTCCAGATAGACTTCCTGACGGTAGACCAGCAGTTGCATGGGAAAGAAGATGGACTGAAGGAACTCTTCCTCTATGGCTTGTTGCTACAGCAGGTGGAATTGCAGTTATCTTTGTTTTAGGTATATTCTTCTATGGTTCATACCAAGGAGTTGGAGCTGGAGGCTAACAACTCCTTACCTTGACCTGAAAATCACTTATACAAAATAAGCCTAATAAGAATCAGTAAATATCCTTAGCTTCTCTTTTGTGCAGCTTGGGATATTTTCTTTTTGGGTTATCAATCCATCTTTTAATGAAAAGTGAGACTTACTTTTTGGTCTTTCTTTTTCAATGAATTTAGCTACTTCAAATATTATTTTATTAGCCACTTCAGTATTTGATCTAAGATTATCCAAAACCATCTCTACAGAAACTTCTTGATGAGTTTGATGCCAGCAATCATAATCAGTAACCATAGATAAGGAGGAGTAAGCTATTTCAGCTTCTTTAGCTAATCTTGCTTCTGTGTGGTTCGTCATTCCAATTATTGAACATCCCCAACTCCTATATAAATTAGATTCTGCTCTAGTTGAGAAAGCGGGACCTTCCATTGCTAGATAGGTACCCCCTCTATGCAATTGTCTACCGCCAGGAATATTTTTCTCTCCGATTTCACTTAATATACGTGATAAATTTGTGCAGAAAGGATCACCCATAGTTACGTGAGCAACAGCCCCCTCGTTAAAGAAGGTTGCAGGTCTATTTTTTGTCCGGTCTATAAATTGATCTGGAACAACTATATCAAGTGGCCTTATCTGTTCTTGTAATGAACCAACTGCTGATGGAGCAATAATCCATCTTACTCCTATTGATCTTAGAGCCCAAATATTAGCCTTGTAAGGGATTTCAGAAGGATTTAAACTATGTGTTCTGCCATGTCTAGGAATAAATGCTATCTCTAGGTTTCCAAGATTATATACTTTTATTGAATCAGAAGGTTTACCATAAGGAGTATTGATTTCTAGTTCTCTTAAGTACTCTATTTGATCCATTGAATAAAATCCACTTCCACCAATCACTCCTAATCTTGATTTTTCAATTGGTAATAAATGTTCTTTATTCATAGTGATGTAAATGACTTTTAATCATCTGGTACTAATTGGAGGAGGACACTCAAATGTTTCTTTATTGAAGAAATGGTTGATGTTTCCGAAATTAATGCCAGAAATTCCTGTTTCAATTATATCTAGAGATTCTCATTTGGTTTATTCGGCTATATTCCCATCGGTGATTTCAAAATCAACCACCTTAGAAGAGAGTTTAATTGATATAAAATCTTTAGCAAAAAATGCAAAAGTATCTTTTATAGAAGAAGAAGTAAAGGATATTGATTTCAATTTAAAGAAAATTGTTTTAAGTAATAGACCTTCAGTTAATTATTCGAAGTTGGTTCTTAATTATGGAAGTCAAACAATAATTCCAAAAGAATTTGAATCACTAGTTAAAAATCGAAATGCTTTTTCAATTAAACCTTTTTTAAGGGCTTATGACTCAATACTAAAAGAGGACATTTTTGATTCAGTTAATGAACTTCCATTTGTAATTGTTGGGAGTGGCCTTGCTGCAATTGAAGTATCATATGCTTTGAGAAAAAGATGGGGAAATAGACCTTTAAAACTATTATGTGATTCAAGAAAAATTAATAATACAATCCTTAAAAGTTTACGGAATTCCAATATTGATTTAGTTGAAAAACTTAATTTTGATTATGGCAAGATTCTTTTATGTACTGGAAATACATCTCCGTTATGGGCACAAAAAAAATTATTAGATTCGGATTCTTATGGCAGAATAATTACAAATCAGAATTTGCAGATAAAAAATTTCTCTGGAATATTTGCTGTCGGTGATTGTGCAGTTGTAGGTTCAGCAAAAAGACCAGCATCGGGAGTTTTTGCAGTAAAAGTTGCAAATACATTAGTACAAAATCTAAAAAAAGATATAGAAGGGAGATCATTAAAAAAGTGGTTTCCTCAAAAGATCGGATTGCAAATAGTAAATATATTTCCAAGCCATTATCCAAAGGCTTTTGCTATTTATCGCAATTTTGTTTTCGGCCCTTCTTTTATTTTTTGGATTTTAAAGCATAAAATTGATCTCAACTTTATTAAAAAGTTCAGATCAAAAAGGTTAATTATGAAAAGTAGTGAAAAAAATATTTCATTGAATGATTGCAGAGGATGTGCAGCTAAAATTCCTCAGTTTGTTTTGAATAAATCATTAATAAATTCTAATTTAAATTCTTTTGCATCATCACCTGAAGATTCAGTTGTGATATATCAAAATGGTCAAGATATTATCTTGCAAAGTGTAGATGGATTTCCTGCTTTGGTAAGTGATCCTTGGCTTAATGCAAAAATTACTACTTTGCATGCTTGCTCAGATTTGTGGGCATGCGGAGCAAAACTTTCATCCGCGCAAGCTTTAATTTCATTACCAAAAGTTGAAAGGGAATTTCAGAGTTACCTCTTTTCTCAATCACTTCAAGGTATTAAATCAACAGTTGAGGATCATGGAGGCGAATTACTTGGAGGCCATACTTTCGAGGCAAGAAGTTTAGTAAATAAACCTTATTCATTAGGAATAGATATTTCTTTAACAGTTCAAGGTATTTTAAAAAATGGAGCAAAACCATGGCTTAAATCTGGAATGGATATTGGAGATATTCTCATGATGTCTAGACCTCTGGGCGTTGGGATTTACTTTGCCGGTCAAATGCAAAATATTAATATGCTAGGTAGTTCTTCTGAAGTAATTAATAATTTAGTAAAGAGTCAGCAATATTTGATTGATGAAATTTATCTTTTTCAAAATCAATTTAAAGAATCATTAGTCAATGCTGCCACTGACATTACTGGATATGGATTTATTGGACATCTTAAAGAAATGGTTGAATCATCAAATTTATATAGGCAAAGCAATAATCTTGAGCCACTAAAAGTTTTATTAGATTTATTTTCATTTAAAGCTTATCCTGGAGTATTTGATTTAATAAGAAAAGATGTTAAAAGTACTTTCTTTGAATCTAATAAAGAAATTTTTGACAAAATTTATAAAGTAAATAAGCAAAAAAGAATAATTAATTTTTTAAACGAAAATTCATTAGATCAAGAGATTTTTAACGAGATAATATCATTACTATTAGATCCTCAAACATGTGGACCCTTGTTGATTAGTTGCAATCCTAAATATGAAAATGTTTTAAAGGATAAATGGTACAAGGTTGGAGAGGTTGTAAAAATGTAATTAATTTCTATTTAATTTGTCAATTTCCAAATATCTTAATCTTTTAATTTCCTTTCCCATCTCCTTCCCTGCGTCCCATCCTTCTTTTTTTAATGTTTCTCCATCTTTTTTTGATTTTATGAATTTGTAAATAAATAACCACTTAAACAAATTACGCCAATATGGTCCTCCATCACAAATTAATAATTTGACTGTCTCATCATTAAGGTTTCTTTCCTCAATAAATTCTGTCCAACTTGATGGAGAAAAATGACTGAAATTTTTTTGGTTTGTATTTAATATCTTTTTGATATTTATATAATCTTCTAATATTTTTATTTCACTATTATTTACCAAAAATCTTTGACATGCTTTTTCTAAATCTTCTGAATCTTTTAATAAGTAAAGCATATGATTTCCCTTTAACTTCTTAATCCAATTTAGTCCTCTTAAAAATCTTTTATCGACTTTAATATTTTCATTTAAGATTGAGATAATTTCCCATTTATTAATTATCGAAATTACATTAGTCAAATTATCGTGTTTGCATATTTCAGCTAGTTCCATCCTTATTCGTATGCCTAGTGCAGGAGGGTAAATCATTTTCTGATGATTTTCTGAATTTTTCCATGGCCATTGTCTAACTGTTTCTTGAGATTGTTTGAGGGAATTATTTGAAATATTGAAATCTAATCTTGAAGCATATTTTGCACATCTAATTAATCTACTTGGATCATCTGAAATACTATTACTGTGAAGTAAGTTCAATCTTTTACTTTTTATATCAGAAATTCCTCCATAAAGATCATAGATTTTCCTTGTCGAGATCTCGAAGGCTATTGAATTTATAGTGAAATCTCTCCTCTTAAGATCATCCTTTATAGTACTTTTATTTACTGTGGGATTTGAGCCTGGAGCAGAGTAAATTTCTCTTCTTGCAGAAGCAATATCAATTTTATAGTCATTAATATTTATTTCTACAGTGTTGTATAAATTAAATTCCTTGATTAAACATAAATCTACATTTACAATATTTTTTTTTATAAATTTTGCAAGAGAAATAGAGGATCCTTCAATAACAAGATCAATATCTACAGGTTTAGAAAACGATTTTTTGTGGAATTTACTAATTAATAAATCTCTTAAATAACCGCCAACAAAAGCTACTTTAGTATTGTTATTAGATTCTATGTATTTAGCAATTAGGTTATATAGATTAAATGGAGTTTTGATTAATTCCGCTTGGATGTAATCAGAGATATCGTTCATGAGTTTTAACTTACATAACGAATTGGAGCTAATCTTGGATCAAGAATTTTACTTCCTTTATCACCAAATTTTACTGCTAAAGATATTTTTTCTCCACTCCCAAAAATATGTATGATTTCACCTTTTCCAAACTTTGAGTGAATTAGCATATCTCCCACTATCCAGCTTTTCCCTTTACTGGGACCTGAATATAATTTCCTTACTGCATTTATTGGTTTGTTAACTAATTCATTTGGATTGTTTCGATCAACTCTAGTTAAACGATCAAGATGCCAATCTCTCCTAATTGAAGCACCACCAGTTTGTGGTAATTCGCCATCCATTAAATCTTCAGGTATTTCCGAAAGAAATATTGAAGGAATTGTTGCTTCACGCATTCCACCCCATAATCTTCTTTCTCTGGCATGACTTAAGAAAACTCTTTCTTTAGCTCTAGTAATACCTACATAACATAGTCTTCTTTCCTCTTCAAGAAGTGAGGGTGTATCTATTGATCTATGGCTAGGGAATAGACCTTGTTCTAGCCCAGTGATAAAAACATTTTGAAATTCTAAACCTTTACTATTATGCAGAGTCATGAGAGTTACAGAGTTAGGATTATTTTTCTTCGTATCATTATCAGTTGTTAAGGCTGCTGTAGAAAGAAATCCCTCTACATCTCCACTTTCTGTTTCTTCTTCATATTGAGTAGCTGCATTAATTAATTCTTGTAAGTTATTTCTTCTATCTTCAGATTCTTCATTCCCACTAGAGAGCAAGTCACTTAAATAACCACTTTTTTCTAATATAAGTTGTAGTAGTTGAGAGGGACCGGAATTTTCTAGGTAACACAGTAGATCATTCATAATTTCAGTAAATTTATTAATTCCTTTTGATGATCGGCCTATTGTTTCTTCAAGACTTTGCTTATCATTAAGAACCTCCCATAATGGGATATTTAACCTATTAGATAGCTCATTAAGTTTTTGAATAGTTGTCTTACCAATCCCTCTTCTAGGAACATTTATGATACGCAACAGACTAACGTTATCTGAAGAATTAACCAGAACTTTCAAATATGCTATTGCATCTTTAATTTCTCTTCTATCATAAAAACGCAATCCTCCAAAAATTGTGTAAGGAATGCGCCACCTAACAAGAGATTCTTCTAATACTCTCGACTGAGCTCTCGTTCGATATAAAATTGCAAAATTTTTCCAAATTGGGTTTTGATTATAGTTATTGAGTGATTTTATTTTATTGGTAATTGCTTCTGCCTCGGAAATTTCATCATCACAGCTGAGTAACGTTAGAAGTTCCCCTTTTTCTTTAGTAGCCTTTAAAACTTTGTCAATTCTTTCAGAGTTGTTTTCAATTAGTGAGTTTGCAGCATCAAGGATATTGGAAGATGACCTATAATTTTCCTCTAATTTAATTAAAGATGATTTTGTATCCTCGTTGATTGAAGTTTTAAAATCTTCTTGAAAACCAATTAAAATTCTGAAGTCAGCTGCTCTGAAACTATAAATACTTTGATCAGCATCCCCAACTACAAAAATTGATCGATCTTCCCAATTAAAGAATTTTTTTGGTTCAGTATGTCCAGTCGTAATTAATTTTATAAGTTCATATTGTGTTCTATTTGTATCTTGATATTCGTCAACTAAAATATGTTTAAATCTATTGTGCCAGTAATCTCTGACTATATCATTTTGCCTCAATAAGAAAACAGGCAAAAGTAGAAGATCATCAAAGTCTAAAGAATTATTTTTTGAGAGCGAAATCCTATATCTCTTGTAGGCTTCTGCAACTGTTTTATCAAAACTATTATCTCCTTTTTCTAAAAGATCATTAGAAGTTAAGCATTGATTTTTAGCATTACTTATTAATCTTTTAATCTTTTTTGGATCATATCTTTTTGGGTCAAGATTCATATCTTGACTGATAATTTCTTTTACTAATGTTTGAGAATCTGTTTCATCATAAATTGAAAATTGCCTTGTCCATTTTAGCCCTTCTGGATCAGTATATTTTTCAATATCGTATCTCAGAAGTCTTGAAAATAAGGAATGGAAAGTGCCGATCCAAAGGTTCTGAAGCCTCTCTTGGTGAACGTTTGTTCTTAATTGGTTTTGATCAATTTCTTTGAGAGTTGTCCAAGGCTGACCAAATTGATTAAAAGCTAATTCTTGGGCTAGAAGAACCTCTAATCTTGCTTTCATTTCTTTAGCAGCTTTGTTAGTGAATGTGACTGCGAGAATGTTATATGGATCTATAGAGTTACCCTCAATAAGGTTTGCAATTCTGTGAGTAAGAGCCTTAGTTTTTCCGCTACCTGCACCTGCTACAACTAATAGTGGCCCATAAACATGTTTTACTGCTTGAAGTTGTTGATTGTTTAGGGACTTAAAAAGGAAATTGTTGGTTTGAGGCACTTTTGGAAAGGTTTTTCAAAAATCAGACTTTACTATGAGATTCAGATTCCGTTTCTAGATCTTCTAATGCTTTTTTTAAATTTATAAGTTCATTATTGTTATTAATTATTTCTTCAAATTTATTTTGAGGCATCCTTAATTGCATACTTCTGTCTAGAATTTCTTTTTCCAATTTCTTTTTATATGAGGAAATAAGTTTCTTTGATAATTTTAAATCTTGCTGATCCAAAACTTTTTTAAAAAATGTAGTTCTATATTAGCGGAAAAAATTTTTTTATTTGAATTATTTGAACTCTCACTTTGGAATGAAGTTATTAATTAAGAAGCGTTGCATTAAGTTTGAAATTATATTGTTTTTACTAGCTTTGTATTATTCTTAAGTTCGGTCTTTAAATTTTTACTTCAGGAATGTCAGTTTCAAAGAATAATCAACTATTGTCAGCCGATAAGAAATTCAATGATTTAAGCAATATAAAAGAATTTATTAATAGTGCAAACTCAAGATTAGATGCAATAACCTCAATAACCAATAATTCACATGCAATCGCAGCAGACGCTGTAACAGCAATGATTTGCGAAAATCAAGATTCACTTAATTCAAAAATATCTTTAAATACAACTAACAAGATGTCCGTTTGTTTAAGGGATGGAGAAATAATCCTAAGGATTGTTGCTTATCTTTTAATTTCTAATGACGAATCAGTTTTAGAAAAAAGTTGTTTGAAGGATCTTAAAAATACTTATCTTGCTCTTGGGGTACCTTTGAGAAATGCAAGAAGGGTTTTTGAATTAATGCGAGATGCAACTATCTCTGATTTGAATTCAACAGTTAATAATATGCGTGGAAACAAAGGCTTTCTTCCTAAATTAATATCTGAAACAGAGTTCCAATTTGAAAGGATAATTAATCTTTTAAACTAGCTAAATTCCTTATCTCTGAAGTATGGGAAGTCTGTATAACTGATTTATTTTCAAGATTTCTAATAGTAGAAAATCTGGATCTTACATGATTGGATAAAAAGGAAATTCTTTCTTCTGAAACTGTTGATTTATAAATAGTTTTAATGTGTAAATTATTTTGTTCATCAACAAAATAATTGGATGATGAAATAAAGGATTCTGTATACCCTTTATTTCTTAAAACAATTCCTGAATTTTCATCTTTGGGTAAAAAAATCAGAATAGTTTCATCTCCCTCACTGATATCATCATTGTCCCAATCACTAAAAGCTTGCCAGTTTATAGAAATGGCTATGCTCTCTAGGTTTAAACTAAATTTATAATTTTTAAAAATTTCAACGACTTTTTTATTTTTTTTGTTGATATGTTTTATATATATTTTACTAGTTGAGTTTTCAAATTCCTGAAAAGCTAAAGTGTGAGTACTTCTAATAGATTTCCACTCTCCTAGACTTTTATCAATGAATTGATTAATTATTGTTAGATTCTTCGTCAAGTTTATCTTCTACGGAATGATTTTCTGCTTTTTGTATCATTCTTACCATTGAATCCACCATTAATCTCTTTGCAGAAGTTACTTTTAATCCAGAAGGAGTAGTTGATATTTGTTCTCCAGGGCGATCATGTGAAGTTGGTCTGAATGGAGTCATCTAATAACTTTAAAAATTAATCGATTTCTATTCTTGCATGAATCATTATTTATATAGTTATTGTTTGCGAAAATGTCATATCTTTCTTCTTTGATTACAGAATTATCAACTGTTTAGTTATTTAGGCATTTTATTTTTTGCTAATCCTGAAATAGTCGCTAAAGCAAACATTCCCAATAGAGCAATCCCTAGAAATAATCCTGCTCCCTGGCTAACTCCAGCTCCTACTGCTACTAATATAGAGTCACTGATTAGAAGACTTATTAATAATGCAGGAGTAAATATTTTCCAGCGTGTTCCTCCAATACCAATTGCGTAGCTTAGAAAATCAAAAAGGCCAGTCATTAGTAGACCTGTCATAAGAAAGAAATTTTCTTCTAGCTGGTTTTGATTAAAACTTTCAATTTTTTGCATTGCTTTTGGGCCTACTAAATTACGTACAGGAACCCGACCATAATTTCTCGCAATAAAGAAAGCAGCTTGGCAAAAAACGATATCAGAAAAGATTATAGTCATGTAACCTTTTTGAAATCCTAGTAATGAACCTGCTAGCAGAGAATAAGCAGAACTTGGTAGGGCAGGTAAAATAATACTTACTCCTCTAAGGATGAATATTCCAAAAGGAGCCCAAATTCCCATACTTTCTATTTTGCTCCTTAAAGGTTCAATCCCATAATTTTGGATTAAATAAATCAATACAACAAATATTGCAATGAAAAAAACTATTGAGAGAAATTTCTGTATCTTATTCATTATTTTTCTAATAAATTTATTAGAAGTAAATTCTTAATTTTAATATTTGATTCTATCTATAATGGAAATACTAATCAATAAAAATTTTTACAAATTTTTAATCTAATATTTTTCCCCATAAAAGATTTTTGTATTCCATATATATTCATGATTGATTCTAAGAATAAATTCAATTCAATATTTTTTAGAAATATCATTTATTTAGCCCTTTCGATTATTGTTTCCTTTTGTATATCAATAAAAAAATCAGATGCTTTGCCTCATGAATGGGTTGGAGTCCCTAAAAGCGAATATGGAGAACAGTTATGGGATAGGCAAAGTATAAAAAGGAATGAAGACGGGTCTGTGAGAATATTAAGTAAATTTATTCCCAAAACAAAAAGTGAAATTACAGAGGATATTCTTTATACAATGGACATAAATTGTTTTGAGAAATCATTCAGAGACGTTGATGTCGCTATAGATGAATTAAAAAGTAATTTCAATGATTCCGCTGATTGGCAAGATCCAAATGGAGATCAACTAATTTTGGGGGTGATTAGTCAAGTCTGCAGATTGGAAAACTAAAAATTTCAAATTCTAGAAATGAAATAAAAATTCAGTTTCTACATTTCTAGAAAATATAAAACCCCTTCATAGAAGAGGTTTTAAAGGTGCCAGGACCCAGATTTGAACTGGGGACACGGCGATTTTCAGTCGCCTGCTCTACCAACTGAGCTATCCCGGCTCTAACCTAACTACTTTAAATTAAGATGTGTAGTTTGTGAAACCCTTTTAATTAAAAATTTTATATCTTCATCAAATATAAAAAAACTTTTATTTTGAGTTAATTGCTAACAAGGCAGTACCAAATGAAGTATTTTTTTTACATGAAACTATTGGTATATTGATAATTTTTTCTCTTATTTTTCTCCACTGAGGGTTTTTTGAACCTCCACCCATAGTAATAATTTTTTTTGGAAGTGAACCTGTTAGTTCGCCTAGTTTTTCCCATCCTTTCAATTCGATCTTAGCTAAACCCTCGAATAATGCATGTAAATAAAGTGAGTCGCTTACTGGTCTTGGACCAAGTATTGGCTCTAAATTAGAATCATTAACAGGAAATCTTTCTCCTTTACTATTAAGAGGCAAAAGATTTATAGAAGTGTTTTTCGATGGATTTATTTGTCGACTGAGCTCTTTTATTTCTATATCTGAGAAGAACTTAGATAAGATACCACATCCCGCGTTTGATGCTCCTCCACATATCCAATCGCCGTTTACTCTATGATTTGTAATTCCTTGCTTTTTTTTAGGGGTATCAATAATTTTCTTAACTACAATAGTTGTTCCTAAAACTGTGAGACCATCTTCTTTATCTAAATCTGCAGCTATTAAACTTGCATTAGAGTCAGTTGTGCCTGAGATTAATATTAATTTCTTATTCAAGTTAAATCTCTCTGCTAAATTAAAATTCACTTGTCCAATAATTTTCCCACTTTTTATTATTTGAGGAAGGCATTTTTGCCATGATGTATTAAGGTAACTTTTTGGCCATGCTTCTTTTTGTAGATCCCAACCAAGTTTTAGATTATTACTTTCTTCTCCATGAGTCCAATCTTTTAAAAACCAACCAGTGATCCAATCAGATTGATGACGTAAAAGTATATTTGTCCCATATTTATCAATTAGTTTTAATGCTTTAGCAAGACTACTATATGGAGTTTGTAGATGATCTTCTCCAGAAGTTAGTGATTCAAGAAGGATCCTATGTTCATTACATGCTTGGTAATAAGGTATTGCTTCTCCTATCGGCTCTCCTTTCAAATTTAATGCTGTTAAAGTTCCTGAGGTCCCGGAGATAGCCAATTTATTAAGATTAATTTTTACCTCATCAGGTAAACTAACTAAGAGTTTTTCACAAGAATTGATCCAAGAATTTGGATTTTTAAAGCTGTATGAATAAGGTACTGAATTTGAATATACTAATTTTTTATGAAGATTAATTATTGATATTCTTGCACCACTCGTTCCAAAATCTAACCCTCCATAAAAATTATCAGGCATAGAAAAAATATTTATAAAAAGATTTTGGAAGCCTCTGCTAATTTGGCTGCTTTTTCCTCTACATTTTCCCAAGGCAGCTCAAGATCTCTTCTGCCAAAATGCCCATAGGATGCAGTCTTTCTAAAAAATTTTCCTCCCATTTTTTTTGGTAGATTTCTTAAGTTAAATTCTTTTATTATTGCTGCGGGTCTTAAATCGAAGTGCTCTTTAATTAGCTCAGTCAAATTAGATTGTGAAATAACACCGGTATCAAAAGTTTCTACGAGAATGGAAATTGGTTTTGCTACTCCAATTGCATAACTTAATTGTACTTCTGCTTTTTTTGCTAATTTTGCCTTAACTATGCTTTTGGCTACATAACGTGCTGCATAAGCGGCTGATCTATCTACTTTTGTGGGGTCTTTACCAGAAAATGCCCCTCCTCCATGTCTTGCATATCCGCCATAAGTATCTACAATAATTTTTCTACCAGTGAGCCCAGCATCTCCTTGAGGCCCGCCTACGACAAATTTTCCCGTGGGGTTTACTAGAAATCTTGTTTTACTAATGTTTGGTTTGATTTCTAAATCTTCAGTAGCAGGAATTACAACATGAGTCCATAAATCTTCTTTTATTTTTTGACGAATTTCTTCTTCATTTGTTATTCCATCAATCTCAGGATTATGTTGAGTTGAAATTAAAATCGTATTAATAGAGACTGGCAACCCTTTTTTGTAATCAATGCTTACTTGAGTTTTCCCATCAGGGAGTAGATAATTAAGTACTTCTTCATGCCTCACTTTTGCAAGTTGAATGGCTAATCTATGAGCTAAGCTAATAGGTAAGGGCATTAATTCAGGTGTCTCATCGCACGCATAGCCGAACATTATGCCTTGATCACCAGCTCCGGTATTATCTTCCAAATCATCGTTAACGTCATCTGCGTCGTTTACTCCTTGTGAAATATCTGGTGATTGCTCGTCAAGTGCTACTAAAACAGCACAACTATTTGCGTCAAAACCACCCGCTCTATAGCCTTCATATCCAATTTCTTTAATTACATTTCTAACAAGTTTTATGTAATCGACTTTTGCTTTTGAAGTTATTTCTCCAGTAAGTAGACAAAGACCAGTGTTAACGACAGTTTCGCATGCAACTCTGCTTTCTGGATCTTCTGTCAATAAAGCGTCTAAAACTGCGTCACTAATTTGATCACATATTTTGTCAGGATGACCTTCAGTTACGGATTCAGAAGTGAAAATGAAATCACTCATTTGCAATTAATTTTGAAGATTAGACTTTATCCTAAATTAAACTATCGTTACAAATCAATTATTGTAAATTAAAAAAAAATTGTATAAGAATAATGAGACTTAAGTTCCGATATTTGTGTTCAAAAGGAATAAGTGAATTTATACAG
>CACLGU010000021.1 GCA_902606505.1 uncultured Prochlorococcus sp.
TAAAAAACAAAATACCATCAAATGTAAATATTCTTGCGGTAAGTAAAGGATTTAAAAGTCAAGAAATCAAGACTATTCAAAATATAGGTCAGAACGATTTTGGTGAAAGTAAGGTTCAAGAGGCGTTTGAAAAACAATTAACCTTAAAAGATTTTAAGCAAATAAATTGGCACTTTATTGGAAGAATACAAAGTAATAAAATAAGAAAAATAGTTCAAAATTTTAAATATATTCATTCAGTAGATTCATTTGAAAAGTTGCAAAAGATTTCTAATATTTCACGCGAAGAGAAGAAAAATCCATTAATAATGTTGCAGGTTAAGTTGAGTGATGATCCTACTAAAGGAGGCTTTAATCCTGAATTTTTAATTTTGAAATGGAGAGAAATTCAAGAGTTGAAAAATATTTCATTAACCGGTTTGATGACTATCAATCCTAAAGGACTTAGCTCTAAAGAAAATTCAGTGTTGTTCAAAAAATGTCGTGCTCTCGCAGATTCTCTCCAACTACAAGATTGTTCAATGGGGATGTCAAGTGATTGGGAGGAAGCTGTTGACGCTGGATCAACTTGGTTAAGATTAGGATCATTAATTTTTGGAGGTAGATCCTAATTAGTTATTTTTTTATAAAAATCTTATCTATAAACTTGCAGTAAAGTTCAACTAGCGTTATTTAAGTATAGGTAGTTTATTCATTTAAAAAATGAATCTATTACTCAAGGTTCTTAAACCTTAGTAATCAATTTCAAGAGGATTTAAAAGGTGTCACTTATTTCTAGATTAAAGGCAGTTGTTGCAGGGGATGAGTATCTCGATGATGATTTTGATGAGTTGGATTATGCTTCAGAGGATGAATTAAATGATATTAATAATTTCAAACAAAATCCAAAGAATGCAAATGCCCTTGCAAATTCCAATCCATTTGATTTTATGAATAACAACAGATCATCAAAAGTAGTCGGTATGCCTGGAATCTCAAATTCATCCTCAGAAGTAAGCTTAATGGAACCAAGAAGTTTTGATGAGATGCCTCAAGCTATACAAGCATTAAGAGAAAGAAAAACTGTAATACTCAATTTAACTATGATGGATCCTGATCAAGCTCAAAGAGCAGTTGATTTTATTGCTGGGGGCACATATGCAATTGATGGACATCAAGAGAGAGTCGGTGAAAGTATTTTCCTTTTTGCTCCAAGTTGTGTAAATGTAACTAGTTCTTCCCCAGAAGAAGCTTCTCCTTCTTCTGTATCTACAGAAAATACACCACAATATAGTCTGGGCAAAAATACTACTCCTGAACCAGCATGGGGCAATTCTAAATTAAGTGCTTATTCATGATTAATCTGTGACAGATAAAATTGCGATTATTGGTTTTGGAAATATTGCAAGTGCTATAGTTACCCCTTTATTAGATAACAAATTAATTCAGCCAGAGAATGTTTTTTGTGTTGTAAATACAGAAAAAAGTTTAGAAAAAATAAAAAAAAATTATAAACATAATATAAACGTTTATAAATCATGTTCTAAAGAGTCAAAAATAATTTGGGATTGTCAATATAAACTTCTTTCGATAAAACCCCAACAATTAAATGTCATAAGTGAGGCCCATCATATAAAAAACAAGGACAATTTAATAGTTTCTATTCTTGCTGGGGTTTCAATAAATAGACTTGCTCAAAAGTTTCCTAATCATAAATGTGTGAGGGTGGTTACAAATATTCCAATTACTATTGGAAAAGGTTTAACAGGGATTTCTTGGGGAGAAGAAATTACAGAAGATCAGAAACAGTTTACAAAAAAATTATTTGAAAATACTAGTAAAATTTATGAATTTACTGAAGATTACCTTGATATATTTTTAGCTTTAACTTCATCAGGTCCTGCAATTATTGCTTTAATTATAGAAGCATTAAGTGATGGAGGATTAAGCGGGGGCTTACCAAAAATAATTTCAGAGGAACTTGTTATGGAAATGATACTAGGGACTATTTTTCTAATAAAGGAAAATAAACTTACTACTTCTGAGCTTAAAAATTTAGTAACCTCTCCAGGTGGAACAACTATTTCTGCTTTAAGGGTTTTAGAAAAAAAGAGTGTAAGGTCAGCATTAATTGAATCAATAGTTTCAGCTAGTAATCGAAGTAAAGAGTTTCGTTAGGTTTTTCAATTATCTTTTAAGTTCATATAAACTTTTTCAAGTGAATTTATATTTTTAGTAATTGTATATCTCTCGAGTATACGTTCTCTAGCTTTTTCTCCAAGATCTTTTGTAAATGAAGGGTGTTCTACAAGAATTGGGATTATAGTTTTTAATTGTGCCGCCACATTATCAGTTGAAATTACTATTCCTGCTCCGTTATCTAAAACTTCACCATCAGCTCCTGCATCTGTAGCTACACAAGCAGTACCCGCAGACATTGCCTCTAAAAGTGATAATGATAAACCTTCTACTAAGCTTGGTAAGAAAAATACTTCTGCAATTTGCATTATTGCTATCCTAGTTTCTAAATCTAATTCGGCACCCCACCAAATTAATTTCTCATTACCAAGGTTAGAAAAACTATTTTCAAGTGTTGGCTTTATTGGTCCATCCCCAACAATAACTAATTTGCAATTTTGAGTTTTTGTTTGGCGCCAAGACCGTAAAAGTGCCTCGATATTTTTCTCATTTGCAATCCTTCCCATATATAAAAAGATTCTTTCATTTCCAAGTTTGTTTTTTACCTGATCATATTTTTTACTTTTTTCACAAAAAGGTTTCCAAATATTTTCATCAACGCCGTTTGGAATAATTATTTGTTTTTCTTTAGGTACTCCTAATTTCTCAAGAACATTTTTTTGAGGTTCAGAAAAAATAATTATTTTATCGAACTTTGCTAATGAGGGAGCATAAAGTTGATATGTTAATTGTTGAGTGCTCGCAGTTAGATTTCTATTTTTTGTATCAAATGGTGGATGAAATGTTCCTATAAGAGGAACATTAATTTCATTACAAAGCTCTGGAAGTCTAAAGTCCAAAGGAGATAAAGTTAAGCTTGCATGTACTATATCTGGTTTTAATCTTTCAAATGATAGCCTTAGTTCTTTTTCTGCCCTTGGCGAGGGTATTGTATAAACTTGGGACTTAATTAAATATGGAAGACTTACATCAGGATCATTAGCAAGAAATAATGGTTTTGATGAATTTAAACTAGAGGGATTGTCGAAATGAATAAAACTAATTTTATGCCCTCTGGCCTTCAATTCCTTAGTAGTTGAATTACCGTAAGTTACATTTCCGCAAAAAGGAGATTTTTTACCCAACCATGCAATATGAACCACATTAATTGATTTAGCTATTTATAAAGTTAACAGTCAGAGCCGCCATGATCATAATTTTTAAATTTATTAATGCTTTATGAAAATCTTAAATATATATTTCTCTCAACATTTTTAGTGAAGATAGATCTTTCTCTAGTTGAGCAGAGATCCAAGTCTCAATAATAAATAATATTTTTAGCCAGACTTTTTTAGGTCCTAATAACTCTCCATTAGATTTTATTGGTAATTCGGGAAAAAGAAGTCTTTGTAATAGAGCAACTTCAGATGCATTTATCTTTAGATTACTTTGAGAATCTTCAATTGACGAAAACCCTTCACTTGGCAAATAATAACAACTCCATTCCCAATTTCCTAAAGGCGGAATAATAGGTTCTCCAGTTTTACAGCAATGATGAATTGGTAAATTTATACCTCCAATGGCTAATAGATGGATTAAAGATTGAATACTCATTGAGAGCATTTTAATATCTTCTTCTTTAGATTCTTCATACAAATTAATCCTATCTAGATGTGCAAGAACACAAGATAAATAGTTTTGTTGCTTATCATTATTACCTACTAATAAAAAAGTTAATTCAGTTATCGCTTGCGCGGCTGCAAGACATTCAATATTTTTCCCTAGACCAGAATAGCTTTTTAATATTTTTATTTGACGTACAGATTTAAGATTTCTTTTCCCAAAAATTTGCAGACTTAAATATGTTAATGGAGTAGCTGCGGCAAGACTACTTTTAGGACGTCTAGCGCCAGGTACCGCTAATCGAACAATCCCCTGCTCATCAGTAAGAATAGTTATTAATCTATCATTCTCGCCTAGTGGAGAAGCTTTAATACAGAGACCTTCTAGTCTGCACTCACCAGAACCAGACATTTAAAAATTTACTTCTTGAAAAATCTCACAAAAATTAGAAGTTCCAACGCAACTAATTCCATTATCAAACAAATCAATAACTTGTGTCAGTTTTTTTATACCACCTACAACTTTTATTTGATTTTGGGAACCTGTTACTTTCAGGATTTCTGTTACTTCATTCAATGTAATAGGAGGCCCAAATCCGTCCCCGAATTGAAAATTTTTTATTCCTAATTCCAAAGATATTTCTATCGCATTGTACAAAACTTCTTTTTGGAGTTTTGATTTATTTATGATTATTGAAACTGGTAATCCAGATAACTTCACTTGCTCAATTTCAGCAGCGAAAGTTTCTAAGTTTCTTTTGGATAAATTGATAAAGTTTGGGATATATTCAATTCCGTTTGCACCCTTATCTTTTGCAAAATTAACTAATTCTTCAATAAATGTAACTGGTAAATCTGCTAAAGGGTAAGAAATGAGTGCGTTTATATTCGTGCGGTAATTACCAAAAATGTCTTTAAAATCAGCCAAATAATTCAGTGAAGTAGAAATATTCTTGATATTGTATTTTTTTATTAAATCGCAATTCGCACAGAAATCTTCCCAGGTTAAATACGGGTTAATAATAATGGCATGAATTTTTTCGTTTAATTCATATTCAATATTAGGCATTTAAAACTTATTTAGATTGAATCAGTCCATAACCTCCATGTTTCCTCTTGTATATAACTTGAAGTTCATTATTTTTCTTGTTTCGAAAAACGTAAAAATCATGATCAATTAGATCTAATTGTTTTCTCGCTTCTTCTGATGAAATTGGATTCATCTCAAAGTATTTATTTTTTATAGATGGCTCAGGCAGACTTGCTTCTATTCCTTTTTTAATTAAAGCTTCATCTAAAAATCTTGATTCTATACTTTCAATTGGTAAAGAATCTTTATTT
Source organism: uncultured Prochlorococcus sp. (assembly GCA_902606505.1). Taxonomy (GTDB): domain Bacteria; phylum Cyanobacteriota; class Cyanobacteriia; order PCC-6307; family Cyanobiaceae; genus Prochlorococcus_A. Next base: position 5,121 of record CACLGU010000021.1, read on the forward strand.
TTAAATTGTTTATTATGAATTGTTTTATTGTTTCTTTCTTTGAATTTACGTAATTTTCTACAAAGTTTATTTGAAACTAAATCAATGCTTGAGTATAGATTTTCAGTTTTTTCTTCAGCTCTAATTACGGTACCATTTGCAAAAATAGTAACTTCTGCAGTTTGGAAAGAGACTCTTGGGTTCTTTTCTATTGAAAGGTGTATGTCGGCTTCTTTAACGATATCCTTATAGTGATGTGTAGCTTTTTCTATCTTTGCCTCAGTATATTCTTTTAATGCTCCAGTGAGCTCAAGATTCTTTCCATGGATTAAAATTTTCATAACGAATCTAAAATATTTACTTACTTTTTAAATCTACTTAAATATGGATAATAGAACAGCAATAATTAAACAACCTGATAATATTTCTTCTTTTAATGATGTTTATAAATTACAAAAAGAATATCAAGAAGCATTGATTTTAGATAATTCTAATCCTGATTTTATTTGGATAGGGGAGCATGAACTCTGTTATACGTTAGGTAGAGGATCTAATTATGATAATTTGCTATTTTCTTTGGATGATAATAAATATGATGTTTTTAAAATTAATAGAGGTGGTGAGGTTACTTGTCATATGCCTGGACAATTAGTAACTTACTTGGTTTTAGATTTGAAAAATTTTAAAAAAGATTTAAATTGGTATTTAAGAAAAATTGAAGAAATTATTATAAAAATTCTTGGAACTTTTAATATAGAATGTCACTCTAAAAAAGGTTTTACTGGTGTTTGGATAGGAAATAAGAAAATTGCATCAATTGGAATTGGTTGTAAAAGGTGGACAACTATAAATGGATTTTCAATCAATGTTGACTGCGAATTAGAAAATTTTAGTAAAATTGTTCCTTGCGGAATAGACAATTGTCTTATGGCAAATATGATTGATTACAACAAAAATTTAAATATTCAAGAAGTCAAGAGAATTGTTAAAAAAATCATTCAGGAAGAATTTAATTTTAATTTTGTATCAAAATAGAAATTAAAATTTCAAAATCAATTAAATATGAGTGATTTAGCGTATTGGTCTTCAGCCAAACCTCTTTCTAAAAACAATAAATTTGCTAAAAATAGAGATTATGTTGAGAACCTCAACCATATAGATCAAATTTGGGAAAATTTAAAATTTAAATATGGTGATACTTTGGCTGTTTGCGACTTAAGAGGAAAATATAAAGAAAAATTCTCTTATTCTGAACTGGCTGACTTGATAACAAAAGTCTCTTTTTCTTTTAAAAATTATGGCTTATTAAAAGGGGAAGTGGTTACTGTAATATCTGAAAATTCTCCAAGATGGCTAATAGCAGATCAAGGCTTAATGCGTTTAGGAGCTATAAATGCAGTTAGAGGTATTAATTCTCCTTCCGTTGAATTAGAGTATATTATTCAGCATTCTAATTCTGTAGGACTAATAGTTCAATCTAAAGAAACTTGGCTAAAGTTAAATAATAAAGAAGAATTAAAAAAAAGACTAAAATTTATAATCAATTTAGAAGATGATCAATTTGAAAGTTTAATAAGTTGGAATCAATTTATAAGTGCGGGAGAAAAAGAAAATTCAAAAAATAATAATCTTGAAAAATTTAATCCAGAAATTGATGATATCGCTACTATTCTTTACACTTCTGGGACAACAGGAAAACCTAAAGGTGTCCCTTTGACTCATGCAAATTTTTTACATCAAATAGTCAATTTAGCCTTTATCGCTGATCCAGAACCGGGGACCTCTGTATTAAGCGTGTTGCCTATCTGGCATTCTTATGAGAGAAGTGCTGAATACTTCTTTTTTTCATGTGCTTGCTCTCAATACTATACAATTCCAAAATTTCTGAAAGATGATATTACACAAGTAAAACCTGTTGTCATGGCTACTGTACCAAGACTATGGGAGGCAATACATGATGGTTTTTTTCAGGCGTTGAAAAAAATGCCTTCCAAAAAGCAAAAACTTATTAAGTTTTTGATAAATAATAGTTCAGTTTTCAAAAGAAGTCTAAGAAAAATAAGAAATTTAGATATCAATCAAACAACTTTTAAATCAAAAATCCCATTACTTGGTTCTGTTATTGGCCGATATCCTTTACATAAATTGTCTACTATTTTTTTATGGCCGAATATTCTTAGACAATTATGCGGGGAAAAACTGAAATTCCCTATTAATGGTGGTGGTGCATTGCCAGAGCATGTGGATCTTTTTTTTGAATCTTTAGGTGTAGATGTTTTGGTGGGATATGGCCTTACAGAAACTAGTCCAGTATTAACTTGTAGGAGAAGAGAATTAAATGTTAGAGGATCATCTGGTCAGCCTTTATCATTTACTGAAATCAAAATAGTAAATGATGATAAAAAAAAGATTCTGAAGTTTAGAGAAGTCGGAAAAATTCTTGTTAAGGGACCACAAGTAATGAAAGGTTATCTTAATAATGACTTAGCTACAAAAGATGTTTTATCTAAGGATGGTTGGTTTGATACTGGTGATTTAGGTTTCCTCATACCAAATGGTTCTCTTTTTATAACAGGAAGAGCTAAGGATACAATAGTGCTATCAAGTGGTGAAAATATAGAACCAAATCCGCTTGAGACCGAAATCCTTAGTTCTGAATTTATTAATCAGATTCAACTAGTAGGACAAGATAAGAAATGTTTAACAGCCCTTGTAGTGCCTAATGTCGAATTGGTTAAAAACAAGTTTTTGGAAGAAGACCTTTTGCAATTAAACCTGAATAAAAATATTGGTACATTTTTTAAATCACAAATTAATAATTTGCTTAAAAGTCGATTAGGAGCAAGATCAGAAGAACAAATATTAGATTGTTATTTTGTTGATGCCTTTACTTTAGAAAATGGATTGTTAACACAAACTCTTAAACAAAAAAGAAAAGAAATAGAAAAAAAGTATTCATTACAAATAAAAAATATGTATGAAAACAAATTTAGTAAGAAAATTTGATTTGTTCTATCTATATTGAAAAGGTAATTTAATTTTTTATGGAAACAAAAAACTCAATATCTATAAAGCGCTCAATAGCTATTAAAGCCGTAGTTACACCAACTTGGAAGGAAGATGCTGAAAAAGAATTAAGTAAAGCAATTTCAAACATTGACCAGCAATTATCTCAACTTGAGCAGGAGGGGCAGCAAATAGTAAATAATATTAGATCCCAATCGGTTAATCCTCTAGATCCAAGAGTTCAAGAACAAGTTAGTCAGGTGCAACAACAAGTTGCAGCAAAACGAAATGAAATTGAAGAACAAAAAAGAAATCTACTTCAACAACAGAGTCAAGTTCGCGAATTAAAAATGGACGAAATTGTTGATCAAGGACAAGTGGATAGTTTCTGTGATGTTAATGTGGGCGACAATCTTATTGAAAAAATGCAAGTCTCAATTACTGTTAAAGATGGAGTTATTCAATCTATAGATAATAATTAAATAAAAAGATTTAGTATTTTTGATAAAAATAAGAAAATCTTAATTGCTAAAAGTTTTAAATTCTAATCAATCTAAATTATTACTTTCTTAAGTTTTAAGAGTTCCCACTGTGAACATGATTTCCTATAATTAGAACAAGAGTTAAAAGGGTTCTTAATCATAAAAACTTTAGAAAGTTTGGTAAAAATCCCTTAAAACTTATGCAATAACAATTTTCTTATGTCTCACGAAATATTCATGCCTGCCTTGAGTTCTACTATGACGGAGGGCAAGATTGTGGAATGGTTGAAAAATCCGGGAGATAAGGTTGAAAGAGGCGAATCTGTTTTGGTTGTTGAATCTGATAAGGCAGATATGGATGTTGAATCTTTTCAAGATGGATATCTTGCAGCAGTTTTAATGCCTGCCGGTAGCACGGCACCAGTTGGAGAAACTATTGGGCTTATTGTAGAAAATGAGGATGAGATAGCTTTTGTTCAAGAACACAATAAAGGAAATCAACTCGAAGTCTCTACTCCAGACCAACTTGAATTGGCAAGCAATAAAACTGAAGAAAAACCAGTATCCCTGCCTGAAAATATCAATAAAGAGGATGAAAAAGTCGTCTTAAAGAGTGAAAAGCCTTTAGCATCTTTTAATACCGATCAAACTAATGCTGCTACAAGTAATGTTTCTTCGAGAATAATTGCATCTCCAAGAGCTAAAAAACTAGCCTCTCAAATGGGTGTTGATTTAGCAAAGGTTCATGGATCTGGCCCTCACGGCAGGATTCAAGCAGATGATATTTTAAAAGCTAATGGCCAACCTGTCTCTATACCATGGATAGGAGAAGGTGATTCTCCTGCAAGTATTCCTAGTGCAAATTTGGGAGTTGAAAGTAAACCAGAAACTTCAGGAAATAGTTTTGGTAATCCTGGAGAAACAGTTCAATTTAATACTCTTCAAAAAGCGGTAAATAAAAATATGGAATCTAGTTTAGATGTTCCATGTTTTAGAGTAGGTTACTCTATCAATACAGATAAATTAGATAATTTCTACAAAAAGGTAAAACAGAACGGAGTGACTATGACTGCTTTACTTGTAAAGGCAGTTGCAAAGACACTAAAGAAACATCCTCAAGTTAACTCAAGCTTTTCAGAAAATGGAATTTCTTATCCAGAAAATATAAATATTGCTGTTGCTGTTGCGATGGAAGATGGGGGACTAATAACTCCAGTATTAAAAGAACCATGCAATACTGATTTATTTGAATTATCTAGGGAATGGAAAGATCTCGTAAAAAGATCAAGATTAAAACAATTAGAACCAAATGAATACTCAACGGGAACATTTACCTTATCTAACCTTGGTATGTTTGGTGTTGATAGATTCGACGCAATACTACCCCCAGGAACTGGTGCGATCTTGGCGATAGCATCATCGAAACCAACTGTTATAGCTAATAGTGATGGTTCAATATCTGTTAAAAAAATAATGCAAGTAAATCTAACAGCTGATCATAGAGTGATCTATGGAGCTGATGGTGCTTCATTCTTGAAAGACTTGACTTACCTGATTGAAAATGAACCAGAGACACTTGTATCTTAAATTTAATTGATTTCTCAAGTTAATAATGAAGGAAGAGACTATAAGCTTGAAGCTTATGATTACTTTTTAGATCCTTCATTAATTGCTAGTAAACCTTCTGCAATAAGGCATGAATCAAGATTGATGATAGTTAGAAATAGTGTTTTAGAAGAGAATTGCTTAACTAATAAATTTACCAAGAATCTTTTAGATGAATTTAGAAAAGGCGATCTTGTGGTTGTAAATAATACTAAAGTAATGAAGGCAAGGTTAAAGGTTGAGTTAGAAAATAAGACGTTAGTCGAATTATTAGTCTTAGAAAGATCCCATGAATGTGTTTGGTTATGTTTGGCAAAGCCAGCAAAAAAGTTAAAAATAAATAGAAAAATAATATTAAAATCTCCTTCTGCACTAGATATTAATTTGATGGTTGATGGGGTTGATGAAGAAACTGGAGGGAGATTTATTAAATTTCCGGAAAATATAACTGATCTCAATACAATGAATGACCTTCTTGATAAATACGGGGAAATCCCTCTCCCACCTTATATAAAAAATTCCGAAGAAAAATCTTTCCATGAGAATAGTTATCAAACTGAGTATGCAACTAATCCAGGAGCCGTTGCTGCGCCAACTGCTGGTTTACACTTAAGCAAAAGTCTTATTTCCAATCTAAAAAAAAAGGGAGTAATAATTTTACCGATAACTTTGCACGTGGGCTATGGAACATTCAAACCAATTGATCAAGAAGATTTAAGTGACTTAAAACTTCATAAAGAATGGGTAAGTGTTAATAAGGAAGTAGTGGAGAAAATAAAAAAAATAAAGAAAACAGATAGAAGAATAATTGCTATTGGGACAACTAGCGTGAGAGCTCTTGAAAGTTGTTATTCTCACGAAATTAATGACTTTATTCCCATAGCGAAGTACGTGGATTTAGTAATTAAGCCAGGTTATAAATTTAAGGTAGTTGATGGATTATTAACTAATTTTCATCTTCCTAAAAGTTCATTATTACTATTAGTAAGTGCAATGATTGGTAGACAAAGATTATTAGATTTGTATGAAAAAGCCATAAAAGAAAAATTTAGATTTTTTTCTTATGGCGATGCTATGTATATTTCGCCAGATACATTACTGGACAAAAAATAGATTTAGGCTTTGACTGGTTCTTGAATAATTCCGCTTGGAACTTCAGTAAACATAATTGATGATAAATATCTCTCTGCTAAATCAGGAAGAACAACTACAATAGTTTTTCCCGCGTATTCATCTTGTTCAGCTAATCTAATAGCAGCAGCAGCAGCAGCTCCACAAGATATTCCAACTAATAGACCTTCTTCTTTTGCTAATCTAAGAGCCATCTCGATTGACTCTTCATTTGTTACCTGTTCAACCTTATCAACAATTGACAAGTCAAGGTTCTTAGGAATAAATCCTGCTCCAATTCCTTGGATTTTATGTGGTCCAGATTTAACCTCTTCCCCATTCATTGTCTGTGTAATAACAGGACTATGTGATGGTTCTACAGCTACAGAAGTAATATTTTTGCCCTTCTCTTGCTTAATGTATCTTGAAACTCCTGTAATTGTGCCGCCGGTTCCAACCCCGGCAACTAAAACATCAATTTCACCATCGCAATCATCCCAGATTTCTGGCCCAGTAGTTTTGAAATGAATTTCAGGGTTTGCTGGATTATCAAATTGACCTGGCATGAAATATTGAGAAGGATTACTTTCTGCAATTTCTTTAGCCTTAGCTATTGCTCCAGGCATACCTTTAGATGCCTCTGTTAAAACAATTTCAGCACCCAACACTGCCATAACCCTTCTTCTTTCAATCGACATGGATTCTGGCATTGTAAGGATCAGTTTATAACCTCTTGCTGAAGCAGTAAAAGCTAGAGCAATTCCAGTATTTCCAGAAGTTGGCTCAACAATAGTTTTGTCTTTTGTAAGCTTCCCACTTTTCTCTGCATCCCAGATCATGTTTGCGCCAATCCTACATTTGACACTATAAGCAGGGTTTCTACCTTCAATTTTTGCAAGTACTGTAGCTTTCGCGTTTTTAGTAACTGATTTTAATTTTACTAATGGAGTGTTTCCAATAGCAAAACTGTTGTCCTCATAAATTTTTGCCATTTCTATATTGGGAAAATATATACTAATACTAACTATTATTTAGAAAAAGAGTATAAAAGTTTCTATACGGTAAATACTAGGAATTTAGATATTATTTAGTGCTTCAGAAAAGCTTTTCCACAATTGATCTTGGTCTTCTAATCCAACTGATACTCTAATAAGGTGCGGAGGTATACCAAAACTTTCAGCCCAATCCAACTCGTCATAATGAGCTAGTAAAACATAAGGACAAACTAGAGTAAATTTTGTACCTAAACTAGGTCCTTTAGATACTTGTAGAGAATCGTAAAATTTTTTAGCTTTGTTCAATCCTCCATTTAATTCAAATGATAATAAGCAGCCGTATCCTCCATCAGAAGTAAGTAGAGAATTAAAATGTGGACAATTTTCAGGATGGAAAATATTTTTAATCTCGCTATGGGTCTCTAATCTTTTTTTTAATTCTAAACATGCTTTATTTTGTTCAAAAACTCGTTGATTTACATCTCTACTAACTTTCTCTAGATAAACTGTATCTCCATCGGAAAGTGTTGGAAGAGTAAGCTCGTTTAATGCATTTCTAAATTGATCAATCCATTTGCTTTTTTGATTTAGTATCAATGATCCGGCAAGAATATCACCACTACCTGAAAAAATTTTTGTAAGTGAAGTAAAAACTATATCTGCATGTTCTAGGGAATTTATATTTAAATTCGAACCAATTGTATCGTCAATAATTAAAGGAATATTTAACTTTTTTGCTATTTTTGAGATTTTTTTAATGTTTACACATTTGAGCATTGGATTACTCGGTAGTTCAATAATTAACGCTGATGGTTTTATTCTTTTGATTTCTAATTCAATATCCTCGCAATTTTCTTCTGTAATTAACTTGGCTCCATGAAAGATATTCATTGGTAATTTAAGTACATCTACATATGGAAAACCAATTTGGAGTGTTGGTTTAGCTGGAAATAATTTATATATGATTTCTAATGATGTATGCAATGCAGACATTCCAGATGAAGTTAAGTGAATGTCATTAGAGTTAATTTTTGTAGATTTAGAAATTCTATTTTTTATTCTTTGAGAACATTCATTTACGTAAGATTTTGGAGGGCAATCTTCAAGACCTAGTTCTAAAGCAGCAGCTCTTGAAGATAAACCAAGACCAGTATGTTGCCAAAAAGATTTTGCATAAATACTTCCTTCTTTTTCAGTTATTAAAAAAGCTAAATTATCTCTTTTTTCTATTAATGAGAATTGTTCAGAAGTATTTCTATCAATGTATTTTTTGGCTTTAAAAGCTATGCTTTCATTCGGATATGGCCAGATACTTTTATTGTTATAGTAATTTTCCTTTTTTACTTTTTCGCATAATCTTTTTACTATGGGGTTTAGCCCAAATCTTGGGTAAATGGACTTCAATAAATTCATGCATTCTTGATTTTTTTCCTCGTAATTTATTACATCATTCCAAGTTGGTAATGCTACAGAAACAGCATGAATACTATCAGGAATAGAATATCCCAACTCTAAATTTTTCCATATAGGGTTTTTAAGTAAATCTCTCAATTTTCAGAATTTATTTAAAGCAAATAATATGTCTGAGATTAAATCGTTTGTTTCTTCACATCCAATAGATAATCTGACAAGAGCATCATCTATCCCTAAAAGATTTTTTGTTTCATCATCAACAGAAGCATGAGTCATTGTTGCGGGGTGACAAATTAAACTTTCAACTCCTCCAAGGCTTTCTGCTAGCGAGAAATATTTGAGAGATTTGCAAAATTTAAAAGTATCCTCTTTTTTAAGATTTAATTTTATGGTGATCATCGAACCTCCAGATATCATTTGTGATTTTGCTAAATTAAATTGCGGATGTTTTTGATTAAAAGGATAAATTACTTTACTAATTATTTTATGATTCTCTAATTCTTCAGAAATTAATTTTGCACTTTGCGTTTGTTGTTCGATTCTTAAAGGAAGAGTTTTTACTCCTCTCGTAATGAGCCAACTATCAAAAGGAGATGGTTGAAGCCCTAGAGCTTTTTGAGAGAAAAGCATCTTACTATTCCATACCTCATTATTTGTCAGTACTGCTCCACCAAGTGCATCACTATGTCCATTAATGAATTTTGTTGTGCTTACGAGTGATAGTGTTGCACCAAGGTCCAATGGTTTTTGAATAAGTGCCGTAGAAAAGGTGTTGTCCACAACTACTGGGATTTGTAGTTTATTCGCTTCATCACAAATCGCCTTAATATCAAGTACCTTCAAAAGTGGATTAGTTGGACTTTCTAGCCATATTAAGGTCGGCTCGAAGTATGAAATCTTTTTGATATTATTTTCGTTTGTAAAATCTGTGTATAAAACTTCTAGTCCAAATTTCTTGAAAACTTTTTCGAACATCCTCACTGTACAACCATAGAGATTTGACTCGCAGAGTATCTTGTCACCTGATTTTAGTGTTGATGAAATTGCAGTTACCGCGCTGATTCCAGATCCAAAAACTGTACAGTATTTAGAATCTTCTATTGATTTAAGGACACTTTCTAGAATTCTAAAGTTTGGATTGCCTGATCTTGTGTAGTCGAAATTATCTTTATTTCCATGTTTGAAAGTAGATGTAGAAAAAATAGGAGGCATAACGCATCCAGTGTCTTCAGCAAAAGTTTCCCCATGATGAATAGATAAGGTCTTAAAACCTGGCTTTTTTATATTATTTTCCTTATTTCCCATTATTTTTAAAAATAAGAATTAAATTAAATCTCTCATTTTTTAAAGAGAGATTTAATAATCCAAAGAAAATTAGTACTAAACTTTTCTTGAATAATATTCAACAACTAGTAGTTCGTTTATTTCAAGAGCCACCCACTCTCTATCGCATTTACCATTTATTTTTCCCGTTAATTTAGGTTTGTCTAAATCTAGATGAGGTGGGACATTTGCTAAACCAGGGAATTCTATATTACCTTCCACAAGTTTTTTGCTTGCTTTGTTTTCTTTAATTCCTATTTCATCGCCTGATTTGCATTGATAACCTGCAATATCAAGAACCTTTCCATTAACGGTCACATGGCCATGATTTACTAATTGTCTTGAGCCAGGAATGGTACCTCCAAAACCTAATCTAAAACAAACATTATCAAGTCTGTTTTCTAAAAGTCTCAGTAGGTTAGTTCCTGTAGATCCTTCTTGAGCTCTGGCTTTTTTTACATAACGTACTAGTTGTTTTTCAGAAACTCCATAATTAAACCTAAGTTTCTGCTTTTCTTCTAGACGAATTGCATATTCTGATCGCTTGCGACGGGCTTGGCCGTGCTGACCTGGAGGATTAGACTTCTTTGAAGCTTTCCTGGTGAGACCTGGTAGTTCTCCCAAGCGACGCGTAACCCTTAATCTGGGACCGCGGTATCTTGACATAATTTTAAATTAAATAGAAATTTGCAATAAATTGGATAATTGATTAAATTCAATTAAACTAATTACTACTGGTACTTCATTTTACATCATTAAAGTGTTCAAAACTATTAATAAATCAATTACTTCTATACTTCTTTTTATGATTTCTTTTTATCAAAAGTGGTTTTCTCCTTTTTTCGGACCAAGATGCAGATTTATTCCAAGTTGCAGCTCTTATGGATATGAGGCAATTATTAGACATGGCCCTTGGAAGGGAGGGTGGTTAACTTTAAGAAGATTAAGCAGATGTCATCCTTTAACTCCCTGTGGATGTGACCCTGTGCCTGACTAAATGAATGAAAATATTTATTTTTGTTAGGCAGGGATGTTGCCTTTGTGATTCATTAAAAAACAAACTGGCAAAAATAAATCTTAATGAGTTATTCCCTAATCTAAAGGAGCTCAAAGAAATTGATATTGATAGGGTCGATTTATATAAAGATAAATATAAAAAATATGATTATGAAGTACCTGTTATTGCTGTTAAAGGAATTAGGTCCGAGGAGATTATAGAATTGCCTCGCATTTCTCCAAGATTAAAAGATGATCAATTAAAGAATTGGTTCCAAAAAAATATTAGTACCATTCTGGAGAAATAATTTTTTTATATGAGATCTATAAAATTACATAAACTTTTAGATTTGGTAGGAATTATTCCTTCATTAGATTTAATCGATCATGAAATCAATAATATTTCTTTTAACTCTAAAGAAGTACAAAAAGGAACTTTATTTTTAGGGATGCCTGGTTTAAATGTTGATGGGGGGAAATACTGTATTAAGGCAATTGAAAATGGCGCGGAGGCTGCCATTATTGGGTCTGCTGCAAAAGAGAAAATTGGATCTATTGATCGAGAAAGGATTTTGGTTGTAGAGGATAATTTAGATTATATTTTTGGTCAAATAGTCGCTGAGTTTTGGAATAGGCCTTCAAGAAAACTTAAACTTATTGGTGTTACGGGTACTAATGGAAAAACGACAATTACTTTTTTGTTAGAATATCTTTTGAAAAAATTAGGGAAAAAGACTGCATTATTTGGGACCCTGCTCAATAGATGGCCTGGCTTCTCAGAAGTGGCTTCTCATACAACTGATTTCGCCGATAAACTTCAAAATAAATTAAATGCTGCTGTTGAGGCAGAATCTGAATTTGCGATATTAGAGGTAAGTTCTCATTCTATTGATCAAAACAGGATATCAGGCTGCGAATTTGAGGCGGCTATTTTTACTAATTTAACTCAAGATCATCTTGATTATCACTCAGATATGGAATCTTATTTTCAAACAAAAAGAAAATTATTTTTCCCACCATACTTAAAAGAAAAATCGGGAATTTCTGTATTAAATCATGATGACCCTTGGATATCTAAATTATCATCTGATCTTGAAAAAGGATCTTCATTAGTCTCGACAAAGATTACTTACAGTGAATTTGAAAATGATGATTTTTTTTTCGTAACAGATAAAAAATTTTCTGAAAGTGGCTCCACCTGTATTTTTCATACACCTAGGGAAAAAGTTAAACTTTTTGTTCCACTTATTGGCGAATTTAATTTGATGAATGCGATTCAAGCAATAACAATTTTGTATAAACTTAATTTCTGTTTAAAAGATGTATCAAAGTTATTACAATCTTTCCCTGGTGCTCCTGGGAGAATGGAGAAAATAGAAATTGATAATAATGCAGTTTCAAGATCACTTCCAACAGTAATTGTTGATTATGCCCATACCCCTGATGGATTAAAAAAAGTTTTGCAATCAATTAAAAAACTTTGTGAAGGGAAACTTATAACAGTTTTTGGCTGTGGAGGAGATCGAGATCGTAGTAAAAGGCCTTTAATGGGATCAATAGCTGAAGAGTTTTCTGATCACGTTTTTATAACTTCAGATAATCCAAGATCAGAAGAACCTCAAAAGATAGTAAATGATATTTTGATGGGTATAGAAAAAAAAGGAAAAATAACAATTGATATTGATAGATTTAAAGCAATAAATGAATCTATCAAATTTGCTAATAAAGAAGACATTATTTTAATTGCCGGGAAAGGTCATGAAGATTATCAAATTCTCAATGATAAAGTTATTGATTTTGATGATAGGAAAATAGCTTATAAATTATTAATAGAAAAAAGTAAATCTCAATAAAATTTCTTAATGAAATAAGAAAGATCTTTACGCAAATCACAAGAAAAGTTTCTTAGAATAAATTAAGTTATTTTTAATAAGATGAAAGGGTTGGCCTTAATCGTAGGCGCAGGTGGAATTGGAACGCAAATAGCTAAAGATTTGAGTGAGAGTGAAAAAGACTTAGATGTTGTTTTATGTGGAAGAAAAAGCCAATTTAATTCTTTTTGGGAATTAGATATAGAGGATTCTGAATCACTTTTGAAGTTGAAAAATAAAATCCCAAATCATCCTTCAAAATTAAGACTAGTCATTAATGCTACAGGTAGACTTCATAGTGATTCTCTTCAACCAGAAAAAAGATTACAACATCTTGATAAAGAAAATATGATGAAAAGTTTTTCAATAAATGCCTTTTCTCCTATTTTGTTAGCTAAAACTATTGAAGAATTTATACCAAAAGATATTGATTTTAATTTTGCAAGTATAAGTGCAAGAGTGGGAAGTATTGGAGATAATCAAACTGGCGGTTGGTATTCATATAGAGCTGCAAAATCTGCCCAAAATCAGTTTTTTAAATCTTTAAGTATTGAGTGGGCTAGACGTTTCCCAAAGGCTACTATTACATTGCTTCATCCTGGAACAGTAGATACTGATTTATCTAGACCTTTTCATAAATTTGTTCCAGAACATAAATTATTTAGTAAAGAAAAATCATCCCAATTTTTGATCAATATTATTAAAAATCAAACTCCAGCATCTTCTGGAAAATTTATTGCATGGGACAGCTCGGAGATTCCCTGGTAAATCAAATTTTATCTACATTTTAAATAGAGCTAATTGATACAGATTGTTGGGACCTGCTGCTTAAAAAGAAAAAACTTAAAGAAGGAAAAATTACTTTATAAATAATATTTTGGAAGACTTAGAAATATTTACTAAATAAAGCATCAAAGGAACTTCTACTAGTACCCCAATTATGGTAGCTAAAGCAGCTCTTTAATTAATCCCAAAAAGAGTTATCGATACAGCTACTGCAAGTTCAAAAAAGTTTGAAGCTGCTATCATCGATCCTGGACAGGAAATAGAATACTTTTGATTAAAAAACTTCATTGAAAAAGCAGTTAAATAAAAAATAAATTTATTATTTAAAGATAACTTTTTCTTAAATTATTTAGTTATTTAATTTCTAACTTCTCGGCCTTCCTCAATATTTGATTCTTTAAAAAAACAAGCGCATCTAATTTTTCTTCTTTTTCTTCAATATTTTTAAATTTCATTTCTGCAATTTCAATAATTGCTTTATTAACATTTTTAAGCTGTTTCTTAATAATTCTTTTGGGAGGTTTAATTGATTCCATTTGAATTATCATTTTCTCTATATTCTCTTTATTTTCTTGAAATGCAAGTGCCTCTCATCAAAAAAATTACTAATTATTTATTTTATGATTTTTTTAATTTCCTTAGAAAGTAAATCAATCTCAGCTTCTGTAGTCATTTGATGTACGCATGCTCTAAACCATTTTGGATCTTCTAAAACTCTAATCCAAATTTTCTTTTCTCCAAGTTTCTTCACAAATTTATCCTTATCTTTAATATTTTCGATATTAAAACTAACAATCCCATTTAAATATTTTTTGTCTAAAACTAATTCAACACCCTTTGTTTGATTTAATTCATCCCAAAGTTTTCCACTTAATTTTTTGATATTTTCGTTTTTTTCCTTTTCATGGCAGTCTTTATCCAAAAGATCTAAAGAATTACGCAGCCCTGCAAGTAAAGGTATACAAGAGGTAGCTACTTCAAACTTCCTTGCATCATCATGAAAAAGATTATCTGAGGGCTCATAAATGCCTTGTTCTTTTTTTAATGATTTCCAACCAATTATTGTTGGATCTGTTTCATGAATAAATCTATCTGAGACATAAATGGCTCCAAGTCCTTCTGGACCACACGCCCATTTGTGAGAAGTTATTGAATATAGATCAGAATAAAAAACTTCTTTCTCAATTTTAATGTGACCAAAGGTTTGAGCACCATCAACAAGTAGATAAGAATTTTCTCGATTATTTTTTAATTCGATAGCAATTTGTTTTAAAGGAATTTTATATCCAAAGTTCCATAAAATATGAGAAATAATTAGGATCTTAGTCTTACTATTTAGATTTTTTAAAATCTCTAAAATTATATTTTCGTCGTTTAGATTTTTAATTTTTTGGATTGGCAAAATTTTGAATATTAATTTATTTCTTCTGCAAAATTCTCGACTTGCAGCTACTACTCCAGGATGTTCACAGTCACTTATTAACAACTCTTCTCCCTCTTCTACTTTTATTCCCCAAAAGGGCAAAATCATACCGGAAGAGATATTTTCTGTTAAAGCTACATTCTTTGAATTTACACCTAATTTTTGTGCAATGATTCTTTTCGTGGTCAATATTTCTTTGTAAATAAAAGGCCAAATATCACTGGTAAATGGTCCTAAATCTTGAATAATTTCCCAATTTTTAATTATCGCTTCCAGTGAAGATTTTGGTAATGGTCCTTGACCACCATAGTTGAAATAATACTTATTTTTTAATGCTGGTATTTGATCTCTTAGATTATTTCTCATGAAAAATTTAAGTTATATTTTTAAACTCTTTAATTTTTTTAAATATTGCCTACTAAAGTTACTGTTCTAAATTCAATATCCTCAATAACTTTCCAAGGTTCAACACTCCTTTCTATAAATTCTAAATTTTTAAAACCTAGTTCTTTAAAATCACTTATAAAATCTGGCTCATACCATGCTCCACTAATACATCCTGTCCACAAATCATGATCATTTTGCAATCTTAAAGGAACTTTTTTATTAGAGACAATATCGCTAATTGCAATTCTTCCATTATCGTTTAAAACTCTTTTTATATTTCTTAGAAGGTTATTTCTAGATTCTGGACTTACCAAGTTTAAAACGCAATTACTTAAAATAATATCAACTGATTTGTCGGCGATTAATGGATTTAAATCTTTATCTAATTCATCAAGTTTTTCAATTGATCCTTCAAGAAATTCTGTATTATTGAAACCTATATTTTTTGCAACTTCTTTAGAGGCTGATCTAGATAAAGAAAGCATGTCAGGATTCTGATCAACTCCAATAACTTTTCCTTCTTTCCCAACAATTTGGGCACAAATAAAAGCATTTTTGCCGCTACCACTTCCAAGATCTAAGACAATATCATTTTTTTGAACATATTTTGTTGGATCACCACATCCATAATCTCTTTCTATAACTTCTTGAGGAATTACTTCAAGAAAAACGGGATTAAACCCAACTGGTGTGCAAAGACAACTTTCTTTTTCTATTGCGGCTGACCCATATCTTTCTTGAATCGCATCTTTATGATCCAATTGATTAGGTGCGTTATACGATGTATTTGTATTACAGCAACTTTCAGACATATTTTTTAAAGGACTTTCGATAAATATAGCGAAAAAAAGCCCCTGAATAAGGGGCTTGTTCTTTTTAAATTAAATTACTTTGTGTAATTTACACCTCTGTAATTTAATTCTGCTTTACCATTACTTGAAGAAGCGTCATCCATTCTGTTGGTGTATACGTTTCTTCTATAGGTAAGTTCAACAAGTTGCTTTTCAGCAGCTTCTTTGTTTTGAACGTAGTTTTTACCTCTGTAAGTTAAAGTAGTCATGATTCGATGTGACAACACGGCCATCCCCCGTTCCATGGTATGACTCGAACTGCGCCCTCAAGTGAGGGTGAACGAAAAAGTAGCAATTGCTACCAAATTATTATAAACCTATTTCTTAATAGATGTCTAGCTTTTACAAATAGAAACGAAGATTTAATTTTTTTTTAATTATTATTTTAGGTAAATTTTTTTATAAATAGTCTCTAAAAAGGATTATGTTTATATTTGGTTCAATCTTCATATAACTATCTTTTTATGACAGGTTTTTTATATTTCTTGGGAAATACTTTAAGGTGGCCAGTCTTAAAGCCAAAAGAATTTTTTTCTCTACATGCTTATTTTTTAATTATTTATTTGATAACTTTTACTTTGAGTAAATATGATGTAAGCCAATCAAATTTAGTTTTTACTCTAGGAATTCTTGCACCTCTTCTAATCGCTATTGGGCAAGGACTTCCAATTGATTGCCTTGATATGGAATCATCTTTGTTGAATGAATTAAAAACTAAGTAATATTTTTCATTTAAAATTTCTATAAAACTTGGACAACTTCGCTTATTTCAGGAATCATTTCTTTTAACTTTCTTTCAATACCCATTTTTAGCGTCATAGTACTACTTGGACAACTTCCACATGCCCCTTGAAGTCTGACTTTGACAATTGGACCATCTATTTCTGCAATTTCTACATTACCTCCATCAGATATTAAAAAAGGTCTGAGCTCGTCAAGGACTTTTTCTACATTTTCATTTGTCAGAGAGAGAGTTTCAGTACTCATAATTTTGGATTAACTTTATAATAAGCCTAGAAAGAAATTTGATTAATTGCAAAAAAGATAATTTTCTGTTGTGACTCCATTTAAAAAGCCTACTAATGACAATAGCTACTTTGATGCAGTCTTAGTAGGAGCAGGGATAATGAGTAGTACTTTAGCTCTCTTAATTTCAGAAGTTTTACCAGATATAAAGTTACTTATTATAGAAAAATTAAATGAGCCTGGAAGTGAAAGTAGTGGCGCTTTTAATAATGCAGGTACAGGACATGCTGCTAATTGCGAATTAAACTATACCCCTTTAGATGAAAAAGGAAATATAAATATAGATAAAGCGCTCTCAATAAATCGTTCTTTTGAAAGATCCATGTCTTTATGGGCATCTTTGTATGAATCGGGGAAAATTGACATTAAAAAGTTTTTAAAATTTATTCCACATATTAGTTTTGTTTCTGGTCAGGATAATATTTCTTTCTTAAAAAAAAGATTTCAGAAAATGACCGAAAATCCTGAATTTATTGATATGGAATTTTCTACATCTTTTGATGAGATTTCCACATGGGCTCCTCTTATAACAAAAGATAGGAATCCATTTAATAAAATTGCTGCTACGAGAATAGTTAGAGGAACAGATATTAATTTTGAGGCTCTCTCAAAAGAATATTTGTCATTAGTTTCTTTAAATAATAATGTTGAAATTAGGTACAAAACAGAATTAGTAGATTTAAAGAAAATTGATAATAAAAAATGGGAACTAGAAATTAGTTCAGAAGGTAGAAAAACTTCAATTAGAACTGGTTATGTTTTTCTTGGTGCTGGTGGAAAAACAATTAATTATTTGCAAAAATCAAAAATTCCAGAAGCAAAAAGTTATGGTGGATTTCCTGTGAGCGGGAAATGGCTTATTTGCGAGGAAAAAGATCTAACAGAAAAACATAACTCAAAAGTTTATGGCAAGGCTGATATTGGGTCGCCACCAATGTCTGTGCCTCATTTAGATACCAGATGGATTGATAATAAAAAACTTCTTTTATATGGACCTTTTGCTGGATTTACAACAAAATTTTTAAAGCAAAGCTCATACTTCGATTTATTTAGTTCAATTAAAAAGAATAATATTTTTTCTATGTTAGACGTTGGTTTCAAGAACAACGATTTAATTAATTACCTAATATCACAATCATTAAAGAACCATAACTCAAGAGTTGAGAATTTAAGGAATATGATGCCATCAGCTAATCCCTCTGATTGGTATTTAAAAAATGCCGGTCAAAGAGTCCAAATAATTAAAAAAACTGAAGGTGGTGGATCTTTGAAATTTGGAACTGAGATTGTGAATTCATCTGATGGATCATTATCTGCTTTGTTAGGAGCATCTCCCGGAGCAAGTACTGCGGTCTCAATTATGGTTGAGGTTCTAGAAAAATCAGTCTTATTTTTAAACGACAAGCATAATCTTCAGAAAAAAATAAATGACTTAATTCATCCAGAACTATCAGCCTCTAAAAATAACAGTACCTTCATAAAAGACATCAAAAAAAGAAATAATTCCATTTTTGGTTTCCATCCATAATTCTAATTAGCTAGTATTAATCAAGATGTAATAAGAGGAGAATTTTTTTTTCTATATGACTGATATATCGGTTTCAAAAATTAGAAATTTCTGCATAATCGCTCATATTGACCATGGTAAATCTACCCTTGCCGATAGGTTGCTCCAAGACACTGGTACTGTGCAGCAAAGGGATATGCAAGAACAATTTTTGGACAGTATGGATCTTGAAAGAGAAAGAGGAATTACTATCAAGTTACAGGCCGCTAGGATGAAATATAAAGCTGACGATTCTCAAGAATATGTTTTGAATTTAATAGATACCCCAGGGCATGTTGATTTTTCTTATGAGGTTAGTAGATCTCTTCAAGCTTGTGAAGGAGCTTTACTCGTTGTTGATGCAAGTCAAGGAGTAGAAGCTCAAACCTTAGCTAATGTTTATCTTGCCTTAGAAAATAATCTTGAAATAATTCCTGTTTTAAATAAAGTCGATTTACCAGGTGCTGATGCCGAAAAAATAAAACAAGAAATAGAGGAAATTATCGGACTTGATACATCTAATGCAATAAATTGTTCAGCAAAAACTGGAGTTGGTATTAAAGATATTTTGGAAGCAATCGTAAGAAGAGTACCTCCTCCTCAAGATGAAATTAAACTACCTACAAAGGCACTCATTTTTGATTCTTATTATGATCCCTATAGAGGAGTTATTGTTTATTTCAGGGTGATATCTGGGTCTCTTAATAAGAGAGAGAAGATATTATTAATGGCGAGTAAAAAAAATTATGAACTGGATGAGATAGGAATAATGGCCCCTGATCAGCAGCAAGTTGATGAATTACATGCAGGAGAAGTTGGTTATTTAGCTGCTTCTATTAAATCAGTTGCTGATGCGAGAGTGGGAGATACTATTACTCTTTTAAATTCACCTGCAAATGATCCTTTGCCTGGTTACAAAACAGCAAATCCGATGGTTTTTTGTGGCTTATTCCCTACTGATGCTGATCAATTCCCAGATTTAAGAGTATCTCTTGAAAAATTACAACTATCTGATGCAGCTTTAAAATATGAGCCCGAAACCAGTAGCGCAATGGGATTTGGATTTAGGTGTGGATTTCTAGGGCTTCTTCATATGGAGATTGTTCAAGAAAGATTAGAAAGAGAATATGATTTGGATCTAATCGTGACTGCACCATCAGTTATCTATAAGGTTAATTTAAATCAGCAAGAATATATCTTTATTGATAATCCCTCTACGATTCCTGATCCACAACTTAGAGAATCAATAGAAGAGCCTTATGTGAAAATGGAAATTTATGCACCCAATGAATTTAATGGAACATTAATGGGTTTATGTCAGGAAAGAAGGGGAGTGTTCATAGATATGAAATATATAACAACTGATAGAGTTACTTTGATTTATGAAATTCCATTAGCAGAAGTAGTGACAGATTTCTTTGATCAAATGAAAAGTAGAACCCAAGGTTATGCATCAATGGAATATCATTTGATTGGCTATAGAAAGAATGACCTTGTTAGATTAGATGTTCTAATAAATTCAGAAAGAGCAGATCCATTAACTTCTATTGTTCATAAAGATAAGGCTTATGGAATTGGCAGGAGTTTAGTTGAGAAATTAAAAGAACTTATTCCAAAACAACAATTTAAAATACCTATTCAAGCATCAATCGGGAGTAGGATTATTGCAAGTGAAAGTATAAGTGCTTTACGAAAAGATGTTTTATCTAAATGTTATGGAGGAGATATTTCTAGGAAAAAGAAACTTTTAAAGAAACAAGCCAAAGGTAAAAAGAGAATGAAGGCAATGGGTAAAGTTGAAGTCCCTCAAGAAGCTTTTATGGCTGTCCTAAAATTAAACCAGTAATTTTTTAAAATTTAAAATTTATAGCTATTTATTTTTAAGAGAATTGGGTATATTTCAGTCATATCTGTAAAAAAAAGACTTTGGATATTAACTCATTTAATCGTGTCGGCGCAAATATCAGAAAAGCTGGATTTCTAATTGTTCTTTTTTATCTTCTTATTGTTTTAATAATGAAATTTTTAGAGGCCAATAATTTTTTTGGTTATTCATTTTCAATGTTAAGCAATGATATCTTTGCCCCTCCTTCGCTTAATCATTTCTGTGGCACAGATAGATTAGGAAGAGATGTTTGCTTAAGAACTTTGCAAGGATCATCTTTAGCGATAGAAGTTGTTTTCTTGGCTATTCTTTTTTCATTAAGTTTGGGTTTGCCATTAGGATTATTAAGTGGTTATTTTGGTGGCTTTTTTGATAAATGTTTATCATTAATAATGGATACTATTTTTTCAATACCTGTAATTTTGCTTTCAGTCGTTGTGGCTTTTGTCTTGGGTAAGGGTATCCTTAACGCAGCTTTGGCATTGTGTATTGTTTACTCGCCTCAATATTTTAGATTAATTAGAAATCAGACAATATTAGTTAAATCCGAAACTTATGTTGAGGCAGCTCAAGTTTCAGGAGCTGATGTTAAAACAATTATTTTTAAATATATTCTCCCAAATGTAATAACACCTTTGCCTATTCTGCTTACCCTGAATGCTGCGGATGCTGTTTTGGTATTAGGAAGTTTAGGATTTTTAGGTCTTGGTGTTCCTGCAGATGTCCCAGAGTGGGGAAGTGATTTAAATCTTGCTCTTGCCGCTTTGCCTACAGGTATATGGTGGACGGCTTTGTTCCCAGGTTTGGCAATGTTTTTTTTAGTTTTAGGTCTTTCTTTTATAGGAGAGGATCTAGAAGAAATTTTTGATAGTCAAAAGTCTGAATAAAAATTTTTTTTCTTCAATAGGATCAAAATTCTCCCTGATCATTCAACTTTGGATATTCTTTAGCTGACTTTTTATATATCTCAGCTAATTCTGGGTAACACCATTCAAAAAGTGTTTTTTGATATTCATCTATATTTAAACCTTCTCCATTAGAGGGCAATATACCTTTATTTTCTCTCTGGCGAATAGCTTCAAATAATAATATGGAAGAAGCAACTGAAACATTGAGAGATTGAACCATACCTCTCATAGGTATGAAAATTGATTGATCAACCATCGACATAAGTTCATTACTTAATCCCCATTTCTCTGCTCCTAAAACAAAACATGTATTTCGAGAATAATCAAAATTTCTATAATCTACTGATTTACTATTAAGACTCGTTCCATATAATTTAAAACCCTTATTCTTTAAATCAGATATTGCCTTGATAGTGCTTTCATGATTATTTAGTTTGACCCATTTTTGACTTCCTTGAGCAGTACTATTAAAGGTCTTAACTGCATTCATTTTGCTAATAAAATTTGCTTCGAAAACTCCTGCTGCATCACAAGTTCTTAATATTGCGGATAGATTATGTGGTTTATTGACATCCTCAACTAAAACAGTCAAGTTTTTCATTCTGCAACCTAGAACATTTTTGATTCGCTCAAATCTTCTTGGCAAAATAGACATTTATAATTTTTCCACACTTTTTAAATTATATTCAAAAAATATAGATTACCTATTAAATCTCTTGGTTTATAATATTTGAGTAGTATGAATTACCTCAATGGCATACATAGAATGGGACTATACTGTTATCACCAGCATGGTAGAAAAACAAGGATGGAATTTGCCTGAAAGAGAATCTGAAGAATGGAATAAATTTAAAGATGAATTAGGAGAAAAAATGAGAGGAGTTGGAATCGTTTTTGAAAAATATTGTAAATTCACTCCTGACGTAGGAGAAGGAGTTCATCTTTTAGATGAATAATCAAAAATAGTTTTAAACCATTGATGTATCCCTTAGTCAATGGCTTATTATCTACTAAGATAATACAATTAAATTAAATTAGAACTAGAAATTATTAAGGCTTTATAAAGCTTATATTGTAAAAAAAT
>CACLGU010000022.1 GCA_902606505.1 uncultured Prochlorococcus sp.
TCTTAATGAAAATGACTTTATTTTAGAAATTGGTCCTGGTAAAGGAGCTTTAACATCTAAGTTATTAGATTCAGAAATTAAAAAATTACATGCAATTGAATTAGATAAAGATTTAATAAATTTATTAAATGATAAATTCAAGAATAATGATAAGTTTTCACTGCAGCAGGGAGATATACTTTCTGTAAATTTAGATTCGATCAATAAAAAGATTACAAAAGTGATTGCAAATATTCCTTACAATATAACTGGCCCAATATTGGATATTTTCATAGGTCGATTAGGCATTATAAAAAATTATAATTACGAAAAAATAATATTTTTAATGCAGAAAGACGTTGTAGATAGGATTTTGTCAAAAGAAGGAAGTCACAATGCTGGTGCGCTTAGTGTAAGAATGCAACTTTTATCAAAAATAAAAAGAATATGTGATGTGCCCCCTTCATCATTTAGTCCGCCTCCAAGAGTTTTTTCTTCTTTAGTAGTTTTCGAACCAATTAAAAATGATTTAAGATTAGATATTAGTCTAGAAAAATATATTGATAAACTTCTTCGAATTTCATTTAATTCAAGAAGAAAAATGCTTAGAAATACTCTTAATTCAATACTTTCAAATGAAGAGATAAATCAATTATCTGAATCTTCAAAAGTTTGTTTTAATTCAAGACCACAAGATATTTCAATTGACCAATGGATTAAGCTTGCAGAAAATTGTATTAAAATTAAAAAATAAAAATTTAACTATATGCAAGATTTAGCTAAAACGAAAATTAATATAAAATCTCCTGCCAAAATAAATTTGCACCTTGAAGTTATTGGTAAAAGAGAGGATGAATTTCACGAGTTAGCAATGATTATGCAAAATATCGATCTTTCTGATTATTTAGAATTTGAAATTAATAATGAAGGTTTAATTAAACTTGATTCTGATTGTAATGATTTAAGCTTATCTGATGATAACTTAATTGTTAAATCGGCAAATTTATTAAAGATAAAATCAAATATAGATTACGGTGCGAATATATTTTTAAGAAAAAATATTCCAATTGGTGCAGGATTAGCTGGTGGATCCAGTAATGCAGCAGCAACATTAATTGGTCTTAATAAGTTATGGGATTTGAACTTAGATCCAGAAATATTATGTTCATTAGCATCAACTTTAGGATCTGATATTCCCTTTTTTATAAATGGTGGTATTCAATTATGTTTTGGAAGAGGAGAAATTTTGGAAAAATTAGATTCAAACTTTGAATATGGAGTAATTCTTTTAAAAAATCCAAATGTATCAGTATCTACAGCTGAAACTTATAAAAAATATAGTAATAGATTTTGTAATCAATATCTTACTGATAGAGAAATGATTGAGAACATAAGAAAAAATTTAAGAGATAATGGTTTAAATAACTTAAATTTTGATAATCAACATTTATTAATTAAAAATGATTTGCAGTTAGTTGTTGAGAATGAAAATGATTCTGTAAAGCAGGCATTATATTTACTTTCTAAATTAAAAAATTGTCTCGCATTTTCAATGAGTGGATCAGGCCCTACATGCTTTGCACTCTTCAAAGATATAGAGACGGCTAAAAAAGAATTAACTGCAAATTCTAAATTATTTAAAGATAAAGGCTACGATTCATGGGTTTGCACTTTCCTTGAAAAGGGAATAACATTCATTTAAATTTTTTTATATAAAAATCTATTGTGACTGAGAATAGTAATGAGAATATTGAAAAAAATATTCCCGAAAAAGGGCCTTTAAATTTTATTGTTGGATCATTAACAAGTTTTTTACTATTTATATTTTTTTATTTTTTGAGTAATAAAATCGCAATTTATTTTTCAGTACATAAACCATCTAATTCTTCTGAAATAGTCCAAAATATTTCCTCTAGTATTAATACATTAATAATAGGATTATCTTTTTTGTTAACTTTCTCTTTTGCTTTTATAGGTATAGGACTTTTTATTGTATTTATTCGCAGTTTTATTGTGAAGAAAAGTTGAATTGCCAATATTATTAAGGAAACACTTTCTTTGAATGTCTTTACATGACTTAGGCCTTTTAATTCTTTTGCTTTCGCCTGGAATGATTTTATCAATATTACTACTCATAACCTTCGCTGAAGGAGGTTGAATTATTCAAAGTGGTAGGATTATATATGTGATTAATTAGGTAATTAATTGTGGCTGGAACATTATTATTTAATGCTTTGAAAGAGGCAATTGATGAAGAAATGGCAAATGATGTAAATGTTTGCGTAATGGGGGAAGATGTTGGTCAATATGGAGGATCTTATAAGGTAACTAAGGATTTATATGAAAAATATGGAGAGTTAAGAGTCTTAGATACTCCAATTGCAGAGAATAGTTTTACGGGTATGGCTGTGGGTGCAGCAATGACTGGCTTAAGACCAATAGTAGAAGGAATGAATATGGGTTTTTTGCTTTTAGCTTTTAATCAGATATCAAATAATATGGGTATGCTTAGATATACAAGTGGCGGAAATTATAAAATACCAGCAGTAGTTCGAGGACCTGGAGGAGTTGGTCGTCAACTTGGTGCTGAGCATAGTCAAAGACTTGAAGCATATTTTCATGCAGTTCCTGGCATAAAGATTGTGGCATGTAGTACACCCACAAATGCTAAAGGTTTAATGAAAGCAGCTATAAGAGATGATAATCCGGTTCTATTTTTCGAACATGTTCTTCTATACAATTTGTCTGAAGAATTACCTGAGGGTGATTATACTTGCTCTTTAGATCAGGCTGACGTTGTAAAAGAAGGGAAAGATATTACTTTATTGACTTATTCAAGAATGAGACATCACTGCCTTAAGGCTGTTGAAGAATTAGAAAAAAAAGGAATAGATGTTGAGTTAATAGATTTAATAAGTTTAAAGCCATTTGATATGGAAACCATCTCAAAATCAATAAGAAAAACAAATAAAGTAATTATTGTTGAAGAATGTATGAAGACTGGAGGTATTGGTGCAGAATTAATTGCCTTGATAACAGAAGAGTGTTTTGATGATCTTGATGCCCGACCAATTCGATTATCTAGTCAGGATATTCCGACTCCGTATAATGGAAATCTTGAGAATTTGACAATAATCCAACCACATCAAATAGTTGAAAAAGTTGAAGCTTTAATTACTGGGAGTATATAAGCAATGAAAAGAAGGCAAGGTTGGCTTTTTTTTATTATATTTCTACTTACTTTATCTGTTTATCTATTAATAAATTATCCCTTACAGTTGGGATTGGATTTAAAAGGGGGTTCTCAACTTACACTACAAATTATTAAAGAGGAAGGTAAGGTAACAAGGGATGAACTTGAAGCAGTTAATTCGGTTATAGATAAGCGGGTTAACAATTTAGGAGTTTCTGAGTCTAATTTGCAAACCCTCGGTAGAGATCAATTGATTTTAGAATTGCCAGGAGAACAAAATCCATTAGTTGCTTCAAGGGTATTAGGTAAGACTGCTTTATTAGAATTTAGAATCCAAAAAGAAGGAACATCTATAGATTTAAAAGCCCTGCAACTAAAGAGATTGAGCGTTAGAGAATTAATTGAACAATATTCCTTTGCAGAAAAAAGTCAAAATGTTGATAATTTCTTAAATGTTATTCAAGATGATCTTAAGGAGATAGAGCAAGAATTGAATTACTCATCTACTAGTAATGATTTATATGGGAAGTTAATTGAAATAAAAAAATATGTTGATAAAGAAATCACAAATTTATTTATTAAAACAGATTTATCAGGTAGGGATCTTATTAACGCAGGAAGGAGACAAGAACAAACAAATAGTAATTGGGAAGTTTTACTAACTTTTAGTAGTTTAGGAGGTGAAAAGTTTGCAGAAATTACAAAGTCAATTGCTGGCACTAATCAACTATTAGCCATCATTCTAGATGGTGAATCAATAAGTGAGGCCAGTGTTGGTAATCAGTTTGCTAGTACTGGGATTACAGGTGGATCAGCAACAATAAGCGGTAATTTTAGTGCTGAAAATGCTAAAGAATTAGAAGTTCAACTTAAAGGAGGCTCATTGCCATTGCCAATTGAAATAGCAGAAACTAACACAATAGGGGCTCTGTTGGGATCAAAAAATATTTTAAAAAGTCTTTATGCAGCTATTAGTGGGTTAATTTTTGTTGGTATTTTTATGATTTTTAATTATAGAATTCTAGGTTTTGTTTCAGTTCTTTCTCTAGTACTTTATGGTTTCTTTAACTTAGCCATATATTCTCTAATTCCTGTAACTTTGACTTTACCGGGAATATCTGGGCTTATACTTAGCATTGGTATGGCTGTTGATGCAAATATTTTAATATTTGAGAGAATTAGAGAAGAATTATATGATGGTAATACTCTTACAAGATCTATTGATAGCGGTTTTCAGAGAGCTAATTCATCGATAGTTGATGGCCATATTACAACACTTCTTAGTTGTTTTGTTTTGTTTTTATTAGGAACGAATTTTGTTAAGGGCTTTGCGGCAACATTAGGTATTGGAGTGTTAATAAGCTTGTTTACCTCATTAAGTTGTTCTAAAACTATTTTGCGATTTTTTACAACATATCAATCTTTGAGACAGAAAAATCTCTATCTGCCAAGGAATAATTTTTCAAATTAAATTTTTTTGTTTCTAATTTCCCATGAAATACAACCTTGAACTAATAAAAAATAAAAAAAAGATAATTGGTTTTTCAACTGTTATTATTTTGTTTAGTCTTATAGGAATTTTATATTCTACTTTTAATACTTCTTATAAGAGACCTATAAATTTAGGGATGGATTTTATTGGAGGAAATGAACTAAGAATAGAAAGATTTTGTGAAGCGGAATGTTCTAATTTTTCCCCAGACTCAGTTTTGGAAAATTTAAGAGAGATTTCTAAAAATAATAAAGTATTAAATAATATCAAATTACAATTTCAAAATAATAATAAATTAATTTCAATAAGAACATCTTATTTAAGTATCGAAGAATCAAATAATCTTATTAATAATCTGAATAATATTGTTGGACCTCTAAATTATGAGAGCAAGGATTCAAGATTAATAGGCCCAAAGCTTGGGAAAAGATTACTTACTAATTGCGTTACTTCATTGTTAGTTTCTTTATTTGCAATATCTTTATACATATCAATTAGATTTGATAAAAAATATGCATTATTTGCACTCTTAGCTTTATTCCATGATTTATTTATTGTTTTCGGTATATTCTCTTGGTTGGGAATTATATTATCTGTCGAGGTAAATAGTTTATTTGCTGTGTCCTTGCTAACTATTGCTGGTTATTCTGTAAATGATACTGTTGTTATTTTTGATAGAATTCGTGAAAATTTAAAATCAAAGAAAGAAGGCTATAACGAAACTATTCAATTATCAGTTAACGAATCATTTAGGAGAACAACGTTTACAAGTGTTACAACCCTTATCCCTTTATTAAGCATAATTTTGTTTGGATCTTACTCGCTATTTTGGTTTTCCTTATCCTTATCATTAGGAATTATAGTTGGAAGTTATTCAAGTATTTTATTGGCTCCATCTTTGTTGCTGAAAGACTGAGATTAACCTTCAAACTTTATGAAATTAAATTACTATTTAATAATTTTATTTTCTTTAGTTTTAATAGATCTTTCTACTGAGTTAAGAATATTATTTGATCATTTTACTTTTAGTTCATTATATTTTGCTATAGGTAAACATCCCTTAGCTATCTTTATACTTTTTTCATATCCATATTTATATAAAAAATTAATTAAGTAGTTTTTAAATATCCTTAAGTGATTCTTTAATTATAACCTGTATTACTACAGCTAATGGAAGAGATAGAATTAAGCCTAATGGACCAAAAATGAATGTAAATCCAAATTGTGAGATTAATGTTAGCCCAGGGAGTAAGTTTGCTTTTTTCTTCATTATAGATGGCATTATTATATAACTTTCAATATTTTGTATGATTACATATGCTCCTAATACGGCCAGTGGCTTCCAAAAATTATCTAGTAGTGCAATTGAGATTGGAAATATACCACTTATAACTGGACCTATATTTGGAATTACATTAAGAACCATTGCTATTAAAGCATTTGAGACAACATACTTGACATCTAATATAGATAAAACTATTAAGGATAATAAACCTACTGATAATGAACTTATGACCATAGAAAAGGTCCAATTTGCTAATGCAATATTGCATTTTTCCAGAATATTTCTAAATTTGTTACGGTAATTTTTTGGTATTAATAGAAGTATATTTTCTTTATATTGCTTTGGTTCAATAGAAATCATCAAACTAACAGCTAATACGAATATTAATTTCAAAAGACCTGAACCCAGATTACCCGCTATATTTATTAAATTCTTAAAACTTTCTTGAATAGCTTTTGCAATAGTTGATACATCTGGAATGGTAACTACATTATTTATAAGATTGAATATGTCTATAACGTTTTCTGATCTTTCGCCATAAAATAGGTTATTAAGTTTGTTCAGATTTGTATTAATCAAAATATTTATTTTTGATAAACCATTTGGAATATCAACTAGTATTTCATTTAATTCTTTTATGAACGGAGGTAATACAAGAATAAAAATTGTAAATACTATTACTGATATAACAGTTAATACAAGAAACAAAGAAAGTGATCGATGAATTTTTAATCCCTTTTGCATGTGATTACACAAATTACATACAATATTTGAAATTACTAAAGAACAAATTATTAGTAGGAGAAAATCCCTTAAAGTCCATATTATTAAAGAAGTGATTAATATAACTACTAATTTGAAATATGATGAACTACTCAATTTTCAAAATATCCTACTTCTTTTCAGAATATCCTAATCCATTTGATTTGGCATAACTATTTGCAAATCTCATAAATCTATCAAAGTCTGATGTGTTCTTCCAAATATAAATTGCTTCTAAAAATATTGGTTCTCCATCAACAAACTTTACTTTAACTTCCCTAGTTAGTATTTCACCTTCTGAATCAATTAAACGCATACCTGTGATTTCACCTTCTGTAATTGAAGATAATGCCTGAGGTTTTTCGAATAAAAATAATGCTTGGCCAGTGGTACCATCTTTACTCCTAGTCAATCTTATTTCAGGCACTACGGGTTCATCAGTTCCCTCATAAAATTGTATTTTTGCAGTTTTATTTGCTGTCATAAAATTCAGTTAATAATTTTTTATTTTAGGAAATATTTTTTACATTCGTTTGTAATTATTTTATAAAACATTATTTATTAACTCTAGAATCCTTTCATCATATTTTTTGTCGGTTAAATCTAATGATTTTATATTTGTTTTGCCAACCTTTTCATACTCATAGCACTTATCGTAATAATCGAGAACTGATTTGCAAACTATGTCCCATTTCTCATTATTTATTGATTCCAGAGCTATTTTTGTTCTTTGCGGTCCTAATCTTTTTTTTATCCTTAATACAGATTCTTGGAGTTCCTCTTTCTTAAAAACACTATAAGTGTCTATCAATTCATCTAATCTGTTAGATTCGCTTCTTAAAATTTCTATTCTCCTAGAATGTTTCATCTGTTTGAAGAATTCATGAGGAATTTTGCATTTACCTATATTTGCACTTTCAGCTTCTACAAAAATATTATTAGAGCATTTAAAAGAATTTAATTTTTCTGCAATTAAATTTTCAAATTGTTCATTTGAAGGTTGTTCTTTCATTCCTAAACCTCCAAATGTACTCCCTCTATGACAAGCAAATCCTTCAAGATCAATAGTTTGATATTTATATTTCTCTAGTAATGATAATAATTTTGTTTTCCCTGTTCCTGTTTTTCCTCCAATAATTACTATATTCAACTTTTTTGCGAAACTATCTATTACCCATCTTCTATATATTTTGTATCCTCCCTTAAGTGTTATTGAATTTAATTTATATTTTTCTAGTAACCAAGCTATGCTTTGTGAACGCATTCCTCCTCTAGAGCAATATATTCTGATAAGAAATTCATTATTTTTATTAGGAATAGTTTTATGCGACTCGATACTCATGAATAAATTATCAAGAAGTAATTCGATTTTTTTTTCAAAAAATTTTAATCCCTCTATGACTGCTTTTTTTCTTCCTTCTTTTTTATAAATCGTACCAATTATAGATCTCTCATCATTATCAAAAAGTGGAATGTTAATAGAATTAGGCAGGTGTCCTTTATAATATTCACTCGGGCTTCTAACATCTATAAGTGGTCCTTTAAAACTTCTAAATTTCTCTAGTTCTTTTCTTTTGAAATACATGGATAGTTTTTATTATTTTAGATTGATTTTTTAAAATGAATAACAAAGAACAAGATAACTATAATAATGCTACATTAGTCTTGATAAAAAAATTTGTAGATTCCAATCAAAGAAAAAGAATAAATACATTAACTAAAATAGAATCTGAAGTCGAAAATATTTTTAATCTTGGCCCTTCACTGTTTGATATCTTTGATACTGATGGAGATGATTGGGCGGCAGGTTGGATATTGCAAGTTTTAAAAAAATTTAAGCCTGAATTCTTTGAAAACTCTAAATTCAATAATTGGTTTAATACATATTCAGATATTGATATTAATTATGAAGATTTGCAATTGATGTTGGTTGAGCAAAAATTTGAAGATGCAGATAGATTAACAAGTTCCTATTTACGAAAATTAGCTGGTAAATTAGCTGAGAAACGTGGATATGTTTTCTATAGTGAAGTTAGGAATATGTCAGGTAAAGATCTAGAAACAATAGATAGATTATGGACTATTTATTCTAATGGTAGATTTGGATTTTCAATTCAGGCAAAAATATTAAAATCAGTAGAGAAAAAATATGAATTAATGTGGCCGAAAATAGGTTGGAAAAAAGAGGGCTTATGGACTAGATATCCTGGATCTTTTTGCTGGTCATTGGATGCTCCTGATGGACATATGCCTTTAATAAATCAACTAAGAGGAGTAAGACTTATGGACTCCATCCTACGGCATCCTGCCATTGCAGAGAGACATAATAATATTCTTTAAAATGAGGCATTTAATAAGTTAAGATTAAGAAAGTATCAAAATATTATTATGTCCTTATTTCGGGGCAAAAATATTTTAAAAAAATTTTTTAAAAGATCAAAGATTAACTGGTCAAACTACGAATTCGAATCATCATTACAGTTAAATGAATTTGTCGATCAATTATTAGAACCTATTAATAATTCTCAATCAAGCTATCTTATAAAACTTGGTTTACATGAAGCTCTTGTTAACGCAGTAAAACATGGAAATAAATTAGATCCTAAAAAAAATATTAGAGTAAGAAGAATAATTACTCCTAATTGGTGTGTTTGGCAAATTCAAGATCAAGGTAATGGTTTAGAAATAAAAAAAAGAGACTATAAATTACCAAAAAAAATAAGTAGTGTAAATGGCCGTGGACTATACATTATTAATGAATGTTTTGATGATATTAGATGGAGTAGTAAAGGTAATAGACTTCAGTTAGCTTTAAAAAGGTGATTTTTGCTAGGGCATGGTTGATCTACGTTTATTTCTTTTAACCATTTAATACTTTCTTCTATATACTCAATAGTTTCCTTCTCATTACAAGAAATAATTAAATGGCATAATCCCGCCGAAATTAGTTCTGCAGATCGTTTATATTTATTTCCTTTATCTTTATGCCATTTAGAATGATCAATCTTTAATTTTTGATTAAGACTTTGAACAAGCTGAATAGTATCTTTATCCCAATAGGTCATAGAATTTTTTATTTACTTTACAGCAGACCATACTTTAGTCATAAAAAAGGAATTTGATTTTACATCTTTAAACCCTACTTCCTCTAATTTAGAATCTATATCCTCTTTTATGTAATCACAATAAAAAGGCTCATGAAATGATTTATAGAAGTTTTCCATTACGGATGTAAAGTCAGGTGAATCACTTATTTGAATTGAATCAGCTAGTACTAATATCCCCCTAGGTTCAAGTACTCTAAAAATTTCATTTAATACTTTAGCTCTAATTGTTCTAGGTAATTCATGAAATAAGTAAACACAAGAAATGCATTGAAAACTATCATTTTCAAAGGGTAATTCTTCTGCATTACCTTTTATTAACTGAATTAAATCTCCATCTAAATCTGAAATATATCTACTTGCCTCTTTTAGGTATGAATCAGATAAATCAATTCCTGTAATTTTTTCTTTAGGAAATGCGGCTCTTAATTGTTTTAATGTTCTTCCTGAACCTGTAGCTAAATCCAGTATTTTAATAGAACTTTTTTTTCTATCGCTAAAAATTTTAAGTCCTTCTTTTATTGGCTTAATAATTCTTCTCCTCATTGAGTCAGCACTTCCGTTGAAAAGTATCTCTACTTGTAGGTCATAAATGCTAGCTGAAAAATCTGATAAATAACCATCTGTTTGATGATGAAAATTTCTCAAGTAATACTGGGGATAATTATCTTTATCAATTGATTTTGGAAGATCATCAAAGTTTTGTTTTCTGCGTCTATCCCATGTATTAGGCATATCTAGCCAAATTTTGGGATATTGAGTTAGATATCTAAGCCATGGCTCATCAAACAATAATTTTTTGGGATATATATTTTTTTCTGCATCATTCCAATCTTCTTCTCTTAAAATATCCATTGAATATTGGATTTGTATTAGTAGATCCTTATCTATATCAAAATTTTCAAGCTTCGAATCTGGAAGAATAAAATTCATTAATCTTGAACTGATCTGCTTGTGAGCAAAACCTGCAATGCTTTTACTTTGTTGTAGCGTTTTATATGCAATTTTTGAAATAGAATCCCTAGACATTTTTCAATTTATATATATATATTTCAACAAAAAAAAAATCAATTTGAGAATATTTTGTGATATTTCTCAAATTGATTAATTTAAACTAGTGTGATCTTTTAATTATGCATCGTAATACATGAAGAATTCATGTGGATGAGGCCTTTGTCTTAATTGTTGTACCTCTTCGTATTTTATATCGATAAAGTTATCAATAAAATCTTCTGTAAATACTCCACCAGCTAATAGATAGTCCTTATCTGCTTTTAGCGCATTAAGTGAGTCATTTAGAGATGAAGGTACTGTATCAATTTTGGCTAGTTCATCAGCTGGAAGTTCAAATAAATCTACATCAACTCCATCACCAGGATCAATTTGATTTTTAATTCCATCAATACCAGCAAGCATCATTACAGAAAATGCTAAGTAAGGATTCGCAAGAGCGTCACCTGATCTGAATTCTAATCTTTTGGCTTTAGGACTTGGACCTGTTAAAGGTATTCTTACTGCAGCTGATCTATTACCCTCAGAATAAACTAGATTTACAGGTGCTTCGAATCCTGGAACCAATCTTTTATAACTATTTGTAGTTGGGTTAGTAAATGCTAAGAATGATGGAGCATGTTTAAGTATGCCTCCGATGTACCATCTTGCTGTTTGAGATAAATTTGCATATGCACCTTCACCAAAAAATAGTGGCTGTCCACTCTTCCATAAACTTTGGTGAACATGCATACCGGTTCCGTTATCGTTAAAAACAGGCTTGGGCATAAATGTTGCAGTTTTACCATATTTTTTTGCAACATTTCTGACAACGTATTTATAAGTCATAACGTTATCAGCAGCATTTATTAGCGAATCAAATTTCATTCCTAGCTCGTGTTGGCCAGCACCAGCAACTTCATGGTGATGTTTCTCTGTGGGAATACCTAATTCACCCATAAGGAGAAGCATCTCAGATCTGATATCTTGCGCAGTATCATTAGGAGCTACTGGAAAATATCCTTCTTTGTATTGTATTTTGTATCCTAAGTTTCCCCCTTCTTCAATTCTCCCTGTATTCCATGGCGCTTCAATAGTATCTACACTATAAAAACAACCTCCTTCTTTAGAGTCATATCTAACATCATCAAATAAAAAGAATTCTGGTTCAGGTCCAAAAAATGCAGTATCAGCTATACCAGTTGAATCTAAATATTTTAATGCCTTTTGGGCTAAAGCTCTTGGACACCTATCATAAGGCTCTCCGCTTCTAGGCTCTTGAATAGAGCAAATCATACTTAGGGTTTTATGTTTATAAAAAGGATCTATCCAAGCTGTACTTGCATCGGGCACCATTGACATATCCGAAGCATTAATTGCTTTCCAACCTCTTATTGATGAACCGTCAAATGCTAGACCTTCTGTAAATGAGTCCTCTTCTATCATGTCTGATGTAAGAGTTAAATGTTGCCATTTACCATGGATGTCAGTGAATTTTAAATCGATGAGTTCAATTCCTTCATCTTTAATTTGACTTAAAACATCTTGTGGAGACTTAGACATAACTATTGAGATACCTTATATGAAATTAATAACTTGATGATTCTTATTATGTATCAACCGTCACTTTTTTCAACACTAGACGTCTTCTTTCAGTGTTTCAAGTCATAACTTTAATAATTATTTACTTAATTATTTAAATTGAATTAATTTCTATAAAAAAATATCGCTTTAGAGACGATATTAGTTTAATTTAAAAGTAATTCAATGTAATTCTTTGACAGAAGCAAAACTTATTCCGGCTTTAAATAAAGAGAATTTATCTCATTTTTCAAAGACTTATGTTCCCTCGAGACTTTTATTAGGACCTGGACCTTCAAATGCACATCCAGAAGTTCTAGATGCTCTTTCCTTAAATCCAATTGGTCACTTAGATGAAGCATATATCTCATTGATGTCTGAGGTACAGCAACTTTTAAGGTATACGTGGCAGTGCAATAACCGTCTTACACTTCCAATGAGTGGCACTGGTAGTGCAGCTATGGAAGCTTCAATAGCTAATTTTATAGAGGAAGGAGAAAAAATTCTTATCGCTAAAAAAGGATATTTTGGAGATAGATTAGTTGACATGGCAACTAGATATAGAGCAGATGTATCTGTTATGGAAAAACCTTGGGGTGAATCCTTTTCTTATGAAGAAATTAAATATGAAATAGAGACTAAAAAACCAGCTATATTTGCAATTGTTCACGCTGAAACATCTAGTGGAGTTTTACAACCTCTTGATGGGATTGGTGATTTATGTAGAAAAAATAACTGCTTGTTTTTAGTTGACGCAGTTACTTCCCTTGGGGCTCTAGAACTATTGATAGATGAATGGAAAATAGATTTAGCGTATAGTTGTAGCCAGAAAGGATTAAGCTGCCCGCCTGGACTAAGTCCTTTTACAATGAATAAGAGAGCTGAAGATAAACTAAGTTCAAGAAAAACAAAAGTTCCTAACTGGTATTTAGATTTATCTCTTTTAAATAAATATTGGGGTTCTGATCGCGTTTACCATCATACTGCTCCTGTAAATATGAATTTTGCTATTCGAGAAGGTTTACGATTAATTGCAAATGAAGGTTTAGAGAATGTTTGGTTTAGACATAATACTAATGCAAAGAAACTTTGGAAAGGTTTAGAAAGTCTAGGAATGGAATTACATGTCTCAGAGGATTATCGATTGCCAACTCTTACAACAGTTAAGATCCCACCTGCAGTTGATGGAGATGGTTTTAGAAATCATCTTTTAAGAAACTTTGGAATAGAAATAGGAAATGGACTTGGAGAATTATCTGGCAAGGTATGGCGCATAGGATTAATGGGCTTTAACTCAAGTGAGGAGAATGTAGACAGATTATTAAACCTATTTGATACTGAGTTAAAAAAATATGCTATTTTTGAGTCCTCAACTTTTTAAACCATAATTGCAAAATTTTACTGCATTCGTCTTCTAAAATACCTCCTACGATTTCCATTTTGTGATGAGAACTTTTATGTTTTGATAAGTCAATTGAGCCGCCTAATCCACCTCTTTTCTTATCGTAGGCACCAAAAACAACTTTACCCATCCTTGCTTGAATAAGTGCCGAAGCACACATGGTACATGGTTCTAAATTTGTGATGATAATACATTCATTAAATCTCCAATCATTTTTTATTAGAGATGCCTGCCTTAGCGCCATAATTTCAGCATGACCTAATGGATCATTATTTATATTTCTACTGTTAACTCCTCTTCCAATACATCTTCCTCTCTCATCTAAAATTATTGAACAGATTGGTAACTCAACTTTTCCAATTTCTTCTGATCTTCTTAAAATAGAGTTCATCCATCTTGTGTATTTTAAAATATTTATTCCTTTCTGTTCATCATAATTACTATTTACATTTTCAAAAATATACCTCATTTACCAATATTAATAATAAACTTATTAATAGATATCTTATCTGATGACTGAAGATTTAATTAATAAAAAAGATAAATACTTCCCTTCCTATTTAGGGACTAACGATAACTTAATTACTCTCTTAAATAAAACAACTCAAATTCTTTGTGAATGGTTCTCTAAAGCCGATAAATATGGTCCATTACCATTTGATGAGAATTTCAAGTGCTTAATGCCTGATGAGGAGGGTAATTCTACAGAAGATTTATTTTCTGATATTCAATCCCTACTAAATAATTCTTTTAATCCAGTTCATCCCGGCTCATTAGCTCATCTGGATCCTCCACCTTTGATTTTTTCTATTTTAGGCGATTTAATTGCTGCTGGTTTAAATAATAATCTTCTTGCTTACGAGTTGTCTCCAAGTATTACTTTGCTTGAAGAATCATTATGCCAATGGTTTGCAAAGAAAATAGGGTTTAATGATTCTTCAGGAGGCATAGCAGCTAGCGGAGGTACTTTAAGTAATTTGAATGCACTGATAGCAGCTAGATATAATTCTGGATTAGGTTCAGATCCTAATTCTGTATTACTTGTTAGTGAAGATGCTCATTCCTCCTTTATTAAATGTATAAGAATAATGGGTCTTGATGAAGCAAATCTTATCAGGATTAAAACTGATAATAACGGCAGTATTGATATACAAAATCTTAGAAAAACTATAAATAAATGTTTTATTGATGATAAAAAAATATTTGCTATTGTTGCCACTCTAGGCACAACTGTAAGAGGAGCAATTGATCCTATTAAAGACATAAGTGAAATATGCAAAGAAAGAAATATTTGGCTTCATATCGATGGCTCCATTGGAGGCATTTTTGCCATAACTTCTATTCCAATAGAAGGTTTAAATAATATTAATCAGGCTAATTCCATAACAATAAATCCTCAAAAAATAATTGGCATTACAAAGACATCATCTTTGTTATTAGTTTCAGAAATGAGTACTTTAGAAAATACATTTTCTACTGGACTTCCTTACCTATCATCTAAAGAAAATATCTTTAATAGAGGAGAAATAGGAATACAAGGCTCTAGACCTGCAGAGGTTATTAAACTGTGGCTTGGATTACGTTTTTTAGGTCTGAATGGAGTAGAAAATATTTTAAAATCATCAATTAAAAGAAAAGATTTTTTTATAAAAAATATTAGTAAAAATAAATTTGATATATATTCAGGTCCTCTTCATATAGTATCATTCTTACCAAAGAAACTTGACCCAAAAGACTCTGATGCATGGACTCAAACTAAAGTTAATGAACTAATTAACAATAATTTTATGCTTTCTAGACCAAAATTTAAAGGTAAATATTTTTTACGGGTTGTCATGGGAAATTACAATACAAAAGAATTTCATATTGAAGAACTTTTGAGACTTTTAGATGCTTAACTTATGAATATGGGTAGACCAAAAATTATTGCAATAGTAACAGGGTTTTTATCTATAGCTATTTGTATTGCTTACTTACTCTTAATAACTATCTTTGATTTCAGAACTTTTCTTAATGATCAATTAACTAATTTTACATAGTAAATGGAGGCAAACTTTTATTTGATTTAAAATACTTTTTCATTTCAATTTTTGAAATGGCTTCTTTTACGAAATTGTTTAAAATATCCTCTCTCTTACTTATTCTATAAATCTTATCTACTACTTCTTGAATTCCCCCATCTCCCCAATCTTGCCCATTTTTAAAATATTCAATCAAACTTAGTCCTACTATTCTTATTAACCAGCCTGCGGTAACTGATTGTATAGATTTAGATAATATCATTTTAGTCAAGCTTGTAGCTAAAGCAGGAGAAATAATGGCAAGACCCCCTTTTAATATTCCTTGTTTAGCCAATGCGCTTAACAGTGCTGTCGCCAAATCTTTTGCATCTTTTTTTGTAAGCTTTATTTCGTATATTTTTGATAATTCCATTATCATTTGTAGGTTTACGGAGGTAGTAGTTAGGAAATCAACAGCTGGTAGAGGGTTAACTAGTATTACTCCTCCTGTTATCCACATATATTTATTAATCACTTTATTTGACATTAAATATCTTTGTTCTTGCACGAAATTTTTACTTCTAATACCTAACTTTTTTGAGCGAAAAAGAATATTATCCGCCAATAATTCTTCACCATTATTATCGAGCGTTTCAATTATTTCTCTAAATAAACTTCCTACCTCTGGGACTAAATTTAAAGTATCTGATTTTATATAGGGAGATTTTTGAGGTACCGCAATTGTTTGAACAACTGAAATTCTATTTTTTCTAGCAGAAGTTATAGAAATTATATTTTCTTTGATGAGGTTATTTTCATCTCTAGACCTCAAATCACATTTATTAAGAACTACTATTATTTTTTTTCCTATTTTCAATAATTCCTTAATTAAATAGTTTTCGTATTTATTTATGTCCTGATCTAAGACAAAAAGAACTAAATCAGAATTTGATGCTTGTATGATTGTTGCTTTTTCTCTTTGTTCTCCTAAATTAGATGGTTCAAATAAACCTGGAGTATCCACAATATTAATGTTTCTTTTTAAGATTGGGATACGAATTTTATAACTATTAATTTGCTTTGTTGTACCTATTTTTGCTGATGTTTGTCCGACAATATTTTTCAATAATGATCTTGCTATAGATGTTTTTCCTGAGGAACCTGCTCCAAAAAGAGTAACGTTATAATCTCCTGTTTTTAATTGTGCCTCAAGTTTATTTTTTTGGTGATTTAACAATTCAACTTTTACTTTATCGTTAATTTTTTTATTAATTTTCTCGATCCCTTCCAAACTTATCTTGGCAGCACCATATGTATTTTTGAATGAAAGCGTATTTTTTTTATTTTTGTAAATAACTTTATAAACTATTTTTTTAAAAAGTTTTTTATCAATGTTGTAACAGATATATATAACTATTATTAGAAATAAAATTGTATAAATATTTACTGTCCTTATTAATATCGAAAATAAAATATATATAAATAAAATAAGAATAATATATTTTATATATTTTAATTTCAAGTAATTCATATTATTGTTTGTTTTTAAAAATTCTATACAGTAAAAAAATAAACCCAACATTAATAGATATATCAGCAATATTAAATACCGGAAAATTTATAATATTTAAATTTATAAAATCAACCACAAAACCTTTAAAAATTCTATCTATACCATTACCAACAGCTCCGCCTAGAATAAAGCTATAAGCAATAATGTCAATTTGGTTTAAAGTATTTTTCCTTAATATTAAATAAATAAGTAATATTGAAAAAATAATACTTATTAAAGATAAAAATATTCTATTACCACTAAATATGTTAAATGCTGCTCCGTAATTTTTAACAAAGTCTAATCTAAATAAAAGAAAATCTTTATTTATAAATTTTTTATAATTATAAAACATTAAATATTTCGTAAATTGGTCTATTAGAATAATAAAAATACTTAAGGATAAAAAATATAACTTTGTTTGTACTTTAGTAATCATTATTTGCTATGTTTTAAACTTTTGATAGGTTTAATAAGTAGTAATAATGGAAAAAGCGTTAAAAAATGATATCCAATTTTACCTACTGAGTATTTCCCTAAATTATATAAAAATATATCTAATTGACTGTAAAATATAACTTGTAAAAGGTTGTAAAATATTCCAGTCAAATGCATAGCACATATTGCTAAGAATCCATTTTTTAAAAAGTTGCCAATATTTATTTTATTTCTTGTATTTAAATTATCAATTATTTTGATTAATGGATATAAACCTAATAAATAACCAAAATTTGGAGTGAGTAAATATCCTATTGAGCCTCCTTGATGAAAAACTGGGGCTATAAATAACCCTAAAATTATATATATAGAAAATGCTCTGAAAACTACTTTTTTATGAAATATAAGTGTTAGTAAAATTATAGTTGGAATTTGCCATGTGATAGGCATCTCAAAACTATTATTAGATCCATCGACAAATGGTAGTGGAATATAAACAGGTAGCATTGTTGATATTACAAGTGATTGAAGACTTACCAGTATCTCAATTAATTTATAAAAATTGAGCATTATTATAAATTTTATTTATAAACTTCTCAAGGCAACAATGGGATCTAGTTTAGAAGCTCTCTTTGCAGGTAAAACGCCAAAGATTAAACCGATTGATCCTGAAATGATCATGGTGGAAAAAGTTGTTGTAACTCCTACAGATGCAGGAAGAGGAGTTATCAAAGACAAAAGAAAAACACCTGATAATCCTGTTGTTGTACCTATTAATCCTCCAATTGTAGATAAAATCAATGCCTCAATTAAAAATTGAATTAATATATCTGACTGTTTAGCTCCTATAGCTTTTCTAAGACCAATCTCTTCAGTCCTTTCACTTACAGAAACTAGCATAATATTCATGATTCCTATTCCTCCAACAACTAAAGATACTGCCCCAATACCCGCCAATAAGAAAGTTAACCCACTTGTTATGTTGGTAACTATATTCAATGCATCTTCTTGCGACCTTACTGCAAAGTCATCATCTCTTATTATTTTATGTCTTTGCCTTAATAAGTTTGTAATTTGGAATTTTGCGGCACTAGTTGCATTTTTATTTATCGCTTCCACGCTAATGAAGCTTAAACTTACACCATAAGTAGGGTCCTTCCCAGTAATTCTATTTACCATGGTGGTTAATGGAATATAAGCATTTTTGTCTTGATTACTTCCAAATACTGCACCTTTTGGTTTTAATATTCCGATAATTTCATAAGTATGATCTTTAATTCTAATTTTTTCCCCAAGTGATGCAGTTTTATCTTTGAAAAATTCGTCTTTAAGATCAGGACCTATTACAACAAAACTTCTTGCACTATTAACATCACTTTTAGATAAAAATCGTCCCTTATCTACTTCAAAGCTTCTTACTTCAAGAAATTCAGGAGTAACTCCAGCAATTGATATATTAAGGCTTTTAGAATTTGATTGTACTATTTCGTTAGCAGAGATTTGAGGAGCAACTTTTTTAACTGATGGGACTTGATTGCTTATTGCTACTGCATCTTCTAAAACTAGGTTTTTAGGAAATGAAATACCTCTTCTTCTTGTGTCATTATTTCCAGGAACAATGAATAAAACATTTGCACCTAAATTACTTAATTGGTTTTTTGCTAATGTTTGAGCACCTCTTCCAAGTCCAACAAGTGTAATAACTGATGCATTTCCTATAATAATCCCAAGCATTGTTAACGAACTTCGCAATTTGTTCGAAGCTAAGGTTTTTGTGGCCATGCCTAAGGCTTCTTTAATTGAGATATTTCTAGACATATTTATATTTATCTAATGCATCATCATCTTCAATTTGTCCCATGTATATAACACCTTCATTAAGCTGGAGTGTAATAAGGTCGCCATTACTGATTTGATGATTATCTATATTTTCTAAATTACAAATTGTAGAAATCTTTTTACTATTTTTGTTAAACAAAGCATAAACATCATTTACATTTTGGTTCGTAACAATGCCCGCAATATTTTTACTAAGTGGAATATTTTTCATTAATTCTTC
The DNA here is from genome assembly GCA_902606505.1 of uncultured Prochlorococcus sp. Taxonomy (GTDB): domain Bacteria; phylum Cyanobacteriota; class Cyanobacteriia; order PCC-6307; family Cyanobiaceae; genus Prochlorococcus_A. The sequence goes on from CACLGU010000022.1 coordinate 19,838, forward strand.
AGGAACAAATAATATTTCTCCTGGACAAATTAATGACATGTCTAGATTATTTTTTATTATTCTTGCTTTACCTGTAACACCGATTTCCCCTATTGAAATTCCTCTAGATACGATCTTTCTTACTAAACCGACTTTTATCAAATCTGTAGAGCCGCTAATTCCAGTTAAAGTACCTGCTGTTTGTACTACTAAATCTCCTTGATTTAGGATCCCCATCTCCTGAGCAATTTGCATAGCTAAACTAAAAGTTTTTGCTGTTCTTTCATCATTTTTAACAACTATTGGAGTAACTCCCCAAACTAGCTGCAATCTTCTAGCTACACTTCTTTCTGTGGTTGTTGCCAAGATAGGTGTTGGTGGTCTGAACTTACTTACATTTCGAGCGGTAGAGCCTGATTTTGTTAAAGGGATTATAGCTCCTGCATCAAGTTGTCTAGCTATATTACTTACTGCTGCACTAATAGCATTTGGGATGGTACTAGGTAAGTGGCTCTCAATAGCTTTTAGTGGATAATCCCTTTCAATTCTTCTTGCTATAGTTGCCATCGTTTCTACTGCCTCTACAGGATAATCGCCAACTGCAGTTTCATTTGAAAGCATTACAGCATCTGTCCCATCCAGAATTGCATTTGCAACATCACTAACTTCGGCCCTTGTTGGTCTTGGATTCGAAGCCATAGAGTCAAGCATTTGAGTCGCTGTAATTATTGGGATACCTAAAGTGTTAGCTTTTCTTATTAATTCCTTTTGTAAAAGAGGAACTTCTTCAGCAGGCATTTCTACTCCTAAATCACCCCTTGCAACCATAACCCCATCACATAAAGGTAATACTGTATCAATTTGATCAATCGCTTCAAATTTTTCTATTTTTGCGACTACAGGTGTTGAATGTCCATTTTTATTTATTAAATCCTTTATCTCGTTTATATCGGATGGATTTCTTACGAAACTTAGGGCAATCCAATCAACTCCTTCAGATAGACCAAATTTTAAATCCTCCTTATCTTTTTCTGTCAAAGCTTTTACTGATAATTGAACATCTGGAAAATTAACACCTTTATTATTTGAAAGAACACCTCCTACAGTTACCATGCACTCCAAATTATTAGCTTTTATATCAACTTTTTCTACAATCATTTCTATTTTTCCATCATCTAATAGTATTCTTTTCCCTTCGATAACTTCTTGAGAAAGTTTGTCGTAGGTTACATTTGCAATAGCATTTGTACATTCGACTTCATTTGATGTAAGGGTGAATTTATCGCCTTTTTTAACTTTTACTGGCCCATCTTTAAAGCGCCCTAATCGTATTTTAGGTCCTTGAAGGTCTTGCAATATTCCAATATCTATATCTAATTTTTTTGATACTTCCCTGATAGTTTTTATCCTCTCAGCATGATCTTTATGATCTCCATGTGAAAAATTTAATCTGAATGTTGTTACTCCAGCTTTAATTAAATCTGTAATTATCTCTTCAGATTGAGTTGCAGGGCCAATAGTTGCTACTATTTTTGTTCTTCTTTTTAAATCAATATTCGACATATATAGATAATATTGCTAGATATAAATAAATTTACCATACCCAAAGTTAGTTATTTAAGTCATGGATTTTAAAACTTATCAGAAAAAAGCTAGAGAAACAGCACAATATCCAGATTTAGGCTCAAATAATATTTATCCAACTCTTGGTTTAGTTGGAGAGGCTGGTGAGGTGGCAGAAAAAGTAAAAAAGGTCATAAGAGATAATAATGGAATATTTGATAACGAATCGAAATTAGGTATTAAAAAAGAGTTAGGAGATGTTTTGTGGTATATATCAAATCTTTGTACAGAATTAAATTTCAATTTAGAAGATGTTGCATTAGAAAACCTTGCAAAATTAAAATTAAGAGCTGCTAAAGGGAAGATAAGAGGTTCTGGAGATGATAGATAAATTCAGCTATAACCTAAGCTGGCATACTGGAGATTTGTAATTAAATTTTGAATAACATTTAAAAGTAAAAAAGCTAATAAAGATGAAATATCAAATCCACCTATTGGAGGGATAATACCTCTAAAAATATTTAAATAAGGATCTGTAATAGAAGTTAATGCAGATAAAACACCGTTACTCCAATCTATCCCGGGAAACCATGTAAGTAAAATTCTTATTATCAATATGAAAGAATAAATTGATAAAGTTTGGCCCAGAACTGCAAAAATCTCAGATAACATTATCTTTTCGGAATTTAATATATTCTAACATTTACTTATTATTGCTGCTTATTATTATTGCTTCCTATATTTGAGATATATTCGTTACTTACAGCAAAAGTTTGAAAAAACTTTTCTGATAATGATAACCAATATGATCTACCATCTTTTTGCTTACGTTTGACGATAAATTTCTTTTCTAATAATTCTTTAATATGATCATAAGCTCCTGAACCTCGAAGAAGTATAAGATCCGATTGCAGGATCTTTTTTTTGATAGCAATAGTAGCCAATGTCCTTAGTTCGGATGTTTTCAAATCAGAAGGAAGTAAATCATCTACAAATTCATTAAGACTAGATTTCAGTTCGAGAGAAAAACTGTTATTAACAGCATTTAATTCAATAGCTGAGTTGGGATTAGAGTATTTATTTTTTAGATCTTTAATTGCATCATTTATTGAGTTGATATCAGAATTAGTAATTTCTGAGAGATCCTTTTTTGTGATTGGTCTGCCTTTCAAATATAGAACAGCTTCAACTTTAGTAACTAGATCTATATCAGATATTGGCGTGGTATTTAGATCAGATTGATTGATTTTAATTACCGAAATCTTTCCTAATTTACCCTATATTTAATCTGTTGCACCTAGGAATAATTTATATGTATCGTTTTGGGTCTCATCCCAGAATTTATAGCCTAGAATTCTTATAAATTTATTCCATTCTAGAATTTCATTTCTATCTATTAAAACTCCAATAACTATTTTCCCAACATCAGCACCATAATTCCTATAGTGAAATACGCTTATTGACCAATCAGATTTCATATTATTTAAAAAATTTATTAATGCTCCAGGTCTTTCAGGAAACTCAAATCTGTATAAAAGCTCAACAAAGTTTCTATTATTCATTTCTTTAAAATTCCTTGGTAATCTTCCTCCTACCATATGTCTTAGATGATTTTTAGATAATTCATCATCACTTATATCAATAAATGTGTATTGCGAATTTCTAAATTTATTTAAAAGATTTTTTTTATCATCTAATCCATAGACTTCAACTCCTACAAAGATCTGAGCATTATAAGAATTCGACATTCTATAGCTAAATTCAGTTAAGCTTCTATTATCAAGTAATTTGCAAAAATCAATTAAACTGCCGGCATGTTCCGGAATTTCAACTGCCATCATTACTTCTTTACACTCTCCTAGTTCTGCTCTTTCTGCTACAAATCTAAGCCGCTCAAAATTCATATTCGCACCACATGCAATCGCAACCATTTTTTTATTTGAATGATTCGAATTTAAAATATCTTTTTTCATTCCTGCAATTGATAATGCTCCTGCTGGTTCTAGTATTGATCTAGTATCCTCAAAAACATCTTTTATAGCAGCACATATTTCATCGGTATTAACCCTTATCATCTTATCTATATATTTTCTTCCAATATTAAATGTATTTTTACCAATTTTTTTAACCGCCACTCCATCTGCAAATTGACCGACAGAAGATAATTCCACAATTTTGGATTGTTCCAAGGATTTTGTCATAGCGTCTGCGTCTTCAGGCTCTACGCCAATTATTTTAACTTCAGGCCATATTTTTTTAATGTATAAAGATATTCCTGATATCAATCCACCGCCACCAACAGCAATATATATTGCATAAGGTTTTTCCTTTAGTTGCTGTTCAATTTCAATTGCTATAGTTCCTTGACCTGCTATTACATCTGGATCATCAAATGGATGAATAAAACATAAATTGCTTTCTTGGCTAATCCTTATTGCCTCTTTGTAAGTCTCATCATAATTATCTCCGAATAATATAACTTTTGCTTTTAAATTTTTTACTGCATTAACTTTTACTAGAGGTGTTGTAATGGGCATTAATATAGTTGCTTGGCAATTTAACTTAAGAGCACTAAGTGCAACTCCTTGAGCATGATTACCAGCACTTGAAGTAATTACTCCCTGAGTAAGCTGTGATTTGCTTAGCTTACTCATCTTGTTATATGCACCTCTTATTTTAAATGAAAATACATCTTGAAGATCTTCTCTTTTTAGAAAAACTTCATTATTAAGCGTATTACTTAGGTT